>JAJDZR010000237.1 GCA_022824545.1 Chloroflexota bacterium
GCACCGGCCCACCCTCCCCCCGACTCCCCCACAATTCCCCTTCCCTTTAGGGAGGGGGCTAGGGGGTAGGTCTACCCCAGCCGGAAGTGACTCCCGGCGATATAGCGCGTGCCCCCGAAGTTGTTCCCGTCGTCCTCCGTGAAGTAGTAGGCCGTGAAGATGCGCCCGTCGTCCAGTTCCGTTGCCACCGGATAGCCCAAGTCCCAGTCGCTGGCGTCGGCGCGGATGACCGCCTCCGCCGACCAGGTGGCCCCGTCGTCTTCACTGACGATCAGCCCCATCCCGAACGGCGGCTGGCGCCGACCGAAGATCACCACGATCCGGCCGTCGCGCAGGCGCAGCGGCCACGGTGACCGGTAGTGTACCCCCTGTCGCCGCGCCCCCGACCACACGTGTTCGCGCGTGAGCGCCGCCCAAGGCGACTGTCCCCAAGCGACAATCGGCTTCGGCTCGCTCCAGCTATAGCCCCCATCGTCCGAATAATTCATCTGGATGGCGTTGCGAATACCCTGGATGTTGAGCATGTAGCATTGGAGCCGGCCGCTCGGCAGCGGCAGCAGCACCGCGTAGGTGGGACGCCCCCGTCCGGTGGGATCGTTGGCTACCTCCGCCAGGTAGTTCCACGAGAGGCCGTTGTCGTCCGTGCCGTAGATGCCCAGTAGTGTGTTGCCCGCGTCGCTCCCGATACTCGCCACGACCAGTTGCGTCCCGTCCCCGCACTGGACCCACGGGCCGCCATCTATATGGACATAATTCAACCCGGTCGGCGGGTTGATCCGTGTCGGCACCGTCTCCCAGGTGTGCCCTTGGTCACCCGACCGAAAGGCGTAGCTCTCCAATGCCGGCCGGCCGTCTGCTCGCTCCGGACCGGTCGCCGGACGGGCGAAATAGACCGACGAGTCCGGGCTGCTCAGATCAATCTCTTCCCGCGGTAGCGTTGGATCATCGGCCTGCCGCAGAATGGCGCGCTTCTCCTCCAGCGGCAGCGAGTCGTCCCAGATCACCACCTCGTGCTCGGACGACCACGTCTCGCCATGATCGAACGAACGCTGCAACAGAATCCTGGCGCGTCCCTTGTAGCCGAACTGCCCATGCATGATGTCGTTCCGCACTCGGTAGGCGCTCGGCGCATGATGGTGAATGACCGTGATGTGGCCACCGCCGTAGTTATGAATGGGACACTGACGCGGATGCGCGCACATCCGCTCCTTGCTGTAGCACAGTTTGCTGTGCTGCACATCGGTCAGCGTGACGATTGCACGGTCCACCGGACTGCCTCCTCACTCGACCAGCGACGCGGCGACGGCATTGGAGATCATGGCGAGCTTGTACATGATACCGCCGCCGGTATGCGACTTGTTGGTAAAGATGGCGCAGACGACCCCGGTCTCCGGGTCCACCCAGGCCCCGCAGCCGGTGACTCCGTAGTGGCCGAAGGCCCGCGGCGAGACCAGGCTGCCCATGAACGGCCAGCTACCATTATCGCGCAACAGCCACCCCAGGCCCTTGGCATAGGTCAGCCGGTCCGCCGCGCTGAGGCCGGGCATGTGCTTGATCCGGTCCTCGGTCATTACCCGCACGGTGGCCGGGCTGAAGATGCGGCCCCCACTGTATGCCCCTCCGTTGAGCAGCATGCACAGGAAGCGGCTGTAGTCGCCGACAGTAGTGTACAGCCCGCCCCAATACGTCCCCAAGCGATGGTGGAAGTCGCTATTCCAGTTCGGCTCGGCGGCCAGTTCCGGCGTCGGCAGCAGGCTGGGGCAGATGCGGCTGGCGTCCTCGTCGCGGCGGCCGTGGAAGCTGTCACGCATCCCCAGCGGCCGGAAAAACTCTCGTGCCAGGAACTCACGTAGCTCCACACCGCTCACCCGGCACACCACGTCACCGAGCAGGGCCGCCCCGGCGCTCGTGTAATGCACCCGCGTGCCCGGTGGCGCCTCCAAGGTCGTTTCGTACAGCGCATCGAGCCACCGCTGGAGCGGCTGGCGCCTGCGCCGCAGTTCACGATTGCGGACCAGCCCGCCCAGCCCCGACGTGTGCGTCATCAGCTGCGACACCTGGACCTCTTTCAGGTTCGGCGATAGCTCCGGGATAAGCTCGCACAGGGGTTGGTCCAGCCCAACGAGGCCCCGCTCTACCAGCAGGCACACCGCCGCGGCGACGATGGGCTTGGTGCAGGAAGCAACCGCGAAGACCGTATCCGGCCGGACCGGCGCCGCGTCGGGCGCACCCATCCTGCCGAACGCGCGGGGCACCAACGACCGGTCACCGCGGCCGACCAGCATCGCCGCCCCCACCGCGGCATTCTCCGCGACCAGACCCTCGACGAGCGCATACGCTCGATCCAGACGTTCCACGCTGAATCCAAGCGCCTCCGGTGAGGGCGCTTCTACCTCCGTCAACGCCGCGCTCTCCGGCTGTCGCGCCGAGTCACGCCGATTATTCCTCCAACCGCACCGGGTTGCGTAACACCCCGATGCCCTCCACTTCTGCCTCCATCACATCGCCCGGCTGGAGCGGTACCGTAGCGCCCACGTCGCCGGTCGCAATGATGTCGCCCGGCCGGAGCGTCACCCACTTCGACGCCTCGGCCACCATCGCCTGGACAGTGAACCGCAGGTCCCGCGTATTGCCCTCTTGTACCTGCTCGCCGTTCAGCCGGAAGGTGAGTTGCAAGTTGTGCGGATTACCGATCTGGTCGTGCGGCACGATCCACGGCCCCACTGGGGCGCTGGTATCGAACGACTTGGCGACCGTCTGGTAGGCGCCCCGCATCGTGACGTCGTTGAGCACCGTGTACCCCCAGATATACTCTTCCGCCCGCTCCTCGGCGATGCTCCGACCTTCCTTGCCGATCACCACCGTCAGTTCGGTCCCGTACACCACCGGCTCGGGATAGTGGTGCTTGGGCAGCACGACGTAATCGTCCGGCCCAACCACCATCTGCGTGAGCTTGTAGAACGGCGTCGGCTTCGGGTGCGGCTCCAGCCCCCCGATGACCACGTGGCTCTCGAAGGTCCGGCCCATACAGATCACCTTGGTGCTCGGCGCTATGGGCGCCCGCAGGCGCACGTCCTCCAGCCGGTACGCCAGCGGCTCGCCGCCCGCCCCCTCCGTGCCACCCGCTTCCAACACCCCGGCCAGCGCCTCCCGCGCCGCCGCCAGGCCCGCGCTCCCGCCCGCAAGGAAGCCCCCCAAGGCCGTACCCTCACCCTCACGGCCGGCCAGGCCACCGCACCGCTCAAGATCATAGACGCGGTCCCCAACGACACCTCCGAGCCGAACGCCGGCCCCGGCATCGTACCGACAAACCTTCAGTTCCTGCACAATATCCCCCCTTATCCGAACCTCACCCCCGGCCCCTTCCCTATGGGGAAAGCGATCCGCACGGCGACCTCAATTTAGCCCCTTCCCTGAAGGGAGGGGGTTGGGGGTAGGTCCGCTCCCCCGTCACTACCCCAACCGGAAGAAGCTTCCGGCAATATGCCGCGTCCCCCCGAAGTTGTTGCCATCGTCTTCCATGAAATAGTAGGCGGTGAAGATACGCCCGTCGTCTAGCTGTGTAGCCACCGGGTAGCCGAGGTCCCCGCCGCTCCCGTCGTCGCGCACAATGGCCTCGGCTGACCAGGTGGCCCCGTCGTCCTCGCTGACGATTAACCCGATCCCGCTGGGTGGCTTACGCCGCGCAAAGAGCACCACGATCCGCCCATCGCGCAGGCGCAGCGGCCAGGGTGAGCGGTAGAGCCAGCCACCGCCACTCACGCCCGGCCGGCGGCGGGCTACCCAGGGAGATTGCCCCCAGGCGACAATCGGCTGCGGTGCGCTCCAGCTATACCCCCCGTCATCGGAGCAGGTCAGCTCGATCGTGTTCCGGAGACCATTATCAATGCGGTTGAAGTAGCATTGCAACCGCCCGCTCGGCAGCAGGATCAGGTTGGCGTAGCCATGCCGGCCTCTCGCCGGAGGCTCGTTGCCGATCTGCGCCAGGTACGTCCAGCTGAGGCCGTTGTCGTCCGAGCCGTACAGTCCCGTGATGGCGTTGTAGTAGTCCCGCGGGTTACTCCCACTGTTGCGGTTGTCCAGCCACGCCGGCACTACGAGCGTGCCATCCGGGAACTGGATCGGCGCGGCCCCGTCTACGGAGACGAAGTTGAAACCGGGCGGCGGCGCGAGGCGCGTCGGTACCGTCTCCCAGGTACGCCCGCGGTCACCGGAGCGGACCGCGAAGCATTCGAGCGCCGGGCGCCCTTCGGGATCATCCGGACCGGTCGCATGACGCGGGAACGCGACCACCGCGTCGGGACTGGTCAGGTCTATCTCCTCCCGTGCTATCCCCGGCTCGTCGGCGCGATGCAGGACTGCTCGCCGCTCGTCCAACGGGCGGGCGTGATCCCAGATGACCACGTCATTCTCCGGTAGCCACGTCTCGCCGTGATCCAGCGACCGCTGGAATAGCACCTGGGACCGCCCCATGTAGTTGTGGTGGCCATGCCCGATGTTCGCGCGGGTCTCGTAGGTGGCCGGCGCATGGAAATGCGCCACCGCGATCTCGCCGTTGCCGAAGTTGCGGACCGGCGATTGGCGCGAATGGCCGCAGTACCGGTCCTTGCTATAGCACAGCTTGATGTGGCGCACGTCGGTCACTGGCGGTGTGGTGCGTTTCATCAGCAATCACCTCCCGGTCGCCGCGTTGGTCGGCGGCGTCCTAGCACTTCCGTGCCATACCGCGCGCCACCTTATAGCAAACCGGCCCCGGCTCCATATTCATAGGATGGAGCCGGGGCCGGGGATAAGTCGCACGCGCTGGCGCTGCCTACAGTTTGTCGGCCTGCTCCCGGTTGAACGTCTCTAGCAGCAAGTCCAACTGGCGGGCTGTCTCCGCCACGGCATCCTTGATATTGAGATTCGGCGTCTTGCCGATATCATCCAACAGCGATGCAGTGGCGACGTAGTGGTTGAAGTAGGCCGGATGCGACGGGCGGAAGGAGTAGTTGTCGAGGGCCTCCAGGAAGACCTTGAACGGCGGCGCATTCTCCAGCGCCGCCTGGTACTCCGCAGTCTCGCGCGAGGAGCGGCGGTTGGGCAGGAAGTACTCGATGGCCGAGTAGTGCGCCGCCTGATCGGCAGCCACCATGAACTTGTGGACTTCCCAGGCGGCGTCTTCGATGTCCGGCGGGTTCTTCACCATCTGCACGCCCCGACCGAACGAGATCACGAACGGCTCCTTCCGTGAAGGCGGTGGCGACACGTACATGTTTTCCATGCCACCAATGGCCTCCGCAAAGGTCAGGATGCGGAAGCGGCTGGTCTCGTAGTACATGCCGATCTCGCCCTTGCGGAAGTCGGAGGTCGGCTTGCCGGACTCCTTGAAGTAATCGCCGTGTGGCCGGTGGACCTGGTACCTATGATGGAGGTCGTGGATGAACTGGGCCGCGTCCAACCCCTCTGGACTGTCGTAGCCCACCTTGGTGTAGTCCCCGTTGTACATCTCGCCACCGGCCTGCTTGAACAGGTTGGCGAACACGGCCGCGTTACGCATGTGGGCAATGGCCCACTTGTTGGACTCTCGGCCCGGTCCTAGGGCGCCCTGCATCGTCACGCAGTAGTCCGCCAGGTCGTCCCAGGTGTAACCCAGCTCCAGCGGCTCCAGCCCCGCTTCCCGGACCAGGTTGAGGTTGGTGTAGGGCAGATCCGCGTTGGGGGCGATTTCCAGCGAGAACAGCTTGCCCCGGAAGTACATGGACTGCAACACCGGCTCGTAGAAATCGTCCAGTTGGGCGGCGAAGTTCCGGTCCGCCTTGATGAAGCGATCCTGTACGTCCACCAGGATGCCGGCGATGGCAAACAGTCCGGCGTGCCAGGAAGGCCACAGGGTCAACTGCGGCTGCGTGCCGGCGGCATAGCTGGCGATCAGCTTCTCCATGTGGGGACCGCTCGGCCGCGGGTTGAGGCTGACGAAGGTGTCGTCGCTCTGTTCGTTCCACCGCCTGACGTTGTCGTGCATGGCCTTCCGGCCGTAGTTCAAGGAGCTGCCGTCAGCGTAGTCAACGGCCCAAAACTCCAGCTTCTTCGGCGCGATGCGCTCGGCCGGCTTCTGCACCACCTTCTCGACGGTCACCACCCGCTCCACCACGACCGGTTTCTCCACCACGACCGGCTTCTCGACGGTAACCACCTTCTCCTGCACGATGGTCTGTGTCTGACCCGCCGCGCCGGCCGCCCCCTTGGCGCCCGCCGCCCCGGTCGCGCCGCGCTCACCCTGCGCGCCAGCTGGCCCGGCCGGGCCAACTGGCCCTTGGACATAGCGCACCTCAACCTCACCGCAGGCCGCCGCCAGCAAACCGCCCAATGCGGCTGCGGCTCCACCCAGATACCGTCTGCGGATTACGCTGGCCATTGGCACTCCCTCCTACCGGTTCTCCCCCGAGCGGGGGCCTTTCGCTCGCCTTGCCCGTATCCACTGGCGCCCTGCGAGCGACTAGACGCCGCCGCCATAATACCCGTATACCCATTCGTGTGCCAATCATCTATCACTGGCTGGCCTCCGGCGATGGCCTCCCCCGCTCCCTTCGAATGCGGGCTGGCGGGAGGGCCGCCGGCTCACAACGATAGGCATTACGCTGGGAGACGGATTGGCACCCCCTGGTGACTTACGGTGCCTGGGGAATGACGACCCGGCCATCGGGGAGCACGACCCGGCAGGAGAACGTGAACGCTCCCCAGCTCATCCCTTCATCCGGCCGGTCCAGGTTCAGGGCCACGGTGTTCTGCCCTTCACGCAACCTGACGGGAACGGCCCGGTAGCGATAGGTCGGGTGCTTGCCCAAGTCCTGGACCGGTTCGTCGTTGAGCCGCAGCAGCATCCGGTCATCCCAGCTCAGGTGCATGGTGGCCGGCGTATCCCCGTCCACCACCAGCGTGGTCACTGCCGTCGCGTTGCAGGGCCAGGTCTGGTTGGAGCCGAGACTCCGCACGTTGAACACGTGAGAGAAGTCCAAGAAGCCGTGGAACGCCCGCCGCCGGATACCTTCCGGCAGCGCCGCCGCTGGTTGCGTCAGTGCATCTGCACCGCGATACAACGACCACGTGCCGTCGTCCGGACTAGCCAAGATCGCCTCCGGCCCCTCGGCCCCGATCTGTTTCAGCAGATCGTACTTCCCGCGCGGTACCTCGCGCTGTGTCAACCCGCGGCCGTATTCGAGGTCCGCAAAGGCCGGCATCTTCACGAATTGGCGATGTGGCTCCGTCTGGTACCAGTACGTGGTCATGCAGTAGTTGTGCGGCTGGCTGCCCCAGCGCATGTGCAGCGACCGCTCGAAGGGCACCAGATCATGCACGTAGAACCGATAGCCGCTCAACACGTGCCGCGCCAGTGCCGGGCCATGGTCCTGGTGCTCCCAGTAGGGGAAGCCGGCGTACAGGTTGGTGTCGGGAATGTGCCGGACTCCACCATGCCCGGCATCGAAGGTGTTCTCGCCGCCGGCCTGCCGGAGATAGTGCGGCACAATACCGTCCTCGCCGGTGGCCTCGCCGTCGAGGTAGAAGTTCTCGGAGCCGGAGTGCGTCCAACGCATGCCGTCTTTACGGAGGCGGACGCCCAAGGACCAGCCCAGTAGATAGCCGCGCCCCACCGCATCCAGCGTAAAGAAGTCGTCTGCCCAGGCCGGCGCGGGGTTCTCCCGGCGCCAAGCCGCGTGAAAGCGCAGCTCCTCGTCGAACGTGTCGGTCAGATATTTGTGCCAATCAATCGTGTAGACGAAGGGCATCGGCGGTGGGTGCAAATCCGTCGCTTCGATCTCGATGCGCGCCGAGCGGGCGAACGGCATCGGAAAGTAACAGGCGTGCCCCCGCTCGTCTTTCGCCGAGATGAAGAAGTTGTTGATGGGATAATAGGCGAGGTCGTGATGGATACCAAAGAAATCGGCAGCGGGCGCCTCCACGCTCGGATGCTCTTCACCATCCCAGTAGATACGCAGGATGTAGTTGCGATAGAAGCTTCCTTGATAGTGGGCGCGGAAGGCCGCGAAGATGTGCCGAATGCAGCCGGGACCTTCCAGCTCGGCAATCACCTGGCGCTGACCCGGCTCGAACGGTGGGTGCCCTAACACCCGCTCATAGCGATAGCGCTCCGGCAGCTTCAGACGGCTTTCGATGGAAAACCCACGATACATCGTTGCACTCCTGACGATGCCAGGTCTGCACCACCGCTTTCCATAGGATTGTGCAGACCTGGCGCGTCCCCCGTGGCTTGCCGGCAACCTGATGCACTAACGTAGCATGTGGGTGCAGAGCGAGTGATATGCTACACCCGTGGTCGCTATGCGGTTGGAGAGGTGAAACGTGCCCCCACGCTTCAATAAGATGATTGAGCTGCTGGACCAGGGGCAGCCCGTGTACAACGTCCTGGCCAAAGACGTGTCCTACGAGGGCGGCCTGGCTATGGCCCAGACTTGGGCCGACTACATCAAGGTGGATATGGAGCACGCCCCGTTCGACATCAAGGCACTCGATCAGTTCATGCGCGGACTGGTGGACGGGGGGCCGACCAGGAGCGGACACCGTATCCCGGCCGTAGTGGCGGAAGTACCGGCCGAAGGCGTCAGCGCCGCGGAGATCAGGGCCAACGCCTGGATGTTCAAGCAGGTTCTAGCCCGCGGCGTGACCGGCATCAATCTCTGCCACGCCGAAACGCCGGAAGCGGTCAAAGCCTTCGTCGAGGCCTGTCGCTATCCCTTTCACACCATTGGCGTGGGTGACCCGCCAGACCCGGCCCTCGCCGAGGGACGGCGCGGACACGGCAACGCCGGTGAAGAAGACGCGGCCGCGATCTGGGGCCTGTCGGTCCACGAGTACCTGCAACGTGCCGACGTGTGGCCTCTCAACCCCAACGGCGAGTTGATGCTGGGGGTAAAGATCGAGAACCGACGGGCGCTACGGAACGCCGAGCGGAGCGCTCGCGTGCCGGGCATCGGCTTTGCCGAGTGGGGGTCGCGGGATATGGCCTGGTCGCACGGATATGCGGGCTACGTTGATCCTCCCTATCCCGATGACCTGGAGGCGGTGCGCGTGCGCGTGTTCACGGCCTGCACCCAGGCCGGGCTGTTCTTCCACAATGCCGTCTCGCGCGACGACGTAGTCAGCCGGTTGCAGCAAGGAGTGATGATCGGCAATCCGCGGGGCGACGAGGAGGTTGCCAAGATCGGGCGGGCCTACACCAAGCGCACCATGCCGGTGTGATGCCAACCGCTGCTCCCCCTCTCTACATGGTGGAGAGGGGGCCGGGTGACGGGCTACAGCCGCACCACACCTGGCACTATCCGTGCGGCCGTGGCCCGTCAGCGGGTGAGGCCCAGTCACTACCCCAACCGGAAGTGGCTACCAGCGACGTAGCGCGTACCCCCGAAGTTGTTACCGTCGTCCTCCATATAGTAATAGGCGGTGAAGATCCGCCCGTCGTCAAGCTCCGTCGCCACCGGGTAGCCCAGGTCCCAGTCGCTGGCGTCGGCGCGGATCACCGCCTCCGCCGACCAAGTGGCGCCGTCGTCATCGCTGACGATCAGCCCCATCCCGAACGGCGGGCAGCGTCGGTCGAAGATCACCACGATCCGGCCATCGCGCAGCCGCAGCGGCCACGGCGCCCGGTAGCGGGGGCCGCTGCGCCTCGCGCCCGACCAGGCGTATTTGCGGGTGAGTGCCGCCCAGGGTGACTGTCCCCAGGTGACGAGCGGCTGCGGCTCGCTCCAGCTGTAGCCGCCATCGTCGGAGTAGCACATCTGCATACCGTGACGGATGCCCCCGATCTGGTTCATGTAGCACTGCAACCGGCCGCTCGGCAGCAGGACGAGAGCGCCATACGTCGGGCGCCCCCGCCCCGTTGCGTCCCTCGTCACTTCCGCGATGTAGCTCCATGAGCGGCCGTTGTCGTCGGTGCCATAGATTCCCAGCCCGGAATTGACCGATTCCGGCAGCCCGACATCGCTGTCATCGCCTCCTATACTCGCCACCGCCAGCTGCGTGCCGTCATCGAACTTGGCCAGTGGCCCGCCGTCAATGTGGACGTAGCTCATCCCGCTCGGTGGACTCACGCGCGTCGGCACCTGCTCCCACGTCTGACCGCGGTCGCCGGAGCGCCAGGCAAAGCACTCGAAAGTGCCCTGGCCCGCCTTGTTCTTCCGGCCCGTCAGCGCCCGGCCGAAATAGATCATTGCATCCGGGCTGCTCAGATCAATCGTCTCGCGGGGCAGACTGAGATCGTCGGCCCGCCACAACAGCTCGCGTAGCTCTTCCCACGGGCGGTTGTAGTTCCAGACCACCACGTCGTTCTCGCTCGGCCACGTCTGGCCATGGTCGAGCGAACGCTGGAGCACGATCTGGCAGCGGCGCTTGTACCCAATATCGTCCCAGCCGTGCCTGATGTCGTTGAGCGTGCGGTACGTGGACCGGGCACGGTGATGCATGACCGCGATCTCGCCGTTGCCGAAATTGGAGATGCCACACTGACGCGGGTGGCCACAGTAGCGATCTTTGCTGTAGCACAGCAAGCTGTGCTGCACGTCCGTCAGCGTGGGGGCGGCTCGGACCATGGTCGCTCCTTTCCTCCGACGCCTGACGGGCTTTCTGAATCCGGGAGCATCCGGTCGTGGGCGGCCAATTGGAGCCGCAGTGCCTCAATCCTACCACGCCGGCCCGTGCCGAAAGTACCGCTGCCCGCCTCTGTGCGATCCAATCCAGTACACTTGCCGTAAGCCCTCTCTCCGCTCCAGGGGAATGTGCAGATGACCGCATTCGAGCACTTGTTCACGCCAATCACCATCGGCAACCTACGCTTGAAGAACCGCATTTATAGCAGTGGCCATATCCCGGCCTACGCCGAAGACGGGTATCCTGGCCCACGCTACCGGGACTATCACGTCGAGAAGGCCAAAGGCGGTGTCGGGCTGACGATCTTTGGCGGCTCGACCAGCGTCATGCCCAATTCGCCGGCGACTGCCTGGTCCATCCTGGCCAACCACGACGACCGCATCATCCCCTACTACCGGAAGCTGGCCGCCGCGGTGCATGAGCACGGCGCCAAGATCATGACCCAGCTCACGCACCTGGGCCGGCGTGGCGCGTCGGATGCGGAGCAATGGCTACCCCTCGTTGCCCCGTCGCAAGTCCCGGAGCCATATCACCGCGAAATCCCCCATACACTGGAAGAGCACCAGATAAAGGACATCATCCGCTCCTTCGGACAGGCCGTGCGGCGCTGCCAAGCCGGCGGGTTGGACGGTGTCGAGCTTTCGGCGGCGCACAACCATCTCATTGACTGTTTCTGGTCCCCGCAAACCAACCGGCGCACCGATCAGTGGGGCGGCTCGCTCGACAACCGCCTGCGCTTCGGTCTGGAGGTGCTCCGGGAAATCCGCACGGTGGTCGGGCGCGACTACGTCGTCGGCATGCGTATCACCGGCGATGAGCTGCGTGCTCGTGGACTGACGCTCGATGAGATGCAAGAGATCGCCCAACGGTTGGCGGCGACCGGCCTCGTGGACTTTTTCAGCATCATTGGCGGCTCGGCCGAGAATTGGGTCAACGTCGCCGCGGCCATCCCCAACATGATGTTCCCGCCCCAGCCTTATG
Organism: Chloroflexota bacterium; assembly: GCA_022824545.1. Classification (GTDB taxonomy): domain Bacteria; phylum Chloroflexota; class UBA11872; order UBA12225; family JAJDUF01; genus JAJDUF01. The sequence continues at coordinate 11,623 of JAJDZR010000237.1, forward strand.
TCACGCTGGTCGCTGCGATCAAGGAGGTCGTCAACCTCCCCATCTTCCACGCCGGCAAGATCACCGACCCCATCATGGCCGAGCAGGTCCTCGCTGCTGGCTGGGTGGACCTGGTGGGCATGACCCGGGCGATGATCGCCGACCCGCACCTGCCCCACAAAGCGCAGGCCGGACGGCTGGCCGATGTCCGCCCCTGTGTCGGCGCCAATACGTGCATTGACCGGATGTACTTTGGCAAACCCATCACCTGCCTCCACAATCCCGTCATCGGCCGCGAGCGGGAGCTGGCCGAGTGGCAGCCCGCAGCGACGAAAAAGCAGGTCCTCGTGATCGGCGGGGGGCCGGGCGGCCTGGAGGCCGCGCGCATGGCCGCGTTGCGAGGGCACGGAGTGATTCTCTACGAGCGGACCGACCGGCTCGGCGGTCAGGTCCCACTCAGTGCCAACGCCCCCAAGCGCCAATCCATGGCCGACATCACCCGCTGGCTGATCGCTCAGATCGAGCAGGCGAACGTGCCGGTTCGCCTCGGCGGCACGGCCACCGTCGAGACCGTGCTGGCCGCGCAGCCGGATGCCGTCATCGTGGCCACGGGCAGCCGTCCCTTCCGGCCCCAGCTCCCCGGTTTCGACGCACCGCACGTGGTCACGAGTTGGGAGGTGCTATCCGGCGCGGTCGAGACCGGGCAGCGCGTGTTGATCGTGGATGATGATGCTATCCCCGAGATCGGCCCCAGCGTCGCCGATTATTTGGCGGAGCGCGGCCGCCAGGTCGAAGTCGTCACGCGGCTGCGCTATGTGGGTGAAGGCCTGGGCGATACCACCTTCCCGGTGGTGTACCAGCGGCTGTTCTCAGCCGGCGTGACCGCAACACCGCACGTCCGGCCGCTGTCCATTGACGGCCGCCGCGTGACGCTGCAACACGTGTACTCAGGGCGCGAGGAGCATCGCGAGGACGTGGATACCGTCGTCCTGACGATGGGACAACGCTCGGTAGACGGCCTGTATCATGCCCTCAAGGGATGCGTCCCGGAGCTACACCTCATCGGCGATGCCATGGCGCCTCGCGGTGTCCATGCCGCCATGCTCGAGGGCACACGGGCTGCGCGTATACTCTGATTCCGACCGGCTCACACTCGACTTGGTTCACCGGCAGCACTGCATCCCGTCAGCAGGAGAAGGAGGATTGCGATGCCAAAGCCGATCCTGACACAGCTACAAGAGGGCGTCGTCCTCGGCGACGGCGGCTATATCGTGGCGCTGGAGCAGCGCGGCTACGTGGTCGCCGGGGCATTTACCCCGGAGCTTGCCGTCGAGCACCCCAATGCCATCCGCTCCATGCACGAAGAGATGCTCAACGCGGGAGCCGAGGTGCTCCAGGTCATGGCCTTCTACGGCAGCCGGGAGAAGCTCCGCACCGTGGGCCAAGCCGACCGCACGGTCGAGATCAACCGGGCCGCGACTCGCATTGCTCAGGAGGTGGCCGGTGACACCGCCTTGGTCGCCGGCGATCTGAGCGCGACCTGGAAGTGGCAGCCGGACAGTCCGTCGGCCCGAGCGCTTGTCGCTGACATGTTCGACGAGCAGATCGAGGCCCAGGACGGCGTTGACTTCTTCATCGGTGAGACCTTCTGGAATTTCGGCGAGGCGCTGCTCTGCCTGGAACGGCTCAAGGCCAAGACCACGGTGCCGACGATGATTACCCTCTCCTTCCGCGGCTCGAATGGCCTCGACGACGGTGTGACCGCAGCGGACGCCACCCGCCGGCTGCACGATGCCGGCGCCGACATCGTCGGGACGAACTGTATGCGTGACCCGGAGCGGACCTATCCGATCATCGAGGAGATGCGCGACGCCAGCGACGGATTCCTGGCCGCCCAGCCGGTGGCCTACCGCTGCTCTTGGGACGTGCCCTACTTCACGGGAACGTCCGCCTTTCCCGAAAACCTGGATCCCACGACGATGACCCGCCACGAAATGGGCGAGTTCGCCGCCAAAGCGCAGGCGCTGGGCGTGAACTACGTCGGCGGCTGCTGCGGCGTAATCGGCAGCCACATCCGCGAGATGGCCCGCGCGCTCGGCAAATTCAGCGCGCCAGCGGTCTGGCAGCCCAATCCGCTGGCGCCCATGAGCGAAACCGAGCAGCACTGGGAGCAGCGCGGCGCGGGACCCGTCGAATAGCCGGCGCCACAACAGGAATGACAGCAGACAGACACCCCCTCTCTATCGCTCGGCGATGGAGAGGGGGCCGGGG
>JAJDZR010000332.1 GCA_022824545.1 Chloroflexota bacterium
CGGAAGCCTTCGAGCTTGACCGCAACCCCGCGGTCGACGCTTGGGTCAAGAACGATCATCTTGGCTTTGAGGTGCTGTACGTGTATCGTGGCGTGGTGCGGAAGTACCGGCCCGACTTCCTCATCCGTCTCCGGTCGGGCACCATGTTGGTGCTGGAGACCAAAGGACGGGACAGCGAGCAGGACCGGACCAAGCGCCGCTTCCTTGATGAGTGGACACGGGCGGTCAACGAGCACGGCCGGTCCGGTCGCTGGTCCTGGGACGTATCGAAAGACCCTGGGGACATCAAAGACCTGCTCGGGGGATGAGCAGCGATGACTACGGGAGCGCCGCGTCCGCGCCGGCCGCGCTACCCCATGCCCACGTTCATGGCCGAGGCCCTCGCACGACATGGGCTGTTGGAGGCGTATCAGAGTCGTCCGCCCTACCAGCGGAACGACTATATCGGCTGGATTACGAGCGCCAAACGCGAGGCCACGCGGGAGAAACGCCTGCGCCAGATGCTCGACGAGTTGGCGCGCGGCGATGTCTACATGAAGATGGCTTGGAGGCCGAGGTCGCGCTAGGCTCGTTGACCTCGCCGGTCAGCGGCGCTGCTCGTTGTTGACGGGGGCGGCTTTCGGATCGGTGGCCGGGCGGTCGGGGATGGCGGCAAGCCGGCGGCGCGACTGTTCGTGCCACTGGTGCAGTACGACGAGCGCCCACAGCTTGTAGCCATGGTCGGCCCGGCCGGCGAGGTGCTCATCGGCCATCGCGCGCACCGCCTGGGCATCGAACCACGGGAGCGGTTGCGCCAGGACCGTATCGTGGAGGGTTGCGCCGAGCATGTCGCGGAACCACACGGCGACCGGGGCGCTGAAGCCTTGCTTGCGCCGGGCGATGATGTGCTTGGGGAGTATCCCCTGTGTGGCGCGGCGCAGGAGGTATTTTCTCGTTAGGCCGCGGAGCTTGAGCGATGGCGGCACGCTCAGCAGAAACTCGACGACGCGGCGGTCGAGGAAGGGCGCTCGCGCCTCCAGCGAGTTGCCCATGCTGGTGCGGTCTACCTTCACCAATATGTCGTTCGGGAGATACGTGCTCAGGTCGAGATAGAGGAAACGGTCGTTGCCTGCGAACTCGTCCCGCTTGGGGGCGGCGGCGAGGTAGTCATCGAACGGTGCATGGTCGCCGAGCAGCCGGCGGGTCTCCGGGGCCAGGATGCGCTGCCGCTCGTCGTCGGTGAAGAGCACCCGCCACCAGTAGTGGGCGGCGTCCGGATCCAGTTCCGCGCCTTCGACGAACCGTCGTGCCATGTAGTCGAAACCGACCTTGTGATAGGTCGGCGGCAGCCGCCGCACCACCGGCGCGACGACACCGCGCCGGAGCGGGCCAGGCATTAGGCGATACCAGGGCCGGATGCGGTTGGCGAGGTAGGTCACGTAGCCGGCCAGCACTTCATCGCCGCCGTCGCCGGACAGCGCGACCGTGACGTGCTGGCGGGTGAAGCGGCTCAAGTAGTACTGGGGGAGCACGGAGGTATCGGCCATCGGCTCGTCGAGGTGCCACAAGATCGTCGGTAGGTCCTCGACCACGTTGCTCAACGGCATCGTCAACTCGCGGTGCGCCGTGCCGAGATGGTTGGCGACCGTGGCGGCATAGGTCTGCTCGCCGTAAGTGCGCTCTTCGAAACCGAGGCAGAAGGTGTGGACTTGCTCCGGGATGAGCCGTTGCATGGCGGCGACCACTGTGCTGGAGTCGATCCCGCCGCTGAGGAAAGCGCCCAAGGGCACGTCGGAAAGCAGGCGCTTGTGGACGGCCTGCTCGATGAGCGCCTGAAACTGCTCGACGTACTCTGCTTCCGCGACCGATTCGGTTCCTGGCCCCGGCGTGGACGGATCGCAGCCCGGTGACGGCTCCCAATAGCGCCGCTGGTGGAGGGTGCCGTCCTCGAAGACGAGCGCCGTGCCGGGCGGGACTTGGCGCACGTCGCGCAGGATCGTGCGGGGGGCTAACGTATAGCCGAGGGCGAGGTAGGTGTTGACGGACTCCAGATCGAGCGCGTCCGAGAGTTGCGGGTGCAGCCGCAGCGCCTTCAACTCGGAGCCGAAGATCAACTCCGCGCCGAGCTGGGCGTAGTAGAGCGGCTTCTTGCCGAGCGGATCGCGGGCGAGCAGCAGGCGCCGGCGCCGGCTGTCCCACAGGGCGAAGGCAAACATGCCGTCGAGCCGTTCGACGCAGCGCTCGCCTTCCTCTTCATAGAGGTGGACGATGCTCTCGGTATCGGTGCGCGTTGCAAAGCGGTGACCTTTGGCCTCCAACTCCGCTTGCAGCTCGCGGCAGTTGTAGATTTCGCCGTTGAAGACGATCTGGATAGAGCCGTCCTCGTTGCCGAGCGGCTGGTGTCCGCCGGCCACGTCGAGGATGCTCAAGCGGGTCATGCCGAGGCCGGTAGGCGCTGCGGGGTCTTGCCAGGTGCCCCAATCGTCGGGGCCGCGATGCACGAGGGCGGCCGCCATGCGCTCCAACTGGGCCGTGATTTCCACTGCCGAACGCTCGGCGCCGGCAACGCCGAAGATGCCACACATTGCTTGTATCTACCTCAGGGAACTGGGTCTTCCCCCCGGTCCGTCACCGCAGCAGCAGTGGTCGCTGCGTGAAGTGCTCGCATCAGAGCAGCGCTATTCCGGCGGCGACGGCGGCCCGGCCGAGGGCAGTATCCAGCGTGGCGAGCGCCGCGTGGCGTCTTTGCGCCAGCTCCAGGCAGAGGGCGTCGTAGAAGGTCAAGCCGTGTGTTCTGGCCAAAACGAACGCGGCCTCCAGATCGGGGGTTGTGTCCGTGCTTACGAGCAACTCCCGCAAGTTGAGCAGGCGCTCATTCACCTCGTCCACAGTAATACGGCCCCGCCGCTCTGCCATCAGCAGGGCGTTACGCACCTCCAACTGCCAGTGTTGTGGAACAAGTGCTCCACCGGCTTCGAGACGTACCAGAGCGGCATCCGCTCGCGGGGCCGTTTCGTCATCGAAGAGCCAAGCTGCGGCTACCGATGCATCGAGCACAAAAGCACTCAAAACCGATGGCCTTCATGGCGCGCCGCGAGAATCTCCGCGGTGGACATTTCGATACGCCACCACCGACGACGGCGTGCGAAGAAACGCGCCAGGGCCGCTTTCCGTCGGGCGCGCTCTCGATCCTCAGTCGGAACCGACTGGGCGCGCTCCTGAACTGCGGCCGGGACGAGTTGGGCAACTGTCTTGCCGTGGCGCGTGATCGCAATGGTCTCGCCACGCTCGACCGTCCGCAGCAGTTCGGGCAAGCGGGCCGGGGCCTCCGTCGCTGGCACTTCGCGCATCATTCCCAATCTCAACCGGTGGTTTCAGCCGACTTCATTCTAGCCTGGGCCGTTCAGCTTGCGCCACGAGCCGGTGCCTCGAACGGTGCGGCAGTCATGGTGAGCTTCCGGGTCGAGCAGCATCCGCGACGGAGCGGAGGGCTTGATCGAAGGTCATAATCGCACTTACGCCGCGCCTTTGACAACTCGCGAGGTGGCAGAGGTCCCGGGCACCTAGTGAGGGATACTGTTCATGGGGTTGCCGAGCCAGAGTGACATCCCTGACTTCCAGCGGCCAGATTTCGATACGTGACCTGATAGCCAACGACATCGCCGCATCAAGTGTCTCTAACCTCCCGCCCGGGATGTATGCGTGGATCAACTCCTGCAGGACTTCGGCCGACGTACATAGAGGTGTGCGGTTACGGTTGGACTCGACGAAGAACTCCCGGGCACGGCCTCGAAGTGGGTGCGGCCGTCCTACCGCATACATGAAGACATTGGTGTCGACGAAGATCACTTATTGGATGTGCCTCGTCGCCGCGATTCGTTGATTAGGGCGAGATGTTCGCTCCATTCCGGTTCCATCTCGGGACCTTCCAAAGCGTCGCAGGCCCGGAAGAACTTTTCGAGTTCCTCTGGTGACTTGAAGGGGGCTACCTGCTGCCGCGCTTCGAGCCGCTCGCGAGCGGCGGCCCTCAGCCACGCATTCAAGGTCATGCCCTCGCTGCGTGCCTGGTGGAAGTAAAGATCGCGGTCCTCGTCGGACATCACCAACTGAACCCTGACCATTGCACTCAGCCGTCCTCTCTAGCCTGGGCCGCTTCCGTACCTGACCCTATGCGCGCCGCCCTCACTCTTCCAACCTGCTGAACATTTACCTTTTTGATTATTCGCAAACTGTGTCCGGCTGTTATCGGGATCAGGCTGCTTTTTTCTTCTCAAGAATGCCTGGTGAATCCAGTCGCTGATGCGGCGAGCACGACCCTCCACTTTCTTCCCTGGCCAATCATAGATGCACGCATAGCGTTCATCCCCATTACAGTTATCCGCCAGTCGTGGCGGTATCAGGTGGGGATTATATTCTTCGGCTCTATAGTCCGGATGATTGGGAAGCAAGACGCCCAGCAGACCGCACCTGGAGTTCCTTTGCGTATCCCTCAGACTGGAGCCGATTTCCCAGTCCACGTGCTTGCGTCGCCAGGTACAAGGACCGATCAGCACCACCGTCACGGTGGCGTCGGCGATGAAGTCATCACGGATTCTCCGGCGAATTTCGTCCAAATGGAGGTTACTGTCAACTATATCTCCGGTGTTGACCGATTTGTCCACGATATGGTCAGCCATGAATTTGACGAATCGGTCTTTGTCCACTTGGTCATCAACATGGTAGCTGATGAATACCTTGTGTTTCTTGACTTTGGCCACAGTTACTCTCCACCCTGCCTCACGGGATCACGAACCGCCAGGCGAACAGAGTCATGCCAGTGAGTGTGAGATAGAAGGGCCAGATGGAGAAGGAAAACATGCTTGCAGAGAAGAACCATAGT
>JAJDZR010000295.1 GCA_022824545.1 Chloroflexota bacterium
GCATTCTGGGCAATCCGGGGCAGGCCAACCACGCGTCAGCCAACGCCTTTCTCGACCAGCTGGCCGCGCACCGTCGTACTCTGGGCCTGCCCGGCCAAGCCATCGCGTGGGGTGCGTGGGCGGAGATCGGCGAGGCGGCGGAGCAGCGCGAACGGATGACCCGGAACTCGGCGCCGGGCGCCATCGAGTGGATCTCGCCACGGCAGGGCCTTCGGGCCCTGGATCGGCTGGTGCGTGCGGACGCCACGACGGGCATCGTGCTCGCGCGCGACTGGGCGGCGTTCGGCGAGTCCCTCGAGATCCGGCCGCCGCTGCTGCAGGACTTGCTGACCGGCGGCGCGGACGACCGCGATCAGGACCGCCAGCCCGACGATGAAGGAGATGGCGGTGCGGACGTTCAGCAGCCGCCGCACCCAGCTGTTGGATTCGCCTGCCGGCGGTGTGGTGGCTGCGGTCACGCCGGCACTCCCGAACGCCTGCCGGCTGCCGATCCGCGCTCTGGCCGCAGACGGGATGTAACCGCCGCGGTCGTCTGCTCCGGAGCGGACGCCGCATGCTCCAGCAGGGCCAGTAGCAGGCCCAGCAGCACACCCATGCCCTGGACGAAGAGCATGTCGAAGATGTTGTGGGTCGAGTAGGCCGTCAGGCTGCCCAGGATGCCTACCGCCAGCGCCCGCACGGCGCGGTCGTCCCGGTTGCGTAGCGCACGTCGTCCCACGTGTACGATAGCCAGCGCGAGCACGAGATAGGCTCCGAGACCCAGCAAACCCGTCTCCGCCGCGATGTTCAGGTAGAGATTATGCGCGTGTCCCAGGGGTTGCTGCCAGTCTGGCAGCGCAACCTCCGGGTAGTAGAAGTCGTAGTTGCCAACGCCGATCCCGGTGAGGTAGTTGTCCTGGAACATGCGGATACCGGCGTGCCACTGGGAGAGTCGCTCCAGCACCGACCAGTTCTCCGGGGTCGCCGGAGTGCTCGCCACGGTCCGCACGTTGAAGGCGGCCAGGGCCGCGTCCAGCGCCGGTTCGGTGACTCGGTCCGGCAGCGCCAGTCCCGCGACGATAGCGAGCGTGAGCACGGCAGCGCCGACAGCCAGCGTGAGGCGTCGCGTAGCACGACTGCCGAGCAACAAGACCACCAGCACGGCGCCGGCCATGCCAAGTAGCCCCCCGCGCGACAGCGACGCAAGCAGCGCGCTACCGAGCACGATCACCGCCAGGCCGGTAAACGAGCGGATCCACGGCAGCCGCGCTTCCAGATCGCCGAACGCCCAGAGCGCCAAGGCGATGGGGAAGAACAGGACCAGGTAGCCGGCAAACGGATTGGGCTGGCCGAACGTGCCGTGTGCCCGCATCAGCACGCCGTTGACCAGGAAATGCTCCGGCCCGATGCGGCCGAGCGTCTGCACCAGCCCTACTCCTGCCTCGGCCATTGCCGCTACCAAGAGACCACCCACCACCCACCACCGCCAGCGAGTGACGCGCAGGAGCACTACCGTTACGACGTAGACGGCGAGCAGCTCGGCCCACTTGATGATTTCCTCCAGCGAAGACTCGATGTCCTGGGAGCGTAGGATACTCAACATAAGCACAGCGAACAGCACGAGTCCCGGCAGGAGCAGTAGCGGGCGCGGTAGCCCGCGTGTCCGGCGCAGCGAGAGCAGCGCAGCAGCGACGTACAGCAGGACCAGCACTTCCGTGATGCTGACCCGGAACTCTCCTAGCGTCGTGGCGACGAGCGACTGGAAGGGCACCGACCAGGCCAGGAGGAACACGCCAACGAGCGGCTGTACCAGCAGCAGCACGAGCACGAGCACACCGGCGAAAGCTGCGGCGGATACCCAGGGTGGGGCAATGGCAATGGCGCTGCCGAGAGCGAGCAGCCCCACAGCGCCCCAGATGCGGGACCATGGCGCAGACCCGGCGCCCAACGCCGGCTGAATGCCTCGATGTGCTCTCGCCAGTAGCCTCACGTTGCCTCGCTGCCTGTGGTCCGGATTCTACACGCGAGGACTCTAGCGGTCCGGACGCCGGGCATACTCGGAGCCGCGCGTGGTCCGAAACCAAGCAATCGTCTCCGCCAGCCCCTCGCGCAGCAGCACCGTCGGTTCCCACCCCAACACCGTGTGGGCCTTGGTGATGTCCGGACAGCGCCGGCCGGGGTCGTCCCGCCGCACCGGGTCGGCTTCTCGGACAGCCTGCCGCGTGATCGGAGACCGCGATCCGGCCACCTCGATCACCAGCGCCGCAAACTCGCCTATCGTCCACTCGTCCGGATTGCCGAGGTTGAACACCTCGCCGCGCGCTGCGGAGGCGGGCGCTGCGATGACTTGCAGAATGCCGGCCGCCAAGTCGGTCACATAGCAGAAGCTCCGCGTCTGCTCACCGGTGCCGATCACGACCAGCGGCTCGTCGGCTACGGCGTTGCAGATGAAGTTGGGCACAACACGGCCGTCGTAGTGGCGCGTGCGTGGCCCGTAGGTATTGAAAATCCGCACAATCCGCACGTCCAGGTCGTAGCGACGACCGTAGGCCATCGTCAGGGCCTCGCCGTATCGCTTACTCTCGTCATAGCAGCCGCGGAGGCCAATGGGGTTCACGTGACCCCAGTAGGTCTCGCGCTGTGGGTGCTCTTGGGGGTCGCCATAGACCTCCGAGGTCGAGGCAAAGAGAAACCGACTACCGTGCTGCCGCGCAAGCGCGAGCAGGTGCTCGGTGCCGCGCGCATTGACTGCCATGATCTCCAGGCTCAGGTGTCGGAAGTCCAGCGGGCTGGCCGGGCTGGCCAGGTGGAGAATCCAGTCCATGGCGGGCAGATCGGCGGGTAGTGCCCCGCTAACGTCGGCGTTGACAAACGTAAAGCCGGGCCGGTCGGTCAGGCCGGCCACGCTCGCGCCAAAGCCGGTGAGCAGGTTGTCCAGACACCAGACCTCGTGGTCGTCGGCAAGCAGCATTTCACAGACGTGGGAGCCGATCATACCGGCGCCACCGACGACGAGTACACGCATGGCTAGGCACTCTTCTCCGGCGTGGCGGGCGGCGAGCCGAGTGTGTGTTGCATGAGTACGATCAACACGCCCACACCAGCCCAGCAGACGTAGGCGAGGTCCGGTAGGAAGTAGGAGTTGTCCACTAGCCCGTGTACCACAAAGGCGGTGAGGCTGCCGGCCAGCCCCAGCGCAAGCAACTGCGAACGGCGCACTCCGTCCGGCGGAGCATTGGGTACAGTGGCACCATCCTTTCGCAGCACCCGCCACACGCCGCGGCCCCAAGCCGCGAGTAGCCAGCCGAGTGCAGCGATGCCCATTATACCCCCGCGCAGCCAGTAATCGAGAATCAGGTTGTGGGGGTGCGAGACGAACGGCTCTTTCCAGGCGACACCCTCGCGGTAGGCCGGATAGGCGTACAGGAATCCGTCCGGCCCGACGCCGAAGAGCGGATGATCCAGTGCCATCCGCAGCGCGGCCCCCCAGAGCTGGAGGCGCAGGGCCATCGTGCCACCGAGCGGGTCGCCAACGCTGCTCAACCGCTCCACGCGCGTTGCCAAGCCAATCCCCAGGATGATGACGAGAACGAGAGCCGCGGCCACGGCGATGAGTGTGCGGCGCCCGGCGGCCCCTCCGCGCCGTCGTGTCACGGAACGCCACCAGGTCCTCGGCGCGACACCGCCCCTGAGCGCCAGCAAGCCGATCAACACTACCCCCACGCCGGCGGCGCTGGCCAGCCACGCGCCGCGCGAAAACGAGAAGAGGAGCGCCGCGCCGATGATGCCAGCGCTCAGAAGCGCCACGCTTGACTGCCAGGTCGGCAGCAGCCGACTGGTGCGGTGGCGCTGCCCTGACGTGTCTGCTTGCCCACTCCCGGTGTGGAGGGCCCCGAGGGCTATGGCGAGGGGAAGCAGCCGTCCCAGGAAGAGCGCGAGGTGGTTGGGGCTGCCGGAGAGACCGGCGAGCCGCACGACACCCTCCGCCTCGATGAGTCGCTGGCCGGCGGCGCCGAGGAACAGTGCCGCCGCTCCGGCGCCGACACCGGCGGCCACCAGTGTCCAGGTCAGCCGGGCCGGGTCGCCGCGCCACCGGAACAGGGTCACGATGAGTACCAGCAGTAGAGCCGGCTCCAGCACGACAACTCGTAGCTCGCGCAGCGCCAGCGTCGGCACCTGCGCGCCAACGGTGGCCACGGCCGCCGCCACAATCAGCAGCGCGGCCGGCCCTCCGAACGGCCCCGGCCAGCGCGGCCAGCGTTCGTGCCACAACGCTCGCGCCACAACGGCGGCGACCGTTGCGAGCCAGAGTAGCTCCGTCAACGTCACGCGCCCCAGCCCCAGCTGCACGGCGTGGGCGTACAGGGGGAGCGATAGGATAAGCATGTACACGCCAGTACGCGGGCGCCACAGGATGAGCAGGCCAAGAGAGGCAGCGAACGCCAGCGCCGGCCAGCCTGGCAGGAGGAGCATGGTCGTCGCGGCGGCCAACGCCGCTGCCAGCGGCCACTCGTCCGTGCTCCGCCACCGGCGCAACAGACCATGCGGTGGCTGTTCGTCTGCCGATGCGCGGCGACCGTGCCACGCGGCGTCGCCATCCACCGCTCCCGGTTGTCCCAGGAGTGGGGCCAGGAGTGGCGCGAGGCTGCGCCGCAGCCGGCGACGCACGCGCCAGAGGAGTGCGAAAAGCGCCGCGCCCCACACACCGCCGGTAATGAGATACGGGCCGAGGGGCCGCGCCCGGCCGATCAAGATCGCGTCCACGCCGACGGCCGGCCCCGAGGAGGATTCGTGCCGCCGGCCCGTCACGACCAGCTCTAGCTCGTGGAGACGATCCGGGAGGCCCGTAGCGATGGGAATGTGCTGCTGGGATAAGCCTTCCGGCCGGTATTGGTCGAGCAGCGCCCGGCTGGCGGGACCGGACGGGAGCCGATTGGCCAATGTCGGCACGCCGTCAATGGTCACTTCGGCGATACCACGTCCCGGCCCCACCGGCGCCAGCAGCACCACATCCGTGCCACGGAACGTGAGGCGCAGTGTCGTGCCGGCGATGGGGCTTTCCCAGTACCGCTGTCCGCTGGCAACTGGATCTAAGGTGTGCTGGCCGGCGCCTTCGATCAGGATGTCCTCGTGAGACTCCTCGTGCCAGCCTGGTCCGAGTGCGGCAACGGCGCTCGCCGCTCGCAGCGGGGCGTACAAGGGGCGCGGCTGCCAGTCGTCGTCGAGCAGCGCGAAGAACGCGGTCGGGTCGTCGGGATGGACGCCCGGAATGCGGAGCACCCACAGCGCCATGACGCCGACGAACGGCCACTCGTCCCGCGCTCGCTCCAGCGCGCGCACCGTCGAGCGGCGCTGCTCGGCCACGGAGAACGAACCCCATGGCGAGGGGTCTCCTTGCCAACCGGCTGGCAGCGCGTTCCAGCCGAACTCCGAGACCCAAATCGGCTTGGCGCCGTCTCCCCAGGCTTCCATCAAGCGCCGCGTGAGTATCAGACGGGGAAAGTTCGTGCGTTCGGGCGCAATGCGATGGTCGTCGGCATCGGTCCAAAGGCCGTAGGCCATCGCCGAGGCAATGTCGAAGAAGCCCTTGGCTCCGTGCTCATACATGCGTTCGAGGAAGGCGAGGTCGTCGAGGCCACGGTCGCCGCGTTCGAGGGTGGGCGCGAGGCCGGCCGCCAAGACGCGGATCGTGGGATCGGCTTCCTTGGCCCGCCGATAGGCAGTGCGGAGCAACTCGACATACGCGGCCGGATCAACCGGACGGTCGCCCCACTCGTGGTTCAGATTCGGCTCGTTCCAGATTTGGATGTGAGTGATCCGGCCCCGATAGCGCGTGACGAAATCGTAGACGAAATCGCCGTAGTCGAGGTAGTTCAACGGTGGGTGGGTGCCGCTACTACCGGGGGGACGCGCCCATTCGGGGGGGCGGTCCAGCCGCGCGATGATCCGTATGCCGTGGCTCGCGGCCGTGTCTACGATGTGGTCGTACTTGTCCCAGGTGGTGCGGCCGGTCGTCTCGTGCGTGTATTGTCCCTTGCGCCGTTCCAGGTCGGTCCACAGGAACTCCTGGCGTATCCAGCGGATGCCCGCCGCTTGGGCCAGCCGCAATGATCGCGTCACTCCCGCGGGCGTTTCCAACTCCAGGCGCGTATTGACGCCCAACTGTGCCACGGCGCGGTCCGCAATCGGCGCCGCCGGCAGGCCGTAACTGACGCCATCCTCGACAACGAGACGGTACAGCAACATCCCGCTCGTCGTGCTGACAAGCGCCAGCAGCCAGAGCATGAGGATGCCGAAGCTGACTAGCTGGGTATGCCGGCGACGTTGCCCCACCAGGTCTGTACCACCTTGAACCCCAACGGATTATGCCGCCCAGGCGCGTCACCAGCCGCGGCGGGCCGTGGCCGCTCGCTTGACTGCGAAGTACACCGGGCGCGGTGCGAAGTCCGGCTCGACCATGCGGAAGTAGTATTCGGACTGCGCCGGACTGATGTCTCCGACCTGCCGGAAGTACCAAATCATGACCGAGCCAACCCAGGGCCACTCGCGCCGCGCATGGAGCACCCCCTCGACCGTCCACTCCGCCTGCTGCTGCTCGGTGACCCGGCGCCAGATCAACTGCTCCGGCGGCATGGTCGGCGGTGAAGCGTTCCAGCCGTATTCATTGAACCACACCGCCTTCTCGCCGTCGTTGTGGCGAACCATCACGTCGCGCAGCAGGCGCACGCGTTGGAAGTTGAGCGTATCGGTGCGCGGTGGCTCTGTCGGCGGCCGGTCCATCCCGTAAGCGTTGGCCAGCATGATGTCGAAGTAAGGTTGGGCGCCGGCTGCGTAGAGCTGATCCAGGTATTCCAACTCGTTCAGATTGACGGGGCCGCGCTCCAGGTTGATCGCGAGCGGCGCGCAGAGCACCACGGCGTCGGGGTTGGCGGCCTTGGCCCGCGTATAGGCGATCTCCAGCAGCTCGGCGTAGGCGTCCGGGTCCACCCGCCCGGCCCACTCCGTGCCGAGGTTTGGCTCGTTCCAAATCTGAAAGTGCTCTACCCGGCCCCGGTAGCGGTCTACCGTGGTCGTCACAAAGTCGCCGAAGTCGTCGAAGTCGTCGGGTGGATGGCTGTGGCGCTCTTGGTTCGAGCGTGCCCACGCCGGCGGCCGATCCAGCCGCGCGATCACCTTCAGGCCGTGCTGCTCGGCGCGAGCGATCAAATCATCGAACTTTGCCCACGTGGCCTGGCTATACTTCGTGTCCCAATACTGGCCTTTGCGCGGCTGCTCGATCTCTTCCCACGGGAACTGCTGCTTGATCCACCCGATGCCGGCGTCGCGGATCATCCGCAGGGAGAGGTCCTTCTTCCAGCCTTCGACCTCCTTGTGGAGGAAGGTGTTGACACCCCAAGGGTTGCCGCCAGTGTGGGGAATGGTGCGCTCCACCGGCGGCGACTCGGTGAGCGTACACGCGCTGGCGAGCGCCGCGGCCGTACCCAGGCCGGCGACCTGCCCGAAGCGGCGACGCGACACTCCGACACTCATGCTGCCTGCTCAGGATGCCAACGGTGGACCGTTGATGATGGCGCCTTCCGCCGGGAACGCCGGGAATGCGACGTTCAGGACTTCCTCCATGTGCTCCACGAAGACGACTTCCAGTGCCTCCTGCACGTCTTCCGGCACGTCGAACAGGTCCTTGCGGTTGCGCGCCGGCAGGACAATGGTGCGAATGCCGCCGCGATGCGCGGCCAGCACTTTCTCTTTGAGGCCACCGATGGACAGGACGCGACCACGCAGCGTGATCTCCCCGGTCATCGCGACGTCGGCCCGCACCTCCCGTCCCGTGAGGGCGGAGATCAACGCTGTGGCCATCGTGATGCCGGCCGACGGGCCATCCTTCGGGATGCCCCCGGCCGGCAGGTGCATGTGAATGTCGCGGTGCTCGGCGAAATCCTTGTCCAGCTGGAGCCAGCGTCGCCGCGAGCGTGCAAAGCTCAGGGCCGCCTGTGCCGATTCGCGCATCACGTCGCCGAGTTGACCGGTCAGGATGAGCTTGCCCTTGCCGTCAAGCAGGGTCACCTCCACCGGCGCGAGATCGCCGCCGGCCGGCGTCCAATACACGCTCGTAGCGACGCCGACCTGCGCCCTTTTGTTCGCCAACTCCTGCCGAAAGCGGGCCGGACCGAGGTGCGATGCCAAGTCCCGCGTGCGGACGCGGAGCGGCGCTCCGTTGGCCAGCGGCGTCCGCGTGGCCGGCTTTGCTGGCGCGTCGGTAGCCTTGACGAGACCGCCGTTCGTGGCTTCTTCTTGCTCGGCAACGCTGCGGGCGATCTTGCGGCAGATCGTGGCCAGCTCCCGTTCCAGGTTTCGCACGCCGGCTTCCCGCGTGTATTCGCGGATTAGGCGGCGGATGACCGGCACGCCAATCCGTACCTGGTCGCGCCGGAGGCCGTGCTCCTCCAGTTGGCGCGGCACGAGAAAACGCTTGGCAATTTCCACCTTCTCGGCCTCGATGTAGCCGGGTAGCTCAATGACCTCCATCCGGTCCTGTAAGGCCGGAGGTACCGGGTCGAGAATGTTGGCGGTGGTAATGAACATCACCTGGGAGAGATCGTAGGGTACCTCCAGGTAGTGATCCGAGAACGTGTTGTTCTGCTCGGGGTCGAGCACTTCGAGCAGCGCCGAGCTGGGGTCGCCCCGGAAGTCCATACCGAGCTTGTCCACCTCGTCCATCATGAAGACCGGGTTCATGGTGCCGGCCTGGCGCATCGCCTGGATGATCCGCCCCGGCAACGCGCCGATATAGGTCCGGCGATGCCCGCGTATCTCGGCCTCGTCGCGAATACCGCCCAGCGAAAGCCGGACGAAAGTGCGGCCCAATGCATGGGCGATGGACTGGCCGAGGCTCGTCTTGCCCACGCCCGGCGCGCCCACAAAACAGATGATCGGGCTGCGCGTGTGGGGAGACAGCTTGCGGATCGCCAGATACTCGAGGATGCGCTCCTTGACCCGCTTGAGGCCGTAGTGCTCGGCGTTGAGCAGTCGTGCTGCGCGGCGGATATCGAGTTGATCCGTCGTGCGTTTCTGCCAGGGCACGGCCAGCAGCCAGTCCAGGTAGGTGCGGATGATCCCGGTTTCCGGAGATCCCGGTGGCATCATCTGGAGCCGCCCCAACTCTTTTTCGGCTCGCTCGGCGACTGCCTGGGGCATCCCGGCCGCGGCGATGCGCTCGCGCAACTCGGCGTTTTCTCGCGTCTGGGCATCCGTTTCGCCTAGCTCCTCCTGGATCGCCTTCAGTTGTTCACGGAGAAAGAACTCGCGCTGGCCTTCGTCGGCGTCCTGGCTACGCTCCGATTGAAAGCGCGTCTCCAGCTGGAGCAGGTCCCGTTCCTTCTCCAGCAACGTGTGAATGGCCACCAGGCGCGCCTGCGGGTCAAAGGTCTCCAACAGCGCCTGGCTCCGGTCGAACGGCAAGTCGAGGGCGTCCGCGATGACATCGGCCAGCCAGCCGGGGCTGTCCGTGTTCATCGCCATCACGTAGGTATCATCGCTCAACTTGTCGTTGAGCTTGACGCACTCCTCGAACAGCGTGAGCACCGCTTTCTGCTGGACTTGGCCGGCCGCCGCTGCTGCCGCATCCTCCGGCGGTGCCTCATCGTCGTCCTCAATGGGTTCCACCTCCGCCTCGATGAGCGGGTCGAGACGGCGGAACTGCCGGATTCTGACGCGCCGCTGTCCCTGCACCAGGATGCTCGTGCGGCCCTCCGGTAGCTTGAGCTGCCGTCCGATGATGGCCTCGGTGCCGACCTCGAACAGGTCTTGGTGTCCGGGTTCGTCTTCGGCGCTATCGCGCTGGGTGAGCACCAAGATGCTGCGGTCACCGGCCAGGGCACGCTCGATAGCCCGCAGAGACCGCTGCCGGCCCACGACCAGCGGCGATACCACGCGCGGGAACAGAACCTGGTCCCGCAGCGGCAAGACCGGCAGGATGAGCGTCTCGATCGACTCCGTTTCGTCGGCCGGCGGGGTATTCGGGTCCGGCACTGCTTGCTCCTGGTGCTTGATGTCAGGGGACTTGCTCGTTACGTTCATTGCCATTCCAGTACCCAGGTATTCAGGCCACCTTTGCCGCGTTAGAGCGGCCGGCGCACCGTTGGTCAATCCGCTGTAGTAGCCGTCGCGGCGTATGCTGCAGTAGCTCCGCTAACTCGGACTCCGGCAACCCCGCGCCCAGAACCACGTTCCGCGCTGTAGTGCGGGTGAGATAGTCGCCGGGCTGGTGTCCATCGCTATTAACGATCAGCGTCGCACCGAACTCACGCGCCAGCCGCGCAACGTGCCCGTTCGTCAGGCTGTGGCCGCGTTTCGCGGAAAGCTCCAGGTAGACACCATGCTCACGCGCCAGTTGCACGTCCTCGGCGGTTATCAGCCCCGGATGCCCCAGAATATCCACGTCCGGGCAGGTCACGGCGGCGCGATTCGTGCCCTCGACCACCGGCTCCGCGACGGATTCCCCATGCACGACCACCACGGCCGCGCCCGCCCGCCGCGCCTGCGCTGCCGCCGGGGCAATAACCTCCGGCGGCAGGTGGGTCAGCTCGACGCCCGGCAGGCAGCGAATGTCCCAATACCGCTCGGCCTCGGCGCAGTCGGCGGCCAGCGATTCGAGCAGCTGCTCGATACCGCCAACACCGATGTGGTCGGTGATCGCGATGGACCGATAGCCCTGGATGTGGACGCGGCGGATCAGCTCAATGGGTGAGAGGGCGCCGTCGCTGAGGAAGCTGTGCGTATGAAAGTCGTAGATCGGCTCGTCAGTCACGGAATACCTCCACTAGGGATTCTATAGCACGGCCTGCCGCTTGGTGTCCTGTCTCACTACCCGGCCACCGGTCTAGGCGTGCCGGAGTTGCGGCCGGGCCGCCAGGAGGGCGAGTGTGCAGAGGATGGTGAGGCCGCCGCCGAGAGCCACTGCGACCGGCGCGCCCCAGGCGGCAGCGATAATGCCGGCCGGGACCGTCCCCAGCGGCATCAAACCCATCAGGAGCAGGTAGATGCCGCTCACGCGGCCGCGCAGATTGTCGGGCGCAAGCTCCTGGATGACCGAGCCGTTGAGCGTGGTGAACACCGCTCCGGCGGCCCCGACGGCAGCCAGCGCCAGCAGTCCCACCGGCAGCCACGGCGCCACACTGAGCACGATCAAGAAGCCGCCATTCGCTATCGCGACCAGCACGGTGGCGAACTGCTTGCGCCGAATGCCGCGCCGCGAGGCGAGCAGCACGGCCCCGGTCAAGGCGCCGCCACCCATGCCGGCGTACAGCAGCCCCAATCCGCCCGGCCCGATGGCGTAGACGTCGCGGGCGAAGGCCGGCAGCAGGGTCATGTAAGGCATGGCCAGCACGGTCGGCGCAATGGCCAGCAGCAACTGGAAGAGCAGCGGCTTGGTCCGGAAGCAAAACTCCAACCCTTCCCGCAGGTTGGCAAAGACGCCAGCGCTGGCCCGGCCGATACGCCGGGGGCCGGGTGTCCGCATCTGCAAGACGTTGCCGATGGCCCAGAGATAGGCCAGGCTTTGGAAGGCGAGGCACCAGGCCACGCCGGCCACGCCCATGATGACCCCGGCCACGCTCGGTCCGATAACGCGACTCAAGCTCTGTGTGGATGAGAACAGGGCCAGCGCGTTGGTGAGCTTTTCCCGCCCCACGACCTGCGGAATAAGCGCCTGCCGCGCCGGGAGTTGGACCGCAATAGCGATGCCATGGAAAGTGCTGGCGATCAAGATATGGGTGATGGTAATGCGTTCACTGAAGATCAGGAACGTGATGAGGGCAGTAACGACAAAGAGGACCGTTTGCGAAGTGAGGATGATGAGCCGTCGGTTGAGGCGGTCGGCCAGCACGCCGGCAATGGGTGCCAACACGAGCGCGGGCGCTGTCCGACAGAACCCGGCCACGCCGAGGAAGAAGGGTGAGCCGGTGAGGTCGAGGATCAGCCAGCCGATGGCGACCTGCTGCATCCAGAAGCCCATCGAGGTGATGCTGTTGCCCTGCCACAAGAGCCGGTAGTCGCGCACGCGCAGGGCGTCGAAGGTCGAGCCGCCCCACCGCGCCAGGCTAGGCCGCAGCCGCCGCCAGCCGCGCGTGCGCTCCTCGGCGGCCGGCTGGTCCCACGGGGACAGCGGTGCCGGTTCTTCGACGGCGGCCGCCGGCGGCGGATCAGTCTTCATACGTCACGACTGGGCAGCGAGCATGACCTGCACCGTCTGCACGGTCACAGGTCCCCGGAGCGGAGGCAAACGGGAGCGCAGGGAGGCCGCGCTCCGTAGATTATAGTGGCCGGCAGTCGGGACTCACCCTCTCCCCGTAGCAGAGAATCGGGGTGAGGGCCGGGAAATGTCGCCTTCTAGCTGTCGCGTAGCCGCGGCAGGCCGGCTTCCTGCCACGCGGCGTTGAGCACCGCATACGACTGCCGGGCGGCGGCAAAGGGATCGTAGTCCGGCCGGGCCTGGACCTGCTTGCTGATTTCCACCGTAATCGAGCCGGTGTAGCCGGCAGCAGCCATCAGCTTGAGGTACCGCGTGTAGTCCATCTCGCCCTCACCGGGAATCAAGAACTCGTAGTCGGGCAGTACGCCGCGCTCGTCCTTGACGTGGGTGTGAACGCTCACGGGAGCCATGGGCGGGACGGTTTCCTCAATACTCATGCCTTGGACGTTGAAGTGGCTAATATCGAAGTTCACCTTCAGCCACGGCGAGTTAATCCGGTCGAGGAGCCAGAGCGTCTTTTCCGGTGAGTTCAGACCCTGGCCGACATGCGGCTCCAGCGCGATCACCACGCCCCGCGACTCGCCGTAGCGCGTCAGCTCGCCGATCCGCTCGACGGCCAGCTCCTTGTCGGTTTCCCAGTGCTCCGGGTCGCCGCCGGTGGCCGTATTCAGCGGCGGCGGCCCGTCAGCCCCCGCCAAGTCCACGGCGAGGTCTACCTCCGCTTGCAGGCGAGCGAGGTTCTGCCGGTACTCATCTTCAGGTGTGAGTATAGGGACGTGTCCGGCCAATGCCGGGAGGTCAATCTGATAGTCGTCGTAGAGCTGGCGGATGGCGCGTCGGGCCGGCGCGTCGAGCGTGGATAGCTCCGTCACCCAACCCGGGATGACGGTCAGCTCGACCGCCTCGAATCCCAGCTTGGCGAGATAGGGAATCGCCACGTCGGCCGGGAGGGTGGGCATACCCCAAGTGCTATAGCCGAGCTTCATCATGGTGACGTACTCCTTCCCCAGGGTGGGGATTTCAGCCTAGAAAGCCGGGAGCGACCCGCCAGGCAAGCCACAGGTGGTGATTATCATGCTGATGATGACGAGCAGGCCGATGCTGGCCAGAATGGCGGTGGACCACCGCCGCCGACTGCGGTCGGAGCTGCTCCTACCGGGCAAGGTATTGGCGGCACGGGCGGCCCGTGCCCGTCGCCGGCTGGCAGCGGAGCGTCTGCTTCGTGGCATGGCGATACACCGACTCTCTGGCACGTGCAATAGAGGTGTGTCACCGGCGCGGTAGTGTCCGCAGCTTGCGGCGCATCCGTAACAAGCCTCTAATGTCGGCGATGGCGGTAGGTATGATCCTGACGCGCGAGTCCAAGTCCTCCACCCACTCGACGGGCACTTCGGCGATGCGATACCCCAGATGCTCGGCGAGGAGCAGCAACTCGGTATCGAAGAACCAGCTCGTGTCCTCGACCAGCGGCAGGAGCTTCTCCGCGGCACAGCGCGTGAGGGCCTTGAAGCCGCACTGCGCGTCGGAGAAATGATGCCAGAACAGCGCCTTAATCAGCAGATTGTATCCCTGCGACAAGACCTCACGCCTGAAGGAGCGGCGGATGCGCGAGGCCGGCATCAGCCGAGAGCCGGTCGCTACGTCGCAGCCGTACCGTAGGGTATCGAGCAGGGGACGGAAGGCCAGCAGATTCGTCGAGAGGTCCACGTCCATATAGGCCACGAGATCGGAATCCGTAGCCAGCCAAGCGTGCTTGAGTGCTCGTCCCCGGCCGCGTTGGGCCAGGTAGATGTAGGCCACGTCGGCATATTCTTGGGCCAGGGTCTGAGCCGCGGCTGCCGTCGCGTCGGTGGAGCCATTGTCGGCAATGATGATCCGGCACTCGTAGCCGGCAGCCGCGGCGACGTGCTCGTTGAGGAAGGCGCGGAGGATGAGTACCTGCCGCCGCAGCGTCGCGGCCTCGTTGAGCACCGGGATGACGACGGAGACGGTCAGCAGGTCCACTGGCTAGTCCACACAAGGGCGTACTGCTATTCGATACTGCACCGGGAGCGCTTTCGCGATCCAGAAAAGTCGTCGGGATTATAGCAGCGGCTGGCTCGCCCCTCTCCTAGCGTGGATTGCTCCAGTCATGGAGATGCCAGACTGGAATGTGGAGAGCATACGCATGGATAGAGTAGAGAAGTCCCGGCCAGCGTGGCTAGTAGCATTGTTGGAGGAGTTGCACAAACCTCTATCGGCAGCGGACAAGGCGGCACTACACGAGGCCGGCCGACGCATGGATGCCCACCGGGTCAAGCTGGGTCCCGGGGCCACAGTCCCAGAGATGGTTTGGGCCGAGCGTGGTACCGGCTATGAGGGCGCTTGAGACATACCAGCACATCGTCCCCGACACTGGTGCAGCTATGAAGCGGAGTAGTGTGACTGCCGCTGCCACCGGAGGGATGGCGCTCTAGCCGATGGCAGCGATGCGGACCGGCTCTTGGACGTAGTCCGGCTCATCTTCACTCGTGCTGAAGCCGGTGGTATAGAGCCGGAAGTAATAGCCCTCCGCGTCCAGTAGCTCGGCGTGGGTGCCCTGCTCCACGAGCCGGCCGCGGTCCAGCACCAAAATCCGGGTGGCGTTCTTGATCGTCGAGAGGCGGTGGGCGATGATGAGTGCCGTGCGATCTTGCATCAGCCGGTCCAAGCCCTGCTGAATGAGCAGCTCCGTCTCGGTATCCACCGACGAGGTAGCCTCGTCGAGAATGATGATTCGCGGATCAATGAGCAAGGCCCGCGCCAGCGAGATGAGCTGTCGCTGCCCTCCCGACAGGTTGCCGCCTCGCTCTTCGACAATCGAGTTGTAGCCGTCCGGTAGCCCGGCGACGAACGGATGCAGGCCGACTAGCTCGCTCGCGCGCACGATGTCCTCGTCGGTCGCCTCCGGCCAACCGTAGGCGATGTTCTCGCGGACCGTGCCGGCAAACAGGAACGGTTCCTGGAGCACCAGACCGATCCGCCGACGCAAGCTCTCCTGGGTCACCGCACGCACGTCGTGCCCGTCAATCCGCACGGCGCCGCCGTCCACGTCGTAGAAGCGCATGAGCAGCCGGATAATCGTGCTCTTGCCGGCCCCGGTGCGCCCGACGAAGGCGAAGCGAGCGCCAGGATTGACCGTGAACGACAAGTCCTCGAAGACGGGCACCTGGGGATGGTAGCCGAACCGCACATGATCGAACTCAATGTGCCCCCTTACCGCCGGCAGTGCCTTGGCATCGGGACGATCTGCGACCTCGATCTTGGTCTCCAAGAGGCCGAAAATGCGCTCGCCCGCGGCCATTGCCGCTTGCAGCACGTCGAACCGCGTCGTGAGGTCCCGGATCGGCTCGAAGAACCGGGTGATGAACAGCATGAAGGCCGTCAGCACGCCGATGGTCAGCTCGGAGGCGGCATCGCCGAGGATCCACTGTCCGCCTACCCAGAGTACTAGCACCGTGGCGGCAGCATCCAGCAGGTCCGTCACCGGGAAAATGCCCGCGTGTGGGCCGATGGTCGCGTAGGTGGCCTGGAGATTGTAGTCGTTCACAATGTCGAAGTGGGCCGCATTGCGCTCCTCGCGGCGAAACGCCTGCACAATCCGCATCCCCACGATGTTCTCGGCGAGGTTGGAGTTCATGTCGGCCACGGCCAGCCGCAGCCGCCGGTAGGCATTCCGGCCGTACCGGGCAAAGAGACGGGCAATCACGTACATGATCGGCAGGACCGTGAACGTTACGAGGGTGAGCCGCCAGCTCATACTCGTCATAATCGCAATTGTCCCGACGAGCAGAACGAAATCGGCGATGGTGCTCGTCAACCCTTGCGTCAGCACTTCGTTCAGCGCGTTGACATCGGACGTTTGCCGCGAGATGACCTCACCGACCGCGGTCCGGTCGTAATAGCGCAGCGAGAGCGACTGCAAGTGCGCGAACAGCCGGCGGCGAATATCGAGCAGCACCCGCTGTCCGATCCACGAGAGCAAGTACGTTTGGGCGTAGGAGGCGGCCCAGAAGACGATCAGCGAGGCGACAAAAGCGAGGGCCGTTGCATTCAGAGTGCCCAAGCTGCCGGGCCGCTCGTCGGTCCCGATCCCGTGGTCAATGGCCACCTGGATCAGCCACGGCTGCGCCATCATCATGCCCGAGACGATTATGACGAGCAGAAACGCGAGCACCATCCGGCGCCGGTACGGGTACAACAGCCCGCCGAAGCGACTCAGCACGTCGCGGTCGGTCAGGCGGCGCGCATTCGGATCGTAGTCCGGGAGGTCGGCATAGAAGTTCATCCAGCGGCCGCCCATGACTAGCCTTCCTCCTTCCGCACGCCGTCGCCACGTGCCGGGGTTCCGTGCGCGGCTCCGTCAGAGGGCGCTCCGTTGGCTGCTTCCGACTGCTGGCGAGCGGCCAGGTATTCCTCCTGGTCCCGCATCTGCACCTCGTAGATGCGCTGGTAGGGGCCGTCTTGCCGGATAAGCTCCTCGTGTGTGCCGCGCTGGACGATCTTCCCGCGTTCCATGACCAGCACCTGATCGGCGCGCTTGACGGTCGAGAGCCGATGGGCGATGACGAACGTGGTCTTCCGGCTCATCACGTCCTGGAGCGCCCGCTCGATGCGGTATTCCGTCTCCATGTCCACGCTGGAAGTGGCGTCGTCCAGAATCAGGATGCGCGGCTCGACGAGAATGGCGCGAGCCAACGACACCCGCTGGCGCTGCCCGCCGGACAGCATCGCGCCGCGGTCGCCGACTTGGGTCTCGTAGCCGTCGGAAAGCCGCGAGGCAAAGTGATGCGCCTCGGCGCGCGTGGCGGCGTCCTCTACGTCCGGTAGCTCGGAGTCCGGGCGGCCATAGGCGATGTTGCTCCGCACGCTCTCCGAGAAGAGAAACGGTTCCTGGGGCGCGATGGTCATGTGCCGGCGCAGGCTCCTGATCGTGAGGTCACGCACGTCCTGTCCGTCAATGAGTACCCGTCCGCGCGTGGAGTCGTAGAACCGGGGAATGAGGCCGGTCAGGGCGCTCTTGCCGGCGCCCGTCTCGCCGACCAAGGCGACGACCTCGCCCGGCTTGGCGACGAGGTTGATGTCTTGCAGTACCGGCACACCCGGCTCGAACTCGAACCAGACATGCTCCAAACGGACTTCACCCTCGATCTCCTCTAGCTCGCGGGCGTCCTCCCGGTCCTTAACCTCCGGGATCGTATCGAGCACCTCGAAGATACGTCGGGAGGAGGCCCCGGCGCTGGCGACCATGTTGATGATCCAGCCAAACCGGCGGCTCGGCCCCACTAGTCGGTTGAGGTAAATCTGGAACCCGATCAGGAGACCAATCGTCACCGTCCCGTCGAGGACGAGCCGGCCACCCCACCAGATGACGAGGATGGCCCCTAGCCCGGCAATGGACGTGAGCAGCGGCTGGCGCAGCGCCATCGCCCGTGCCAGCCGGATGGAGCGCTCGAAAAGCTCTTCGACGCATTGCCGGAACTTGGCGATCTCGCGTGGCTCTTGCGCGAACGCCTTCACGACCCGCACGCCCGTCGCGTTCTCGGCCATGATGCCGGTGACGGTGCCATATTGCTGCTGCACCCGGCCATAGAGCGGGCCGGCGACGTTCCCGAAGCTGAGGCCGGCCCAGATCATCAGCGGTAAGGTCATGATAGCCAGCAGCGTCAACTGCCAGCTCAAGAAGACCATCACGCCCAGCGTAATCAGGTAGGTCCCCGCGGCCACGACAAAGCCCGTCGTGCCGTGCCCCATGAACCGCTGCACGGCGTCAACGTCGGAGGTCGCGCGGGCGATCAACTGCCCGGTGTCGGCGCGATCCAGGTAGGCAAACGACATCCGTTGCAGGGCCGTATAGACCTCTTTCCGAATGTCGCGGGCGGCGCGCGCCTCGTAGACGTGGAACAGCGAATAGTAGCCGTAGCCGATGATCGCTTTGGTCAGGAATAACCCGGTCGCCACCAACAGTGCCGTGGTGAGCACGTTCGGATTGCCCGCGGCGATGCCGTCGTCAATCGCCCACTTGATCTGGATGGGAATGGCCATGTCCATTGCGATGGACACCAGCCAGCAGCCGTAGCTAATCGCCATCAGGTGCCAGTAGGGGCGGAGATACCCCAGCACGCGGAGGATGTCCCGCCAGGAGCCACCCTCGCCGGAGCCAAGCGTGAGCGAGCGGGGCACCCGTGACCCCGCCCCGCCGGCGCCGCCACCCATGCTCCCGGAGCCGAGGCCCATCATGTGCGCGTCACCGTTTTCCCGGCTGGCCGACTGACACGACGCAGGCAGCGGCGCCGGTCCTTGTGGTCGGCCGCAAGACGATGGAGGTGAAGATTCATGGTAGTTCTAGCGATGAACACCAGCGATGATACCATGCCCGCAACTTTAACGTCCACGTCAAGGTCGGCCGGCCCGTCGGTGCCAGGGGGCCTCTACCGGGCGCTGCCCGGTGCTCCGGGGGAGGGCAGCGGCTCCCGGCCCCGGTAGAGTGTAGGCGACGTGCCGACATCACCTCTCTCAGCACGTCTGCCGCCCGTTTTCCCGGTTCACCTCCTCCTGTTAGGGGAACCGGAGGGAGGTCGCTGCGGACGCCAGGTCTACACCACCGCATTCCTACTCGATTGTGCAGACCTGGCACATCACCGTTGTGTACGCTCAGGATCGAAGCAGTTGATTCGCGGCGCGAGATCGGCCGCCGGAGGTGCAGGAAGCACCGATGTCCGATACCTCCCCCCAAGCTGACCGATGGCTGCCGCCCGGCGCAGCACGCGCCGGGTTGGCCGCGCTGCGCCACCGTGTCGCTGGCCACCGGCGCGGCCGCATCTTTATCCTCTCCGCGCCATCGGGCGCCGGCAAGGACAGTGTGATCGAGCGGCTGAAGCAGGACGAGGTGGCTATCAGCTATACCCTGCACACGACCACGCGCCGGCCAAGGCCCGATGAGGTTGACGGTGAGCACTATTGCTTTATCACGCCGGAGCAGTTCCGTGCCGAGCGCGACCGGGGAGGCTTCCTGGAGTGGGCCACGTACCTCGACAGTTACTACGGCACGCCGCGGGCGCCGGTGGAGCAGGCGCTGGCGCGTGGGGAGGCGGTGCTGGCCAAGCCCGACGTGCAGGGCGCGATGCAGATTCGTGCTCAGTATCCTGATGCCGTCCTGATCTTCTTGGCGCCGCCGGACACCGATGAGCTGGTTGCCCGGCTGTCCGGTCGCGGTACGGAGAGCCAGGCGGAGCGACAGCGCCGCGTCGAACGATCCCTGGCGGAGATTGCCCACATCCCACAGTACGACTATCTGGTCATCAACCACCACGGGCGGCTCGACGACACCGTGGCCAAGGTCAAAGCCATTATCGTCGCCGAGCAGCAGCGCGTGTACGCCGCGCCACGCCGTCCGTGAACGATCCCTAAGGAGGCAAAGTACGTGGCAACCCTAGCCATCAACGGTGGTAGTCCTGTCCGCACAGCGCCCTGGATACGGTGGCCGCAAGCCGACGAGCGCGCCCTGGAGCTGGTCACGGAGGTGCTACGCAGCGGCCACTTGAGCGACGACGGGCCGATGGAGCGGCAGTTCGCGGCCGATTTCGCCTCCTTCTGCACGGCGGCGCACGGCGTCTGCGTGGCGAATGGCACCGTCTCGCTGCGCGTGGCGCTCGAAGCCGCGGGCGTGCAGGCAGGAGACGAGGTGATCGTGCCCGGTCTCACCTGGGTCTCCACCGCCGGCGCGGTCGTGGACATCAACGCCGTCCCGATCTTCGTTGACGTTGACCCCGAGAGCCTATGCCTGGACCCCGCGGCGGCGGCGGCAGCCATCACGGACCGCACGCGGGCGATCATCCCCGTCCATCTCTCCTGCGCCGTCGCCGACATGAGCGCCTTGCTGGAGGTGTGTCGCCGCCACAACACGGCGCGCCCCGACGACGAGCGGATTTGGGTCATCGAAGATTGCGCCCACAGTCACGGCGCGCAATGGCGTTTGCCCGACGGCAGCGTGCGGGGCACCGGCTCGATGGGGGATATCGGCTCGTTCAGCTTCCAATCCAGCAAGTCCCTTTCGAGCGGTGACGGTGGCCTTATTGTGACCTTGGACGAGGAGTTGGCCGACCGCTGCTGGTCGCTACGCAACGTCGGCCGGGCGCGCCATCCCGGCCAGGCGCCGGGCTACGGGAACAACTATCGGCTGAGCGAGCTACAGGCGGCGGTGTTAAGAGCCGGCCTCGAACGGTTGCCGGCCGAGATGGCGCACCGCCAGCGGAACGCTGACTACCTCACCCGCGGTATTGCCGACCTACCGGGACTGCGGCCCCTTGCCCGCGACCCGCGGCTGGTGCGCCAAGCGTTCTATGGCTACATCATTCGCTATGACGCCGCGGCGTTCGACGGCGTGCCCAAGGCGACGTTCCTGAGCGCGCTCAAGGCCGAGGGCATCTTCTGCGCTCCCGGCTACCTGCCGGTCTACGAGCAGGAGCTGTGGCACATTGATCGCCGCCGCTTTCCCTTCGCCAGTCGGTACGATCCGGCAGCGGACGACTACGATCCGCCGCACTGCCCGGTGGCGGAGCAGGCGTCGCACAAAGAGGTCATTGCGCTCCCCCAGCCGCTGCTGCTCGGCTCGCAGTCCGATATGGATGACGTGCTCGCGGCCCTGACCAAGCTGGTCGAGCACCGCGCGGAGCTGGCCCAGGGGTGAGACGCAACGCCCCGATACGGCACGACGCCGATGACAGCCACGAACGACCAGGAAACGCCGCCAGGTGCCCTACCCGCATTCGAGGCGGTCGCGGTGGCCGTGGCCGCCTACGGGGCGCACGACCCGCGGCGCTTCACCTACACGGTGCCGGCGCACCTGCACGGGCGCCTGCGACCGGGGCAGTTCGTGACAGTGCCGTTCGGGGAACGGACCACCTACGGCCTCGTCACCGCGCCCGTGACGGAACGTCCCGACTTCGAGCTTCGCGCCGTCGAGCGCCTGCTGCACCCGGCGCTGCTCGTCTCCCCTACCCACCTGGCCCTGGCCGTATGGCTGGCGGATACCTACGTCACGCCGGCGTTCAGCGCCGTCCGCCTCGTGCTGCCGCCCGACCTGGAAACGTGGCTAAAGGGAGCACTCAACCCCAAACCCGGCACGTCCGAGCAGCGGCGGATTCTCGCGCTCGCGTCAGCACTTCCTCGGCTCCTACTCACACCAATCGCTGACATTCCAACAAAGCCGGATAGCCGTTGGAGCGAGGCGTATCGCCGCTGGTATGAGCTTTTGAGCAGTGCAAGTGGCGCCGTCCGATGGCCGCATATCTGCGAGGTCGTCGGTGAGGCTGAAGCACGCCTCTTTCTGCGCCGCTGGCTTGACCGCGGCTGGATCACGCTCGCGTTCGAGGATTTCCACACGGTGGACTCCCCCTCTCCACGAGTGGAGAGGGGGCCGGGGGGTGAGGAGAGTCCACCTTGTCTCGCGGCAACGCAAGACGATGGTCACGAAGTCACCGTCCTCCACGCCACCCTGCCGCAGACCCGCTTCGACCACTACCGGACGCTAATTCGGGGCTGTGTCGCGGCCGGGCGGCAGGCCCTCTTGCTCGTTCCCGACCGCCGGCAGATCGGCCCGGCGCTCGACCGGCTTCAGCTCGATGATCTCCGGGTAGCAACCTGGCACGCCCAGCAAGGGCAGCAGGAGCGCCTGGAGCACTGGGCGCGTGCCCAGGCCGGGACTCTCGACCTCGTTGCCGGCGTGCGGTCGGCGCTCTTCGCACCGCTGTCGCGGCTCGGACTCATCATCGTTGAGCAGGAGCATGACAACGCCTACAAGAGCGATGCGACGCCGCGGTACCGCGCTGCGACGGTAGCCGCCGAACTGGGCCGGCTGACCAACGCCCGCGTTGTGCTGGGCAGCGCCACGCCGGATGCCGCCACCTACTTGCAGGGGCGCCGGGGCGCGTGGATGCTCACCCAGCCGCCGGAAAGTGACCCACCGCGGTCCGTCGAGATCGTTGATCTGCGCCGGGAGCGCACGGTGGGCCGGCAGGAGCTGGTCAGCCGCCCCCTGCACCGGGCGCTCAGTGCAACCCTGTCGTCCAGGGAGCGTGCCATTCTCCTGCTGACGCGCCGGGGCGCTGCCCATTCGCTGCGCTGCCGCGATTGCGCTTACGTCCTGCGTTGCCCGCGTTGCGCGACGCCAGCGGCGGTCCACGGGCAGCGGGACGGCGCCGGACGCAGATCACACCTGGCACCGTCGTCTGCATCCGGCATGTCACTGGCCGGGCTGCTGTGCCACTACTGCGGATCGGCTTTGCACATTCCGGCGCTCTGTCCGCAGTGCGGGGGCACGCGGCTGCGGGCGCACGGGCCGGGCACGCAGGGGCTGGAGACCGAGCTACGGACGCTGTTTCCGCGCACGACGATCTTTCGCTGGGATGCCGATACGGACTGGCCGCCGGGCGGACCGGCGCAGGTGTTGGCGGCCTTTGCCCACGGAGACATTGCCGTATTGGTCGGTACCCAGCGTCTGTTGCGGATGCCGGGCCGCGTCGCCGCGCCGCTGGTCGGGGTCGTTGATGCGGATACCGGGCTACACCTGCCCGATTTCCGCGCGGCCGAGCAGGTCTTTCGCAGCCTGCTCGGCGCCGCTGCCCTGGCGGAAAGCACGAATACGCGGCCGGCCCGCGTGCTCATACAGACGCGCGAGCCGCAGCACTACTGCTTTCGCGCCTTCTTGCTCCCGCGACGCCCGCCGTCCGGCCCCGGCGCCGCCCTGGACCCCGCCGACCTCCGCGCCGCCTACGCCCGCTTCATGGCCGCCGACGGCGTTGATCGGCGGGAGCTGGGCTATCCGCCGTATGGCACCTTGTGGCGGCTACTGTTCCTGCATCGGTTGGATAGTACGGCCGAGCGGGAGGCGTCACGCTGCGCGATCATCCTGCGGAACGCCGTCGCGGCGCAATCCGCTCCCGCCGACGCCGCGGACGAGGTAGAGGTCATCGGCCCGGCGCCGGCCTACATTCGCCGGCTACGTGACCGCGCGCGCTGGCACGTGCTATTGCGCGGCCCACCTCACCGGCTGGCCGCGCTGGTGTCCCACGTTCCGCGCGGGTGGACCATAGACACTGATCCGACCACCTTGCTATGATCTTCCGCATTCTCCGGACGACCGGGCAATGTCCAGGATTCTCGTACCCGATCTTCAAGTGGCGAATCTAGGGCGAACGCTATGGCAATCCGACCGATCCTGACCGAAGGCCACCCCATGCTGCGCCTGAAGGCGAAAAAAGTGCGCCGCCTTGACGCCTCGCTGCGGCGCCTGGTTGACGATATGCTCGACACAATGCACGACGCGGACGGTCTCGGTCTGGCCGCACCGCAGGTCGGCGTGCCGCTGCGGCTCATCGTGATCGAGCATGAAGGAGCGTGCTACGTCCTGTTCAATCCGGAGATTACCCGGCAGCGTGGCTCGGTCACTGAGGATGAAGGCTGCCTGAGCATGCCGCAGTGGTTCGGTCCGGTCGCCCGCAGCGAGCAAGTGACCGTCAAGGGGCGTGACCGCGCGGGCAAAGCCGTCCGTCTCAAGCTGGAGGGCCTCTTGGCGCGCGCCATCCAGCACGAAGTGGACCACCTCGATGGCACGCTGTTCACGGATCGGATCGAGGACCGCGCCCAGCTCCGCTACGTGGACCCGGCGCAGGACACCGGCCCGCAGCCGCCAGCTTCCGACGCCCCGGACGGTACAGCGCCCGCGGACGAGCCGGATCAGCAAGTAGCCGCGTCGTAGGCCCCCACTCTAGCCCTCCCCCGTTGCGACAGGGGAGGGAATATCCCGTCCCCCCGGGGGACCATAGGGGAGCAGACGACGCAACGGCGAGAGAACCGTGTTGACCACACCGCCACCGCCAACGACCAGCCGCCCGGCGCGGGCCGTCTTCATGGGCACGCCCGACTTCGCCGCCGTCAT
>JAJDZR010000024.1 GCA_022824545.1 Chloroflexota bacterium
ACACCGCCACCCCCACCAGCCGCCCCGCGGGGGGGCCGGGCCCCCTCCCCGGCGCGGGGCCACCCCCCCTCACCACCGGGTGGTGGGGGGGCGGGGGGGTGTGGCCCCGCTCGCTTCGCTGACCCCCCTTCCCTGAAGGGAAGGGGCTGGGGGTTAGGTCTGCTCCGCCTCTGCCCGACCAATTGGCGCTCGTCAGCACCAACACCCCCACCGCTACAGCCGCCGCCAAGCTCCAGAGCGCCACCAAGCACGGCCAAGTCAGCAAGCCGAACAGACTCAGCCCTTCCGTGAAGGCCACGACGAGGACACCCCAGACGACCGCCCCGGCCAGCAATGCTTCTCGCCAGCGGTATCCCCGGCCGCTCAAGCGTGCGGCCTGACCAAAGCAGAGCACCAGAATTACCAGGCACACCGGCGGGAGGACTGCGGCTGCGCTCATCGTCAGCCAGGATACAGCCGAAGAGCCTCCAGCCGTCAGCGGTCAGCCTTGATCCCTCGACCGCTTCAAGCCAAGTGCTGATAGCTGACGGCTGACAACTGATAAATGTAGACTCGATTGCCATGACCGCATCCGCTGATGTCCAAGCTGTCGAGGCCGTCGTGCGGCGCTATTTCGCTGCGTTAGAGGCCGGCACGCCGCTCGCGCCGTTCTTTGATCTGGATGGACCGAGGCAACTGGTGGTCAAAATCGGCACCGAAGCGGGCGAGTTCGATGTCGGCCGCGCCGCCGTCGCCGCTGTCCTGGCAGAGGTCAGCCGCGAGCTACAACACAATCGCTTGAAATCGCGGCGTCTGTGCGTGCAGGTGTCCGGCGATACGGCCTGGTTTGCCGACGAGGTGTGGTGGGCCGGCACGGCCCGCGGTGCGCCGTTTGCCGGCTGCACCCGCTGGAGCGGCGTGCTCCGCCGCCGGAATGCACAGTGGCGCTTTGTTCTGATGCATGTGTCCGAGCCGGTGGAATGACCGTCCCCGTCGCGCCTCGCCTCCGCCGGAAGCGGGCGGCTGCTGTAGGGGCAACCCTGGTGGTTGCCCACGTCCCCCTGCGGAGCGGGGGGGGCCATAGGAGGCCCGGATTCCGGCGGCCGGGGGTGAGGCCCGCCATTCCTCCAGGTCGAAAGGGAACAGTCGCAAGATGGGAACGCCAGCGCTGCATCCTGACCGCGAGACCATCGTGGTGCTGGATTTCGGCTCGCAATACAGCCGCTTGATCTGCCGGCGCGTGCGCGAGGCCCGCGTCTACGCCGAGTTGCTGCCATGGAATGCCCCGGTGGAGGCCATCCGGGCGCTGCATCCCATCGGCATCATCCTCTCCGGCGGTCCGGCCAGCGTGTACGAAGACGACGCCCCGACGGTACCGCCGCCGGTATTCGATCTCAACGTGCCGATCCTGGGCATCTGCTACGGTATGCAGCTGCTGGCCCACCAGCTTGGTGGCCGGGTGGCCCCGGCGCCCCGGCGCGAGTACGGCGCGGCCACCATTCACGTGGGGACCGCCGAGGGAGACGGTGCCGATGTAGCGGGGCGGCTCTTCCGCGGACTACCCGCCGAGCTACCCGTGTGGATGAGCCACGGTGACCACGTTGAAGAGCTCCCCCCCGGCTTCCGCGTGCTGGCGCGATCCGTCAACTCGCCTGCCGCAGCGATGGCCGACGGCCGGGGGCGGGTCGGACTGCAATTCCACCCCGAGGTCGTCCATACGCCGCAAGGGCAGCAGTTGATCGAGAACTTCTGCTACGGCCTGTGTGGCGCTACGGGCGGCTGGACCGCTGGCTCGTTCATCGCCGAAGCGACCGAGCAAATCCGCCAGCGCGTAGGCCCCGGTCGGGTCGTCTGCGGCCTCTCCGGAGGTGTGGACTCGGCGGTGACGGCGGCGCTCGTCCATCGTGCGATCGGCGATCAGTTGACCTGTATCTTCGTGGACAACGGCCTACTCCGCCAGAACGAGGCCGCGGATGTCGTCGAGACCTTTCAGCAACACCTGGGATTCGAGCTAGTGGTGGCGAACGCCGGGGATGAGTTCCTACGTCATCTGCGCGGTGTCACCGACCCGGAGCGCAAGCGCCTCATCATCGGCGAGCGGTTCGTCCGCGTCTTCGAGCGCGTTGCCGGTAACTTGGGTACCGTCGAGTTCCTCGCCCAAGGCACCCTTTATCCCGACGTGATCGAGAGCGGCGGTGACGACGCGAACACCGTCACGGCCCAGGGAGAGCTAGGGGGCGGCGAGGCCGCCGCGAAGATCAAGTCGCACCACAACGTCGGCGGGCTGCCGCCCAACTTGCAGTTCCGGTTGATCGAGCCACTGCGCTATCTCTTCAAGGATGAAGGGCGTGCCGTGGGCACCGAATTGGGCCTGCCCGAGGCGCTAGTCTGGCGCCATCCGTTCCCCGGGCCGGGGCTGGCCGTGCGCGTCGTCGGCGCCGTGACCACCGAGCGCGTTGCCACGCTCCAGCAGGCGGATGCCATCTTCATCGAGGAAATCCGAGCCGCCGGCTGGTACCGGCGGCTCGGTCAGGCGTTCGCCGTACTGACCCCGCTACAGAGCACCGGCGTCATGGGCGACTTTCGCACCTACGGGCATCTCATCGCCCTGCGGGCCATCCTGACCAGCGACTACATGACCGCCGATTGGGCCCCACTCCCCCACGACCTACTCGGCCGCGTCGCCACGCGCATCGTCAACGAGGTCCCCGGTGTCAACCGCGTCGTCTACGACGTCACCTCCAAACCCCCCTCCACCATCGAGTGGGAATAGGCTCGGCGCTGTGCTATGCTGCTCGCAGAGCGCCGAACGCTTTCATGTGCTGGTGACGCGATGAACAAGCAGCTCACGATTCGCGGCCTAGACGCCTCACTGGATACTCACCTCCGCGCTGAGGCTCAACGACGCCGGTTGAGCCTCAATCGCACCGTGCTCCAGCTTCTGCGTGAGTCGATTGGCTTGGAGACAGTACCCCCGTCCACTGAAACTGCTGAGGCACAAGACTGCTCCACCGATTTGGACCACCTTGCCGGCACGTGGCCGCCAGCGGAAGCCGACGCGCTGAACCGAGCGCTCAAGTCCATGCGTCACCGCGTCCCCCGACTCTGTTGACACTTCCGGCTTATTCTTGCCCAAGGCAATCTAGGGTGTTCCTGTCGTACCTGGAGGGCAGGTGTAGGCCGCAGATCCGCTGTTGGTGCGTGTTGGCCTAGGTGAGCACTTGGTATCTATATTGCAGGCGGGATCGTTAGAGAGCTTGCGGCACTCACACGAAGTAGGGCCAGATGACCGAAACCCCGCCCAAACACAGACTGCCAACGCGGTGGTGGTGGCTACTGGGTGTGGGTATCCCTGCTATTGCACTCGTCCTTGCTCTAGCCCTAGCGTATCTCCTACCTTCTGTCATATGGCTTGATCCTCTCTTCCTTCTCCCACTATTCGCTATTGTCTGGGCAGGATTTATTTCGGGGCTTTTAATAATTCCACCTATATCTGGAAGATACATGTCCTACAGTGTCTTCATAATAACAATACTATTGTGGTTTTCTGATTACGTATCTGTAGAAATTAGAAACACAGTCATAGATGTTTTCTCGGAGATATTGGCTTTTATTCTATTTTTCGTGCTCATGTTAGCCCTGCCTGTCGGCTTCGGCATTGCCCTGGGGATCACCATAGCTCAATGGCCAGCGGTTGGCTTTCGCGCTACACATCCGTTGATGGTATATATCGGTATTGCAACATTTGCTTGGCTCCTGCCATTTGGCTCACATGAAGGAGTAATCCATTTACCTTCAGGCCACTCGGATGCTGCGATGGAGGAGAACTTCTGGGAACATCGGACACAATTCGAGCAGTTGGCTCGAATGTCGAACGAGGATACTAAAATGACCAGGATTGCAGGTGAATTCACGAACCTCGAGCCGGTTTTTGATCGTGATTTCACCGAAGGTAGGTGGGATCAGTACCGCAGACTCTTTCAGAACACAGGTATCTCACGAGGACTAGAACGCTACGAAGATGGTGCCATTCATTTCTACTATTGGGAACACGCATCATTTATATACGGCTGGGAGGAAAGAGGATATGTATACTCGGAGAAAACGTTACAGCCCGCAGTTGATTCACTCGATGAGATACCTGCTTCCGTAGCAGGGACGCCATGCATCTATAGACATATTACTGACAACTGGTATATGTACTACGGATGGAATGATTCTGGCCCACGGTCTTGCAAATGAGCCGGCAGGCCCTCGTCAGCTTCGATCTCAACGGCACGCTGTTTCGCCCCGCCCCGTCGGCTGACGGCTAATAGCTGACGGCTGACCGCTGATAGCTAAAGACCCTCAGTACCGCGCCGTCTCGTCCCCGTACCACGTCGTCGCCGGCAGTGCATAGGTGGTCGTGATCGGTGACTCCAGGCCGGCCCCGGCCCGCACCAGCAGCACCAGCATCGTGACGAAATCGTCGTGTCCCTGGTGATCGGGCACAAAGAAGGTCAGCTGGCCATTCGCGCGCGGCAGCATCCGCGCCGCCCCGACCTGCCGCCATAGCTCCGCCTGCTCGGCCGAATGGTCCGACTCCCAGACCAGCAGCCGTGCAGCGTTGACCGCCGCGAGCAGGTCGTAGCCAAGACGCGATTTCGTCGCGGCGGTGAACACAAACGGCTCGACCACGGTCGGTCCTAGCGCCCGCTGCAGGCGTGTGGCGAGGTCGGCCCCCAGCCCAGTAGCATCTACGACCACCCGCCGGCAGCGCCACACCTCGCCCAACAGGTGCGCCAGCCGCGCATACTGCTCGTGGAGTGGCCGGTTGGTCCACCAATAGACCTCGACCAACCGGAGCCGCACCTCGTCGTCGGTGCGGGTGATGGCGGCGATCCCGACGACCGTGCTGTCTCGCCGCCCGGCTTCCTGGTCACTGACCGCCGACGACTGCCCACTGTCCCCGGTCGCGGCGCCGGCGACATCTATCGCGGCGACGTATTCCTCCCCATCGGCCGGTGCGGTCTGGCGAGCGTGTGTCCCCTGCAAGAGCAGGCGTTGCTCCGGGCTGAAGAGGGCGCTCCGGTCCGCGACGGTCTGCAAGAGGTATTGCGTGCGGATCAGTGGGTGTTGGGCGCCCAAGCGTTCGATTTCGTGCTTGACGAATTGGCGGTAGGCCGGCATGGCCCTAGCACCGAACGTCCAGGGGTACTCGAAATGGCGCTGCTCGCCGCCGGCCCGCTGGACGGCCAGGTTGTGTTGGCGCGCTTGTTCGAGCAGCGTATCGTCGGTCCAGGCCGTGCCGTACAGCACCACGACCGCATTGTGGGCCGCCGCCATCGGCAGGAAATCGCGCTGAAACTTCTCCGCATCAACGTCCTGCGCTTCATCCACCTCCAGCAGCAGCGAAGCAGTCGCGCCGACCACGTGGGCACTCGGCTGTGCCGAATAGAAGGTGGCTCTGGCCCGGCCCAGGGTCAGCGCCTGGCGTTCCTGCCGGATACCCCGGGCGCGATGCAGGGGGGTGTCGAGCAGCTCGCGCAGCCGCGTGAAGCTCGTCACGCCCTGGGGCTGCCAGGTTGGCGCCGCTTTGATGATCGTCCCGCCGCGCTGCGCCTGGCGCGTCAGCAGATAGGCCTCGATGACGGCGCTGACCTCGTTCTTGCCCATCTGCCGCGCCATCATCACCGTCCACCACCCCCCGCGCTGGCTATGGTGGCGTTGGCGCGCCAGTACGTCAGCCACGATGGCGCGCGCCACCGTCAGCTGATACGGCCTGAGCGGCCGTCCGAGCACGTGCCGGGCAAAGCGCCCAACGTCGGCAAGCAGCCAGTCCAGGGTGGGGGCGCGTTGAGGCGTGGACTTGACGGACATAGGAATGTGCAGACCTCTGGCGGGAGCGACATAGCCCGCCGCGGCTGTGGCGGCGCCGGCCCGGCGGGACGGACAGCGCGGCCAGGTGTGCGTATCAGCCCATATTGGGGAAGCTGGGCCAGGCCACAACGGCAGGGCCATCACTCGATGAGTTGATCGTGTCAGGGCGAGCAGAGCGGGGTGCGCTCATCGCGGAGCACTATGGAATCCCTTCCGGCAGGCCGTAAGTGTTAATCGCTCGCTAAGGCGCGGCGGTGCGCCGCCCGAATCGCCGCCGCACGGCCGCCAGGCTGGGCAGCCCCAACGCGCCGCGCAAGCCCCAGAACACGGCGAGCAGACCGATAAGCCCCCAAACGACGGCCCAGACGACCGCCGGAATCGGCGTGAAGCTCGCCGCCAGTTGGGCATCGTTGTGTACGTCCGTTGCGGCGGTGAGCGCGAAGAGCGTCCGCAGATCGCCGAGTGCGGCCAGGCACAGCTGGAGCGCCAGCAGCGCGCACACGACCTGGAGACTCCGCCGCCCCAGCCACTTCGCGGCGGCTGCGGCGAGAGCCGCCAGGCCGAGCAAGGCCAGCACCGCGTCAAAATCGGTGCGTGACCACACGATGGCTACGAGCGACAGGACGACGGCATGTCCGACCAGCACCCCGCGCAGCAGACGCGGCCGGCCCAAGCTGCGTAGCCACAGCGCGCCAGTCACGGCACTGCCCAAGTAGCCCGCTGCGGCGATGGCCAGTGACCAGCCCCCGGCGATCAGCGCCGCGCCGCCACCAAACCCACCGGCCTCAAGCTGAATACCGGCCACCTGCCCGCCGGTTACCAGCGCCACCAGCGCGTGCCACACCTCGTGGACGACGGTGGCATAGGGACGTACCGGCAGCAGCACCACGCTGCCGAACGGCACCAGCCACAGCACGGCGCTCAGGCCGGTCCCCGTCCACGCGGCGGCGCGGCCCGACAGCGTAGTTGACACCGGTCCCTCCTCCCCCTCGCGGCTGCACAACCCTTCACTAGCGTAGACCGTCCCCGGAGCGCGCGAGTTTCATGCACCTCGCCCCCACCACTTGTACCGTCCGTCCGTGTTGCGCGCAGCCTCCCGGCACACCAATTTCGGACCCGTTCCAAAAACCCCTTGACAAGTGTCTTCAAGCGGTGTATATTGAACGTGACCAATTATTTTAGAACGAGTTCTATTTCCGAGTGAGGCATAAAGGCACCTGACCGGTGCCCGTTGCAGGAGAGGAAGCCATGCCCACAACCGTAGCGGAGCCGGGCCGGACGACCAAGGGCGAGCAGACGCGGGACCTGATCCTCCGCACGGCCCTCGATCTCTTCCGTGAGCGCGGCTACGAAGAGACCACGATGCGCCTCATCGCCCACGAGGCCGGCGTCGCCCCCGGCAACATCTACTACTACTTCCGCTCCAAGGAGCACCTGATCCAAGGGTTCTATGCGCTCTCGCTCGACGAGCACGTCGTCGCCGCCCGGCCGGTGCTCGCCCAAGAAACCGACTTGCGCGCGCGGCTGCTGGGCGTGATGCGCGCCAAGATCGAGACCTCGGAGCCGTATCACCGCTTCTCCGGCCTCCTCTTCAAGAGCGCCGCCGACCCCAACAGTCCGCTCAGTCCCTTCAGCCCCGAGTCGCACCCCGTCCGCCAGGCGAGTACGGCCCTGTTTGCCGAGGTGCTCACCGGCTCCAAGACCCGCGTACCCGA
The DNA here is from genome assembly GCA_022824545.1 of Chloroflexota bacterium. Classification (GTDB taxonomy): domain Bacteria; phylum Chloroflexota; class UBA11872; order UBA12225; family JAJDUF01; genus JAJDUF01. The sequence goes on from JAJDZR010000024.1 coordinate 7,554, forward strand.
CGACCTGCAAGCCGAGCTACCCAACCTGCTGTGGCTCTACCACATGGGCATCATCCTGTTCTGGCTACACGACAGATCGCCGCAGCGCGCGCGCACCTACCGTCTCATCGAGCATACGGTCGAGTTGATCGCCTGCGTCATTGGACTGGCGGCCGTGCCCCTACTGCGTCCGATTCGCACGCGGGTACTCCGCCTCCTGACCGACCTGCGTCAGGACACGTCGTAGCGCCCATGCCAGCAAGGCACCAGAAGGGAGCCGGAGACGTGTATACGATCATCGCCGGCGGGTCGGGCCTGATCGGTCGCGCCCTGACCGCGGACCTGACCGCGGACGGACACGAGGTCATTATCTTGAGCCGCCGGCCGGAGCAGGTGCGGGGACTACCCCCCGGCGCCCGCGCCGTCCGGTGGGACGGTCGCACGCCTGAGGGCTGGCAAGAGTGCGTTGAGGAGTGTGATGCTATCGTCAATCTCACGGGCACCCGCATCGCCCCCTGGCCCTGGACGGCTGCGCGCAAGCGGCAGATTCTCGATAGCCGCGTGCATTCCGGCGCAGCCGTGACCCAGGCTGTCGCGGGTGCTGCCAAGCGGCCCCGGGTGGTCGTGCAGGCGTCGGGAGTTGGCTTTTACGGACCACGCGGCGACGAGTCCATTGACGAAACCGCCGCCCCGGGCGACGATTTCCTGGCCCAGGTCTGTATCGCCTGGGAGGCTACCGCCGAGCCGTTGGACGCGCTCGGTGTGCGGCGGGTGATTATTCGCACCGGACATGTCTTGAGCCGCACCGGCGGACTGCTGCCCTACCTCGCCCTGCCCTACCGCCTCTGGCTCGGCGGCCCAATGGGTAACGGTCGTCAGGGCCAGCCCTGGATTCACATCGCCGATCACGTCGCTGCCGTCCGCTGGCTCATCGAGCACGAGGTGGCAACCGGGGCCTTCAACTTGGTAGCGCCGCAGTACACGACCAATGCCAGCATGAGCCGTGCCCTCGGTCAGGCACTCGGCCGACCCGCCATTGTGACCGTACCGGCCTTTGTGCTACGTCTCCTCCTAGGCGAGGAGGCTACTATTCTGCTGGATGGGCAGCACCCGGTTCCGGCACGGTTGCAAGAGTTAGGCTTCTCGTTCCGGTTTCCCACTGCCGAGGCAGCATTGAGCGATCTCTTGGGCTGAGGCACATCGCCTCGCCACCCGCGAACGGAAGCGGTGTGGCAGGCTGCGGACGGAGAGGAGGTGGAGCGATGCCACATTGGCGCAAGGCGCTCATCAACCCACAGACTACGGCCTTGCAGGACCAGTCGTTGGGCAGTGACCGACGTGCCCTCCGCGTGCATGTCTCCGGCTTGGTCTGCGAGACCATCTGAGCGCAGCGGACGATGGTGGCCCTGGCAGGGCTGCCCCAAGTCGAAGCGGTGTCCTTCGAGCGCCGGGACGACAGCTTCACCGTCCGCTATCGCGGCGAGACCCTCCGGCTGGGACCGGTTGCCGCGGCGGTACGGACGGCAGTGGTCGGCAAACCGCTCCGTCGGTTGCTCGACCGGCTGCGCCGGATAGTAGCCGGCCAGCACACGAGCAGGTAGATGACCAAACGTTGCGTTTTCCTGGTGTGGAGCTGCGCCGATACGACGATAGGGTAAGGAAGGAGCGAGGACATGCGAACCATCATTACCGGCGGATCGGGCCTCATCGGTCGCGCGCTGGCGGCGGAGCTGGCCGCTGCCGAGCACGAGGTCATTGTCTTGAGCCGGGCGCCCGGACGAGTCGGCGGCCTGCCCGCCGGCGCGCGCGCCGTCGGCTGGGACGGCCGCACCGCCGAGGGCTGGCAGGACCTGGCCGACGGCGCCACTGCCATCGTCAACCTGGCCGGCGAGGGCATCGCCGCCGGACGGTGGACGGCCGCGCGCAAGCAGCGCATCGCCGACAGCCGCCATCAGGCAGGTGCGGCCGTGGTACAGGCCGTGACCGGCGCCACGACCAGGCCCCAGGTCGTCATCCAAGCGTCCGCCGTCGGCTACTATGGCCCGCGTGGTGATGAGACGATCACCGAAGATTCGGCAGCCGGTGACGATTTCCTCGCCCGGGTGTGCGTGCCTTGGGAGACCTCGACGGAGGAGGTCGAGCGGCTGGATGTGCGGCGGGCGATCATCCGCACCGGCATCATCCTCAGCCGTGACGGCGGCGCCCTGCCGCAGATGATGCTCCCCTTCCGGCTGTTCGCCGGTGGACCACTCGGCAGCGGACGCCAGGGATTTCCCTGGATTCACCTCGCCGACGAGGTGAGCGCCATCCGCTGGCTGATCGAGCGCGAGGACGCGAGCGGCCCGTTCAACCTCGCGGCGCCGGAGACGCTGACCAATGCCGAGTTCGGCCGGGTGTTGGGCCGCGTTATGCGGCGACCGTCCTTCATGCCGACACCCGGCTTTGCCCTGCGGCTCGTCTTGGGCGAGCTATCCACCCTGCTCCTCGACGGTCAGCGCCAGGTGCCGCAGCGCCTGCTCGACCTAGGCTTCACCTTCCGCTTCCCCACTGCCGAGGCGGCCCTCCGCGACCTCCTCATCTGACGCCCGAGGTAGACCCAGGCTACTCCCCCTCGCCAATTGTTGGCGAGAGGGCCGGGAGGTAAGGCAATCCACGTCCCCCTGCACTGTGGGGGGCCATAGGCTGACAAGGATAGGTTTTTTGTCCCGCAACGATTCGGATAGCCTTTGCTCAACGAGTACCATGCTCATAAGTAGCGTATCTGGGTAGTGCCTCAGTTTCATTTACGATAGTGGAAATCTTTATTGCCTATCAGTCGGTCGGCAGTCAGCCCATTACGATCCCGGCAGTGCAGGTGCTATTATGGCAACCGCTCTAGGCGCTGCTTATGCTGGACAGTGAGGTAATCCTGGGCAGATCACCAGCCCTGCGGCTTGGTGATCGTGCCATGGGCATCGGTGAGGGTGTGCGGGAACTGGCTAGCTTGCAGTGCCCGGCGACTCACCTGTCTCACAAAAGTAGCCGCCTGAAAGAGCGCCCGGCTGCGCTGCCCTCGCGGATGGGGATTCAAGATTCCTACTGGGTACCCAAGCCGCTGGCGCACGACTTTGATCGGCTCCAACAAGTCGGAGTCATTGGAGACGACCACAGCAGCATCAAAGTCGTGGGTAAAACCATCAACCAGTAGTGCGGTCGCCAGGTTGACATCTGACCCCTTCTCCTCAGTTCTCACGACTTCGACTGTACGTGGACTCCCGGCGGGCGGCTGTGCCAGCGGGAGCCTGACCACACGAGATCGAAATTGCCCGTGGTGGATGGAGAGATTTGGGATCGTACAGAGTGCCCGCAGATAAATATGCTGATGCACCCGCTGTTGAGGGTGGCCTGGTCTGGGTTGGACGGGAGCAGTGAAATAGCGAATGCGGTGAATACAATCCGCCGGAAGGAGTACCTGGCATAGCTGCGCGAGATTAAGCCAGCGGAAAGGCGCATCCTTCACGCAGCCGTAGAACAGGTTGAAGCCGTCAACGTAGACGTTGGTCTTCATTAAACTCGCTGAGGCCATCCCGGAGGATGGCCTCGCGCCCTGCCCCCGAAGCGACAGGGGGAATTGCCGCTATCATAGCCAGTGCGGCCGGCCTGTGTCAAGGAGCTTCCCGTATAAAGAAACGCTACCGCGCTCCCTATGCAACCCGCCGCCGTTGTCAATCCCCAAACGTATCATTGCGAATGGAAATGAGCCACCACCGGATCGTAGACCGTGCAAATGCCGGCGCAAATGAAAATGAGCCACCATCCATATCTGCTGCTAGGAGCATGTGTGGTATCGTCAGCATGAGGCTGTTTTCCTAGTTGCTTTGAAAAACCTGCCCTTATGAGGGGACCATAGGGGGGCCGGAGCCTGATCGCTGCCGCACGTCCCGCCCCCCTGTGAGAAGCCCAGTGAGCGTGTCATCTTCTCCGCCCAGTGTGTAGACTGATGCCGGTGAGCGCGTAGTGACCGGCGGCGAAGGAGTTCGGGATCATGCTTGGTGAGTTAGAGGCGGGAGCGGTCGGGCAGTTTCAGGAGGCGTTGGTGGAGGCGAACTATCCCCTCACCACCGACCGCTTTCTACAGTTGCTCCGGGATGGTCAGCGTCCCTCCACCCTCGTCCGCAACGCCCTCGATGCTGCCGCGCCCTTCCTCACCGTCCCCTCCCACATCATGGTCAACCCGCAGGGCGAGTTCATGGGCGTGAACTACGACCATTGCGTGCTGGGGCTGCGTGCCTCCCACCGCATGGTGCCGTATCTGCCCCGCGACCATCAGATGCTCTCGATGGCGCAGGCCATCTGGTACATGCCCCAGGGACTCGACGTGTGGGATCAGCTGCTCTGCGAGTTCCCCGGTCACTACGCCCGCGACGACAAGCACTGCGGCGACCAGCCTGGTGGGCGCACGCCGGACGGCCGCGACCGCTTTGACGGCCCCACCTGGACCGCCCCCAAACAGTGGTTCCAGACGGACCATACTCCTATCGTGGACGGCACGGTCCCCGACCGCCTCAATCGGTTCGCCGCCAGCATCATGGAGGGCGATAAGCAGACCGCCTATCAGCTCTCGTTGGGACTTCACGCCGAGCCGGACCCGGCCGTGCGCCGCCAGCTCGAGTCGCAGTTGCTCTTCTGCGGGATCATTGACCTCCAGGAGACCCTGCTCGGCGGGCGCAAGATGCAGAACATCGGGCACAAGGCCCTGCGCGCGCGGGCGCTCGTCCATCTCGCCGAGGTAGTCGGCTGGGAGCATGCCGCCGCGCTGCTCTACTGCGTCGTGCCGGACATCGCCACGATGCCGCGGCTCTACTCGCTCTTCGACCTCTCCACGCAGACCCTCGGCATGAACTTCCGCATGGACCTCTATACCCTCAAGCAGCGCAACGACCAGCCCATGACCGACGCGGAGCGCGACGCCTTCGTAGACCTCATCATGCACGCCGGCGCGCGCGAGGTGACCGAGCACATCACCGATCTCCTGCGCCAGGGCAAAGCATTGATCCAGATTTCGGATACGATCACGGCCGCCTTTGCCAAGCACGTCGTTGATGACATCTGGAGCCGGCGCAGCTTCTTCCAGTCTGGCCACGCCTACGACTACAGCAACGTCGTCAGCTTCTGGCTACGCAACTACGACCATCCCCACCAGGCCAAGGCGCCGTACTTCCAGGGCCTCTTCATCAACGATGTCATCCAGGTCAACAACCAGTTCCCCCAGGACCCCACCAGCGAGGTCTACCTCGGCGACTGGCGCGACCACAAGACCTGGGCCGACGGCTTCACCGTCAGCGAATGCTTGGGCCGCTTGATCGCGGCCGTAGAGGACGTGGACGCCGCCCGCGCCGAGGCGCTCACCCGGGCGTACCTGGAGCGCACCTCCGAGCGTCGCCCGCTCATGGAGGCGCTCTCTATCTGCTCCAGCAAGTTCCAGAACGACCCCCACCAGCAGCGCAACGCTGCCACCTCTATCGAGGAGTGGGAGTTGACCACGGCAACCAAGTACCGCGATACGATCCTCATTGCCTGGGCCAAGTACATCGCCGGCTGCATCAAGCGCACCACCGCCCTCGATTGCACGCGCCTGTTCGAGGAGCGATTGGGCAAGAACAACGGCAGTACGGTCATCGCGGCCAGCCCCCTGCAAGAACGCGATCAGGGCGTCATGGGTATGACACTGGCCAAGCCAGCGGACGATGCCTAACGATGATGGACGGTCCGCGATCCCTCCATAGCGACGAGTGGGAGCAGTTGAACACCGTTGTCGAGACGGTCTTCCGCCCAGGGATGTTCGAGCAGTATCCCCAGCTCTTCAACGCGGCCAACCGCGCCAACCTGCGCGTGATCGCAGCCGACGGTAAGGTCGTCTCGCACGTGGGCATGATCGAGCGCCCGGCCTCCCTGCTCGGCTGTGCAATCCAAGTCTGCTGTATCGGTGGGGTCGCCACCCTACCGGACTATCGAGAGCGCGGCTACGCCTCGGCCGCCTTTGCCGATGCCGTCGCCAAGGCGCAGGCCGACGGTGTGGACCTCATGCTCATCTCCGGTGGCCGGGGCCTCTATCTCCGCGCCGGCAGCCGTCGCGTGGGTCAGGATCAGGAGTTCACCGTCACGCCGGCCGCCGCGCCGCGCCTACAGGCCACTACCACCGGCATCCGGGTCGCACCGGTCACCGCCGAGCATCTCCCGCTGCTCCAAGACCTCTACGCCACAGAAGCGGTGCGGTTTGTGCGCTGGCGAGAAGACTGGCACATGGCCTTCGACTGCAAGTACGTCATGAACCGCCCTACCGAGTTCCACCTGATCTATCGCGGCGCCGACCCGGTGGCCTATCTGCTAATCCAGCATCCGCGGCCGGGCACCGCCGAGCACGAACCCAGAGTCGTCGCCGAGTTCGCCGGCGACCGCGCGGCGCTGGCCTGTGCGCTCGGCCGGTTGGCCGCTGAACGAGACATCGCCCTGCGTGTGCATGTGCTCCGCGCGGATACGGTGCTCGCCAGCTTGCTCGCCGGAGCGGCCGTACCCGCCGAGCCGGCGCCCTTCTCCGGCACCCTACTCGTCATCAACTTTGTGCAGCTCATGGAGCGGATGCGTCCCTTGCTGGCCGAGCGCCTGGGTGCCGCTACGGCCCGGCAGCTCTCCTTCCACGCCGCAACCGACCACTTCACCATCGCCAAGGGCGAAGAGAGCATTACGCTGAGCGGTCGTGGCGACCTCGCACTGTACCTCTTCGGCTCGCCCAATGATGACGAAGCTATCGCGCCGGCCGGCTCGCCCGCGCTGGCGGCCCAGCTCCGCCAGGCGCTGCCGCTTCCCGCACTCTGGTACGGCGTCTCCTACGTCTGAACGCACCGGCCAACAGTGGCCGCTGGCCCCGCTTGCTCCCGCCGGTGATGAACATGGACACCAGCCAAGCACGCGCGGACAACTCGCCTCCCGCTGCTGGTGCGGCCGCCTCCCTCCTACCCCTCGCTGATGGCAAGCAGCAGGCCATCTCGCTCCGGGCCGAGCACACGACCATCGGCCGCGCGGCCGAGTGCGATTTCGTCCTCGATGACCCGCGCATCTCCCGGCAGCACGCCACCATCACCCGCGATGGTCGGCACCACCATGTGCGCGACGCCGGCAGCCTCAACGGCACGTTCGTCAACGGCCGGCGGGTGCTTGCCGACACCGCTACCCGACTACACCCCGGCGACGAGTTGCGCTTTGCCGATCTCCCGTTCCGCTTCCTCAGCGGGCCAGCCAGCCAGCCCCACTTACCCCCCGCCCGCCTCCGTTTCGATGACGCGGCCGCCGAGGTCTACGTAGGTGCCGGCCGTGTCGCCTTGGCCCCAAAGGAGTACGCGCTGCTCCGCGTATTGTGGCAGCACGCTGGGCACGTCTGCTCGAAAGAATGCCTGGCCCAGTCCGTCTGGCCGGAGTACGAGGGCATCGTCAGCGATGCCAGCATCGAGTCCACCGTCAGTCGCCTCCGCCGCAAGCTCGCCGCTGCCGGCGGTCGCCGCGCCTGGGTGCAGACCGTCTCCCGCCAGGGCTACCGCCTAGTCGGCGACGAAGACTAGGTTTCAGCGGCCCTGCTCACAGGCGCTGCCCAGACCCCTCCCCTACAGCTCGATGATCGCCCGTCCCAGGATTTCGCCTCGGGCCAGCGCCGCAAACCCCTCGTTGATCTCCTCCAACCGATAGCGCTGCGTCACCAGCGCCGTGAGGTCCAGCTGGCCCTCGCGAAACCACTCCAAGAACAGCGGGAAGTCGCGGTCCGGCACGCTGGAGCCGCCCAACGAGCCGAGGTACGTCCGCTGTCCGGACAGCATTTCCTCCATATCCAGGTCCGCGGGCGCCACCGGCACGCCCACCAAGACGGCGGTCCCGCCGCGGGCACCGCCCCATACCCCGTACTTTGTCGCGGCCAGCGTCTGCTGCATGGTCACGGTGGCACCCATGCAATCGAACGCGAAGTCCACGCCGCCGTTCGTGAGTTCGTGGATCCGCTCAACCGGATCGCCCGCCGTCGCATTCACGCCGATTGTGGCGCCAAACCGCTTGGCGAACACCAGCTTATCCTCCGCCACGTCCACCGCGATGATCGGCGTCGCCCCAATGACCGCCGCAGCCGCAATCGCCGCCAGCCCGACGCCGCCCGCGCCGAAGACGGCCACGCTCTGGCCCGCCTGCACCCCGGCGGTGTTGCGGACCGCCCCCGCCCCCGTCATCACCGGACAGCCGATGATGGCCGTGACATCCGTGGGCACATCGTCCGGCAGCGGCACGACGTGCTGCTCGTCCGCGATGACGTTGTCGCCAAAGGTGAACATAAATGTCCGCCCGGTCGTCGCCACCGTGCCGTCGGGTAACGTGTACCACGTCCGTTCCGGCGTATGGTCGGCCGTGGCCAGGTCCCGCGGCAGCCACGTCGTCATCACCCGGTCGCCTTCCTTGACGTGCTTGACCTGGCCTCCCTTCGCCACCACCACCCCGGTGGACTCGTGGCCGATCAGCAGCGCACTATCCCGCGGCTTGGGACTGTGGATTTGGTGCAGCTGCGAGTGGCATAGCCCCGTCGCAAACTGCTGCACCACGACCTCATACGGACTGGGATCGGGCAGTTGAATGTCCATCAACCGCAGCGTGGGCTTATCCTGTGGCAGCACGACCACCCGGGCCGGTGTAGGCATAGTGATACCTCCTCTCCGTTGCCCAACAGCATACGGCCAGCAAGGTTCGCTGGACAACAAAATCCCATCCGATCTCGCAATCCCGATAATCGTGTTCATACGCCGCGGCGCGAGCCGGTACACATCGTCCCAGCATTCCAACTGGCATCATTACAGCACATGTGTTATACTGAGTTCCGGGTAGGAGGAGTGCTACACTAGCATGGTAGTTGATCTGGCACGGCTCTTTCTTTTCAGGGCCGAGGAAAGCCTGGCTGGTGCGGACAGCGAGTTCGAAAGCGGTCGCTATAACAACTGTGCCAATCGGAGCTACTATGCCTGCTTTCAGGCCGCGATCTGCGCCCTGATGCAGGCTGGTGTCGGCACGAGCGGCCGATCAGGGCAGTGGGGGCATGGCTACGTCCAAGCACAGTTCGT
>JAJDZR010000312.1 GCA_022824545.1 Chloroflexota bacterium
AGGATGGGGCCCAGGATGCTAACACACACAGCCGGGCAAGAGGCCGCTGGCGCAGGAACCGTGGGACTAACGTGCCGTCAGCGTAGAGCTAGTGGATGACCGCAAGCAACTCCCGCGCCTCGTCGGCGCGATCCAGGACAAAGCGATGCACCGCCGCAAAGTGGTCTAGCACGTCCCCAATGGGGCGCCCTCGCACCTGCTCCACCCAGCTCTGCCCGCTCTTGTCGAGACCATAGCTCAGGGGTCTGCGGAGACAGGAAAGCCCATAGCGAAGCGCCAAGCTCGCGGCGTAACCAAAGCGTGCGGTGCGAGGATCGCCCTGCCAGCCGGCCTCCTGCAATCCGCGCACGTACCCGGCGAACACACGTTCGTCCAGCGCATCCGCCTGGGCTGAGTCAAACCTGTGGTCCAGGAGGCTAAAGAAGACCAGCGGCGCGATGTCGTGCCCGATCTCCGCGATCCCCGCATGGGACCAGTCAATCGCGACAGTTTGCGTCTCACCGGACGAGCCGCGGCGAACAAAGACGTTCGATGTGGCGGCATCGAGATGGCCGAAGGTCTTGGGTAGCCGATCCAACACCGCTAGGAACAGTTCGCGATCCGCCCAAAAACGGAGCAGGTCATCCACGCTCCGACCAGGGAACGCGCGGCGCGACAGCGGGTGGTCCGGGAGACGTGGCGGTCGTGCGACATCGAGAGCTTCTTCTTCCGCAACCTCGCTACGGATCCACTCGCGTAGCACCCACGGCTCAGCGGGGAGTGGGCGGCCGACCAGATAGGCACCGTTGAACTGGCCGAGGTGACGAGCAGCGAGGCTATAACGGTCCAAGGGCCAGGGCTGGCCCACCTCGTCCACGACCTCTTCCTGCCAAATTCGGAACGTATCCCCGTGCGCCTCAACACCGTAACAGCGCGCTGCTGCGAGTCCGCCGGGCAGGTCACGCAGCAGCCCGGAGGCATTGGCCTGTGCCTCCCGCCGCCCCGAGGTGCGCTCCCGACCGACAACCTTCAGGACCAACGACCACGCGACCGTCTTGCCCGCCGTGCGAGCATGACCGGTGAAGCGGAACACGTTCCGTCGTTCGGCGGGCAGGGGCGCTACCTGCCAGTCGGTGACCGTGGCCGTTTCGCTGTCGAGGGCTTTGCGAACCGGGGGATTCAGGGTCGCCCGGTCAATTGCTTGTAGCTCTGCTTCTATATACACGGTGCTCCTCACCACGCTCCCGGTAGCCTCCGGTACCGCTTCCTTGTTGCCAAGGTAGGCGCTGGACGGTGGTGCGTCAACTGACTGTCAGTCAGGCTTGCTGGTGGCAACGTCGGCGGCTACAATCTCACGGCATTGGCCGGTACTTTCTCCACCTGTCAGAGGTGAGCGCCGCACCGGCGACGACGAATCCCCACCCTACCGCAAGCAAGGGAGTCTGATTTCATGCCGCCTACGCATACCGTGACGTTCATTCCCGGTGATGGCACCGGGCCGGAGATTGCCGAGGCCACCCGTCGCGTGCTGGACGCCGCTGCCGACGTTGGCGGGTTCGCGTTCGATTGGGACGTGCAATACGCCGGTGCCGAGGTCGGTGAGCGCACCGGGGAGGTGCTGCCAGAGCATGTGCTCGATTCGATCCGCACCAACAAGGTCGCTATCAAAGGCCCGTTGACCACGCCGGTCGGTAAGGGCTTTCGCAGCGTCAACGTCGCGCTCCGCAAGGAGCTGGATCTCTACGCCTGCCTGCGTCCCTGCCGGACCTACGCCGGCGCGCCCTCGAAGTTTCCCGATTTCGACGTTGTCGTCGTCCGCGAGAACACCGAGGACCTATATGCGGGAGTGGAGTTTCAGGAAGGCACGGACGAGGTGGCGCGGCTGATCGAGTTTATCGGCAAGATTGGCGGTGGCACCATCCGGCCCGACTCGGGTATCAGCATCAAGCCGATCTCCATCAGCGGCACCGAGCGGATTGTGCGGTTTGCGCTGGACTATGCGCGAGCGAACGGACGCAAGAAGGTCACGGCCGTCCACAAGGCCAACATCATGAAGTTCTCCGACGGACTCTACCTGGAGGTAGCCCGCCGGGTGGCCACGGAGTATCCCGACGTGGAGTTCGATGACTGGATCGTGGACATCATGACGCAGCTACTCATTACGCGACCGCACGACTTCGACGTGCTGGTGCTGCCCAACCTATACGGCGACGTGGTGTCGGATCTGTGCGCCGGGATCATCGGCGGCGTGGGGCTGGCGCCCGGCGCCAATATCGGCACCGAGGTTGCCGTGTTCGAGCCGACGCACGGCAGCGCACCGCGGTACGCCGGCCAGAACAAGGTCAACCCCATGGCGATGATCCTCTCCGGCGTCTTGATGCTGCATCACCTGGGCGAGACGGAGACGGCCGACCGGCTCGAACAGGCCGTGGCTACGGTGGTTGCCGAAGGGAAGAACGTGACCTACGACCTCAAGGCCGACCGCAACGATCCTACGGCGGCCGGGACCTCGCAGGTCGGCGACGCCATCATCGCGGCGCTATAGGTGGGAGGCTAAGGGAGCGAAGGATTCCGCCCCCTATGGTCCCCCCGCAGTGCGGGGGGACGGTGCATTCCCTCCCCCGTGTGACGGGGGAGGGCGAGGGTGGGGGCTATACCAGGACAGAAACCATGAAAATCCACGAGTATCAGGCAAAGGAGCTATTGCGGCCCTATGGCCTGCCCATTCCGCCCGGCGAGGTGGCGAGCACGCCGGAGGAAGCTGCCGCCATCGCGGCCCGCTTGGGAGGGCAGGTGGTCGTCAAGGCGCAGGTACTTGTCGGCGGGCGGGGCAAGGCCGGAGGCGTCAAGCTGGCGGATACGCCCGCCGAGGCCCGCGCAAAGGCCGCTGGGATCCTGGGTATGGATATCAAGGGGAACCGGGTCGAGCAGGTGCTAGTGACGCAGGCGGCCGACATCACACGGGAAATCTATCTCGGCGTGGTGCTGGACCGCGCTACCCGGCGCGTGATCCTGATGGCCAGTAGCGAGGGCGGCGTGGACATCGAGGAGGTCGCTGCGACGGCACCGGAGAAGATCATCAAGGTCGGCGCCGATCCGCTGCTGGGGCTGCAGGACTTCCAGATGCGCCAGGCGGCCTTTGCGCTCGATCTGCCCGGCGGGCTGCTACGGCCGTTCGGCGCCATCGCCCGGGGCCTCTATCAGGCGTTCATGGACTACGACTGCTCGCTCGCCGAGATCAACCCGCTGATCGTCAACACCGAGGGCGCGCTGCAAGCGATTGACGCCAAGATCAACCTGGACGATAATGCGCTCTATCGCCACGCCGACCTGGTGGAGCTACGCGATCCACAAGAGGAAACCGCCGCGGAGCGGGAGGCCCGCGAGCACGGGCTGTCGTATGTCCAACTCGACGGCACCATCGGCTGCTGCGTCAACGGCGCGGGGCTGGCGATGGCGACGATGGACCTCGTGCAGGCCGCCGGTGGCGAGCCGGCCAACTTCCTCGACATCGGGGGTGGCGCGCAGTCCGACCGCGTCATCGCGGCGCTGCGGATCATCCTGGCCGACGAGCGCGTGCGGGCCGTGCTGTTCAACATCTTCGGCGGGATTACGCGCTGCGATGAGGTCGCACGCGGGATCGTCGCGGCGCTCCCCAGCCTGCCGCGGCCGGTGCCGCTGACCGTGCGCTTGGTCGGCGTCAACGAGGCGGAAGGACATCAAATACTGCGTGCGGAGGGCATTACAGCCGTGACCTCGATGGCCGAGGCGGCCCGCGCGGTGGTAGAGGCGGCGCGATGAGCATTCTCGCCGATCAGGACACGCGGCTCCTGGTACAGGGCATCACCGGCCGTGAGGGGTCGTTCCACACCCAGCAGATGATCGAGTACGGGACGCAGGTCGTGGCCGGCGTCACCCCCGGCCGCGGGGGACAGGAGCATCTGGGCGTGCCGGTCTTCAACACGGTGCAGGCGGCGGTGCAAGCGACGGGCGCTACAGCGTCCTGCATTTTCGTCCCGGCACCGTTCGGCGCCGACGCGATCCTGGAGGCGGCCGACGCCGGGCTAGACCCCATCGTGGCAATCACCGAGGGTATTCCGGTGCTGGACATGCTGCGCGTCTACCACACCGTCAGACAGCGCGGCACCCGGTTGATTGGGCCGAACGGTCCGGGGCTAATCAGCCCCGGCCAAGCGAAGATCGGCATTATCCAGGGCGCCATCGTCACGCCGGGGCCGATTGGGCTGGTGTCACGCTCCGGCACGCTGACCTATGAGGTCATCCAGCATCTCACGAACGCCGGTTTGGGCCAGAGCACCTGTGTCGGTATCGGCGGCGATCCGATTGTCGGTAGCTCCTTCATAGACATGCTGGCGCTCTTCGAGGCCGACCCGGCGACCGAGGGGATCGTGCTCATCGGCGAGATCGGCGGCGACGAGGAGGAGCAGGCTGCGGAGTACGCGCGGCAGCACCTCAGCAAGCCGGTGGTCAGCTTCATCGCCGGGCGGACGGCGCCCCCGGAGAAGCGGATGGGGCACGCCGGGGCGATCATCTCCGGTGGCGCCGGCACCGCCGCCGGCAAAATCGAAGCCTTGCAGGCCGCGGGTATCCCGGTCGCCGAACTCCCCTCGGACATCCCGCAGCTGCTCACCGCCGCGCTGGGATAGCGTTTTCCCGCCGAGCACCGCCGGCCTCTGCTATGCTCGGCACAGGGAGCGCGTAGGCCATGCCGTCAACTGCGGTCCAGGCCCCACCTCGCCGACAGACAGCGGACCTGCCCGCTGCCTTGCTGACTCGTTTGCGGGGGATGGCCGAACGTGTGATCCTGTTCGGCTCAGTTGCGCGCGGCGAGGCAACTCCCGATAGCGATATTGACATCCTGGTCGTGGCTGCGACTGTCAAGCCGGAGTGACGAGAGGGTGCGCGATGGGGCATCGGGCAACATGCGAACGCCCCTTCCCTGGAGGGAAGGGGCCGGGGGTAGGTCCGCCCAGCCCCCCTATGGTCCCCCCGCTGCGGCGGGGGGACGGTGGCGCGGGCAGCCGCGCCGCAGGGGAACGGGACATATTCCCTCCCC
>JAJDZR010000338.1 GCA_022824545.1 Chloroflexota bacterium
GGACGAGATGAGCGCGATATTCGGCGGACGCGAACAGGTCGTCGTTCAGGTCGAGACCCTCGGCGGCCTGTCCGGCGGCGGCAGCGATGTTGTCGGCGGTCAGTTCCTGGCCGGTCAGCGCGGCCTCGACGGCCATGGCCCGCATTGGAGTGCTCCCGACGCCGGTAATCCCGATCCGCGCCCGCTCACACTTGCCGTCAGCGCCGACGGTCACGACGGCGGCGACGCCACAGAGCGCGTAGCCCGATGCCGGATGGGCATTCTTGACGTAGGCCGCGCCGCTCTGACCGGACGTGGCCGGCACGGTAATCGTCGTCAGCAGCTCGTCTTCGCCGAGTGCGGTCATCAGTGGGCCGGTAAAGAAGCTGTCGGCGGCGATGGTGCGGCTGCCGTTCGCACTCACGGCCGTCAGTTCGGCTTCCAGCGCCAGCACTGCGGCCGGCAGGTCCGCGGCCGGGTCGCCGTGCGCCAGGCTGCCGCCGATGGTGCCGAGGTTCCGCACTTGGCGGTCGCCGATGATGGCGGCCGTCTGCTGGAGCAGCGGACACGCCGTCCCCAGCGCCTCCGAGTCCTCCAAGGTGCTGTGCGTAGTGCCGGCCCCCACCGTGACCTGTCCGTTGTCGGTGCTGATGCCGGACAGCCCTTCGATGTTCCCGATGTCTATGAGCACCTCCGGCGCGGCCAGGCGCAGTTTCATCAACGGAATGAGGCTGTGCCCTCCGGCCAATATCTTCGCATCGTCGCCATGTTGGGCGAGCAGCGCCGCGGCCTCCTCGACGGTGGACGGTGTTTCGTATGCAAACGCGCTTGGGATCATCTCGGTTGCCTCCTTCCGAAGATTCCGCGCTTCCTAGGGTCTCCGGTTGACCGCTCCCACCGGCCCCGTAGGCCGAAGCCGGTGGTGCGGCGCGGAGCCTCTTGCCTTCCTCAACGCTCTCCTCGGGCCGTTAGCGCAATCGGTTGAGCCAGCTGCGCCAGCCGCCCTTGCTCTCGCCTTCACCATCGCTCTCGTTGCTCTGGCTGCCCTCGGCGATCAGCCGCCACACCTTCTCCGGCGTAGCCGGCATATCAATGTGGCGCACACCGAACGGTGCCAGCGCATCTACGACGGCGTTGATGACGGCCGAGCCGGCGGCAATCGTGCCGGTTTCCCCGACCCCCTTGACGCCGATGGCATTCACCGGCGACGGTGTGGTCGTGCGATCCGTCTCAATCGAGGGCACCATCCCGGCCTTGGGCACGGCATAGTCCATCAGCGAGCCGGTGAGCAACTGCCCGGTCTCCTTGTCGTACACGGCTTGCTCGTACAATGCCTGCGCTACGCCCTGTACGACGCCGCCATGGACCTGCCCGTCTACGATCATCGGGTTGATGACGTTGCCGCAGTCGTCCACGGCGATGTACCGTTGCAGGTCCACCTGCCCGGTGTCCCCGTCCACCTCCACCACGGCGATATGCGTGCCGAAGGGGTACGTGAAGTTGGAGGGGTCGTAGAAGCTGTTCTCTTCCAGCGCCGGCTCGATGTCGTCAGGCAAGTTCCAGGCCAGGTACGCTTGCAGCGCTACGTCCCCGAAGGTCTGCGCGCTTTCCGGCGCACCGCGGACGAAGAACTTGCCGTCCATGAATTCAACGTCGTCCGGGTCGGCTTCCAGGAGGTGAGCGGCGATGCGGCGGGCCTTCTCCGTGACCTTCCGCGCCGCCAGCGCGATGGCCGTACCCCCGACGGCCGTCGTGCGGCTGCCGTAGGTGCCCCAGCCCATCGCAATCTTGCTCGTATCGCCGTAGACAATCTCCACGTCCTCAATCGGGATGCCGAATTCGTCCGCAACGATCTGGGCAAAAGTGGTTTCCTCCCCCTGACCGTGCGGGTTACCGCCGGTGAAGGCGCTCACTTTGGCCGTCGGATGGACGCGCACCGTCGCGCTCTCCCACAATCCGCCTTGGAAGCCCACCGCGCCGGCGACTTCCGAGGGGCCGAGACCGCAAATCTCGGAATAGGTAGTGAGGCCAATACCGAGGTAGCGACCTTGTTCGCGGGCCGCCGCCTGCTCTTGGCGGAAGCCGTCGTAGTCCACCATCTCCAGCGCCATGTCCAAGGCGGTATCGTAGTCGCCGCTGTCATAGGTGATCCCCGTCGCGACGGTGTACGGGAACTCGTCGGCGCCGATGAAGTTCTTCCGCCGGATGGCCGCCGGGTCCATCTCCAGCTCCGCAGCGAGCATGTCCACGAGGCGCTCCACCAGGAACGTCGCTTCCGGCCGGCCGGCGCCGCGGTAGGCGTCCACCGGGGTAGTGTTGGTAACGACACCCAGCACGTCGGCGGAGATGTTGGGAATCTTGTAGGCCCCGGAGTACATCAGGCCGTGCAGGATCGTGGGCACGCCCGGCGCTGCCGTCGACAGATACGCGCCGAGGTTGGCCCAGACCTTCGCCCGCAGGCCGGTAATCATCCCGTCCTTGGTCGCCGCGATCTCCACGTCTTGGATGTGGTCGCGGCCGTGGATCGTGGCGAGGTAGTTCTCGCTGCGGGTTTCGGACCACTTGACCGGCCGGTTCAGCTCCTTGGCGGCGAATCCGACGATGGCCTCATCGGGGTAGTGGTGGATTTTACTGCCGAAGCCGCCACCGATCTCCGGGGCGACGATCCGCAGCTTGTGCTCCGGAATACCGAGTACCCCGGACATGAGCACGCGATGGATGTGCGGATTCTGGGAGGTGACCCAGATCGTCATCTCTTCCGCACCAGCGTCCCATTGCGCGACGGCCCCGCGCGCCTCCATCGAGTTCGGGATCAGGCGCTGGTTGTGGAAGCGGTGACTGACGGTGACTTCGGCATTCTCGAACGCCTCGTCGTCCCACTCACCCATCTTCCAGCGGAAGGCGGTGTTGGCCGGCACATCATCGTGAAGCTGGGGCGCGCCTTCCTTCGTGGCCTTTTCCTGATCCACGATGGCCGGTAGCTCTTCGTACTCCACCTCGACTAGGTCCGCCGCATCAACAGCGGCGGCCCGCGTTTCGGCGATGATGGCCGCCACGCCGTCACCCACGTAGCGCACGCGGTCTGTGGCCAGCGGCGGGTGGTCGGGCACGACGAGGTCGGAGTCGGGAATGAGCCATGCACACGGGATGCTGCCCACCCGGCCCTCCAGGTCGCTGCCGGTATAGACGGCGATGACCCCCGGCTGAGCGGCCGCTGCGCTGGTATCTATGCTGGTGATGCTGGCGTGGGCGTAGGGGCTGCGGACGATCACCGCATAGGCCATGTTCGCAAGCTGGATGTCATCGCAGTAGGTGGCTTGACCGGTAATCAGACGAGGATCTTCGCGCCGCCGGACCGAGGCTCCAAATAGACGACTGACGGCCATGGTTGCCCTCCTCTCACCCTTTGTCGGATGCCTCGCACTCAATGAACTCTGGGGAGCTTGCGGGCCGTCAGGCCTTTCGCCCCGGCAGCCCACTCCCCGGCAGTAGGGCTACGGCGGTCCTAGCCCGCCGACTGACTTGCGGCGTGCTGGACGGCCTTGACAATGTTGTGGTAGCCGGTGCAACGGCACAGGTTGCCTTCCAGACCCTCGCGAATCTCTTCTTCACTGGGGTCCGGATGGCGTTGCAGGATTTCGTAGGAGGAGATAATCATGCCGGGCGTGCAGAACCCGCATTGCAGGCCATGCTGCTCCCAGAACCCTTCCTGCAAGGGGTGCAGGCCACCATCCTGGGGCGCCATCGCTGCCAGCCCCTCGATGGTCGTGATCTCTGCTCCCTCCGCCTGCACCGCAAAGACAGTACAGGACTTCACGGTCTTGCCGTTCATCAGCACGACGCAGGCGCCACACTGGCTGGTATCACAGCCGATGTGGGTTCCGGTCAAGCCCAACGCATCTCGCAAGTAGTGAACGAGGAGGGTGCGCGGCTCAACCTCAGCCGTGCGGGTGGTGCCGTTAATCGTCGCCGATACTTCCTGTGTGCTCACCACGGTATCATCCCCTTTCTGCGCTGGGTATGCCCCGCCCAGGACCTGCCGGTGTCATAGCCGGCGGTCGCCGGTGCGGCGGCACACCAGGGAGTCACTGACCCTCGGCCGGGTGTTAGCGACAGTCTAAGGATGGTCCGGCTGTGAGTCAAATAGCGACTGGGCGGCCGGGGCCGCGACTCGCACCCCTCCCGGCCGGCCTTTTAGCCACAGAGCGCACAGCGAAACGATAGCCCCTTCCCTTTAGGGAGGGGGTTG
>JAJDZR010000173.1 GCA_022824545.1 Chloroflexota bacterium
GGCCTCCCGCCGGAACCGGCCCGCGATCTGCTCCGGCGACCAGCCGTGTTTGAGCCGGGCGAGCACCCGTGCGCGCAGGGCCGCGTCGCGGTCGAGGCGGCTGCCACGCCAGCGCCGGGCGCGAGCCTGCTCCTGGGCATACCGTGGCCGGTAGCCCTGTTGGCGGGAGGTATTGCGCTTCAGTTCGCGCGCAATGGTCGATGGCGCGCGATCCAGAGTTGTAGCGATTTGCCGGAGCGAGCGTCCCTGGGCGTGTAGCCGGGCCAGTTCACACCGGTCTTCAATGTTAAGCGGCGTGTAGTGGCATCCCATGGCAACACCTTACTCTAGTGTTGCACTTCGTTTGTGAGTCTAGGGAATCTAGCCGCCGTAGGGGCGCAACGTGTTGCGCCCGTCATTGCGGCGGAAGCCGCAATCCAGCCAGTTGCAGCCTGGAATGCCGAGTTCGGTCCCGTTGAAGGACTAGAACTGGATGAGGCGGAATCCAACTGAAGCAAGCCATCGCCCTTCAAGTCCGCGCATGTGGGAACTCATGCCTCCCCGCCGCAGTCCAGGTTCCCACTGGGTTGCCGCTCGCGCTGCATTGACGGGGCCGACTCTTGCCGCCGGACTGCACCAGAGCAATGACAGGGGCCGGGGGGTGAGGCCCGTAATTCCCGCCCCCAAGGCCGTTGTCTTTCCCCCACCCCTGCCTATATCTCCCTTCGTTGGGAACTGGCATATGCAAGACCATCCTGGAGCACCGGGCACCGCCCGGCAGGAAAGTACACGTACTACCGTGTCAACTAACGACGGTGGCAACGCCACCCAGCCGAGGGCACCGGGTCATGAACGACCCCGCGCCGCCCTGCGCGCGGCGCGGCATGGCCGCCTGAGTGCCGCTTCTACGGCACCGGGTGCTGACGTACCCCTCGCCAGTACGGCGCGGGCGCCGGGTCAGTACTGTCTGAGTGCCGCCCCGAGGGCACCGGGTCATGGCCGACCCCTCGCCATCACGGCGGGAGTGCCAGGCCACGACCGTCTGAGTGCCGCACCCATCGCCACCGCACCCGTGCCGGCCGGCCAACACCGGCTGCGCCAGGTAATCTTGCCCCGCACTCCTGCCACTCCCAACACCCTTACCTACCCGCACGCCCACTTCACCGTTTCGTCATTGCGGCGCAAGCCGCAATCCATCCCCCGGCCCACTGCCGGTCGCCGCGCCGACTCCCCTTCCCTGGCAGGGAAGGGGCCGGGGGTTAGGTCCAGACCACAAACCATCAACCAAGTGCATCCTGCCATCCAGGTACCGCCCCGCCCGCGGTCTTGCTCCACCGCGGACACGGGCTTCCACCACCACCACAACTCCCGCGCCCCGCCCGCGCCTGCCATTCCCCTTCCCTTTAGGGAGGGGGCCAGGGGGTAGGTCCGCCCATCCCTACTGACCACCAACCCGGCGTGAGGCGCCCACCAGCCCGTCTGCGTTCTACTGGTGAACCCTCCGAGCGAGGGCAAGCCGAGGTGGGCGCATGACCACGGAAGAAAAGCATCAGCAGCTTGAAGCCATCAACGCAGAGGTTGCCGCGTGCGAAAAATGCCCGCTGCACCAGGGCCGCACGCGCACCGTACCCGGTGAGGGCAACCCCAATAGCCCCCTGCTATTCATCGGCGAGGCCCCCGGCTTCCACGAAGACCAGCAAGGTCGGCCATTCGTCGGCGCCGCCGGTCAGTTCCTCGAAAGCCTGCTCCGGTCCATCGGCGTGAGCCGGCGGCAAGTCTTCATTGCCAACGTCGTCAAGTGCCGCCCGCCCGACAACCGCGACCCGGAAGCCGGCGAGGTCAGCGCCTGCAACGACTACCTCGACCGCCAGATCGCCGCCATAGACCCCTTGGTGATCGTGACGTTAGGGCGCTACTCGCTCAATAAGTTCATCCCCGGCCAGCGCATCAGCCGCATTCACGGCCAGCCGCGGCGAATCGGTAACCGCACCGTCATGCCGATGTACCATCCCGCCGCCGCCCTCCACCGCGGCTCCCTCCGGCGCGAGATCGAGGCCGATTTCGCCAAAATCCCCGCTGTCGTCCGCGCTGCCCGAAAGCTGGCCCACGAGCAGGCGGCCGAACCGGAGCCGGCCGTAGACCCCACGCCGCCCCCCGAACAGCTATCGCTGATGTAGCCATTAGCGATCAGCGGTCAGCTATCAGCCCTCAGCCGACGAATCGCCCACCGCAGCGGGGGACCATGGCTGACAAGGGTAGGTTTTTCTGTAGGGGCGCGATGAATCGCGCCCAGTCTCCCGTCATTCCCATTGTCTCATTCGCCATTCCCGCTTTCGCGAGAATCTACTCCCCCTCTCTATCACTCCGCGATGGAGAGGGGGCCGGGGGGTGAGGTCTGCCCCGCCCCCGCGGCTCTCCACGAAAAACCTACCCTTGTGAGGGGACCGCAGGGGACACCTCCGACGGACTCAGCCCTCAGCCGACGAATCGCCAGCCGTGCCCTCCACGAGATACGGCGCATCCAGCTCGGCCACGCGCCGCGTGCGTACTGCGACCGTCGCCGGCGCCAGCGGATCGAGCGGCTGACAGACCGGGCAGAGGTGCGTGCCCCGTCCTGCGACCCTGAGTTTCTCGATCTCGCCACCACACACGTAGCACGGCTGGTCCTGCCGATCATAGACGAGCAACAATTCCCGGTGGCGGCCTCGCCGCCCCCAACCGTCGCGGTAGGAGCGGAACGTCGTCCCCCCGTTGTTGATCGCCACTGTCAGCGCCATGCGGCAGGCCTCGTACAGACGCGCCGTCTCCCGCGCCGTCAGCTCGGCCGCGCTCCGCAGCGGGTGCAAGCCGGCCCGAAACAACGCCTCGTCCACGTAAATGTTGCCGAGACCGGCGAGAAACCGTTGGTCCAGCAGCAGCGCCTTGAGGCGCGTGCGCCGCTGCGCCAGGCGCTCACGAAACGCAGCCAGCGTCAGTTCGTCCTCTAGCGGCTCCGGTCCGACGTTGACCAGCAGATCGTCCAGCTCGCTGGCGCCGGTCAGCACGTAGAGCCGACCGAACTTCCGCATGTCCACGAACCGCAGCGCCATCCCGTCATCCAGCAGCAGCGCAGCGCGCAGATGCACCGGCTCCTGGCTCTCCGCCGCCACCACCCCCAAACGCCCCGACATCCGCAGATGAATGACCAGGATGGCGCCACCCTGCAAGTCAATGAGCAGGTACTTCCCTCGCCGCCGTAGCCCGGTGATGGGCTGATCCACTAGCAGCGCCTCGGCCTCCGCACGACTCGGCGGACGGTCCAACGTCCGCGGCCAGTGCAGCTCCAGCCCGACGATCCGGCGCCCGACAAGCTGCGGCACCAGGTCGCGGCGCGTTGTCTCTACTTCGGGAAGCTCAGGCATAGCACCTTGGGTCACTGACCACTAGCCACCGGCCACTAGAAACTCGTCAACTCGCCCCAGCTGGGGCCGGCCTTCATCTCCACGACAATCGGCACGTCGAGCGCCATCGCCGTCTCCATGCGCTCCTTGACCAGCGGTGCCACGCGCGGCAATTCTTCCTCCGGCACCTCGAACACCAGTTCGTCGTGGACTTGCAGGATCATCCGGCTTTGCAAGCCGGCCGCCTTGAGATCGCGGTGAATGTTAATCATCGCCACCTTGATGAGATCGGCTTGCCCACCCTGAATGGGGTGGTTGATCGCCATCCGCTTCCCGGCAGCCCGGACCGGCGCACTCCGCGACTTCAGCTCCGGCAGATAGCGCCGCCGCCGCATCGGCGTCTCCACCCAGCCATACTCCTGCCCGTGCGTCTCGGTCCGCTTGATGTAGTCGTCAATGCCCGGATAGCGGCTGCGGTACCGCTTGATAAACGGATCGGCTTCCTCCAAACTCATGTCGGTCCGCTGCGCGAGTCCCCACCCGCTGATGCCGTACAGAATGGCGAAGTTGATCGTCTTGGCCAGCCGGCGCTGGTCCTCGCTCACGGCGTCCGGCGTCGTATCGAATAGCGTCGCCGCCGTCGCCGCATGTACGTCCACCCCGTCTCGGAACGTCTGCATCAACAGTGGATCGCGGGAGAGATGCGCCGCAATCCGTAGCTCGATCTGGGCATAGTCGGCAGCGAGCAGCACCCAGCCCTCCCGTCCGATCACGAAGGCCCGGCGAATCCGACGCCCTTCCTCGGTGCGGATCGGGATGTTCTGTAAGTTCGGGTCGGCCGACGAGAGCCGACCGGTAGCCGCGACGGCTTGATTGAATGAGGTATGCAGCCGCCCCGTCCGGCGATTGACGAGCGCCGGCAGCGCGTCCACGTAGGTGGACTTGAGCTTGGTCACTTGCCGGTAGTCCAGTACCTTCTTAATGACCGGATGCGCGCCGACCAGCGCCTGCAAGACGCCGGCATCGGTCGAGAAGCCCGTTTTCGTGCGCTTGGTGAGCGGCAGATGTAGCTCGTCCACCAGCACCTGCCCTAGCTGCTGCGGTGAGTTCACCTTGAACTCGTGGCCCACGTCCTCATGGATACTCTGCTCGACGGCAGCGATCTGCGCCCCCATCGCGCTGCTCATCTCGGCGAGGTAGTCGGTGTCCAGGTCCACGCCGGCGGCCTCGATGTCCACCAGCACCGGCAGCAGCGGCAGCTCCACGTCGCGGTAGAGGTCGAGGAGGGCACGCTCTTCAAGCTGCTCGCGCAACAGCCGCGCGATATCCGGCAGCCGCACCGCCTCGGCGGCGGCGGCTTGGGCCAACGCGGCCGCATCTACTGCCGACCACGACTTGCGCCGCGGAATCAGGCTCGCCGGCTCGGTCAACTCTTCTCCCGTTTGCGCCAGCACCAGGTCCTTCACCGACAGCGAGCGGCTCGCCGGATTCACCAGATACGCCGCGAGCATCGTGTCATCGGCGAGGCCGCGCAACGCCACCCCGTACCGCGCCAGCAGCGCCATAGCGCGTTTCGCATCGTGGCCCACTTTCGCCACCGCGGCGTCCTCGCTCACCGCGCGGAGCGCCTCCACCAGCGCCGCCCTGGCCACGTCATCCGCCGCGGCCAACGGAGTGAAGACGGGCGCGGCCTCCGACGTCGCGCCGGCCAGCGCCAGCCCCCCCAGATCGGGGTCCGCGCCCGGCCGCTGCGTCGTGAGCAGGTGGATGACCAGGGTTCCCGTTGCCGCCAGTCGCCGCGCCGCCGCGGCCACCTCGCCCGGCGTCGTCACGACCTCAACGGAGATCTCGGCCGGCGCCGGGGCCTCGGCACCGTCGGTCAGCAGCGCCGGTTGCAGCGACGACGCCTCATCCTCCGGGAGTTGCCGCAGCAGCGAGCGGAACTCCAGCTCTCGGAAGAGCGTGACAACCCGATCCCGCGTGTAGGTCCGCACGCGCGCGCGCTCCAGGTCCAGCTCGCACGGTATGTCCCGCCGAATCGTCGCCAAGCGCCGATCCCGCCCAATTTGCTCCGCACTCGCGGCAACGGCGTTCTGAAACCGCTTCGGGAGATCGCCGGCGTGCGCTACGATCTCGTCCGCCGTGCCCCACTCGTGCAGCCACCGCACCGCCGTCTTCTTGCCCACGCCGCGCAGCCCTTTGATGTTGTCCGAGCTATCGCCGGCGAGCGCCTTGAAATCGGGCACCTGCTCCGGCCGCAGCTCGTAGCGCTCCTGCACCTTTGCCGGGTCGTAGATGGTGTAGTCGGAGATGCGCCGCCCCGGCCAGACCACGGAAACCTGCTCATCCACCAACTGCAAGAGGTCCATGTCCCCCGACACGATAGCCGCATCCAGCCCCGCCGCCGTAGCCTTGACGGCCAGCGAGCCGATCACGTCGTCCGCCTCGGCCCGCCCGGCCTCGCAGATCGGAAAACCGAAGGCCTCGACCAGTTGTCGCACCCGCGGTATCTGCACCCGCAGCGTCTCGTCCATCGGCGGACGATTGGCCTTGTAGTCGGGATACTCCTCGTGCCGGAAAGTCGGCCCGGAGCTATCGAACGCGACGATCACGTACTCCGGCCGCAAGTCGGCAATCGTCTTCAGCAGGACGGAGGTGAAGCCGTAGACGGCGTTGGTCGGCTCGCCGGCCGAGGTTGCGAACGTGCTCGGTACGGCGTGGAACGCGCGGAAAAGCAGATAAAAGCCGTCGAGGAGCAGGACCGTCTCCCGCTCGCTACCTGCTGCGCCCGTTGCCTGTCTCGCCATGCTACCCGCCGCCGATACCCGTTCCCGCTGCCCGTTGACACCGCGCTCCGCATTCTACACCGCTCCCGTCCGCGCGGCGATGCCGCCGGCCCACGCGAACACTGACTGCGGTAGGCACGCGCCACGCCTTCGGGGCGCATCTTGTTGCGCCCGTCCCCCCGCTGCGGGGGGGGACCACAGGGGGGCAAAAGGGGCAGGCTGTTCCTCCTGCTGGCACTATCCGTGCGGCTTTGGCTTGTCAGGGGGTGAGGATCATCCTCCAAATCCTGATGCAGACAAAAAACCTACCCTCGCGAGAGCACTCCACCCGGGCAGCACGCAAAGGTCCCCATATTGACACTTCCCACGCCGCCTTCCTACAATCGAGAGAGCGGACCTACCCCCAACGGTAATGGCAGCAATGGAAAACTCATCCAACAAGCGCCAGTTGAGCGATTTCCAGAAGGGTGCGCGCGCCGTCATGCGGAGCGGCGGCCGGCGCATGACCCAGCAGCGCGGCCTGCTCCTCGACGTGATGGAGGCAGCCGAAGGGCATCTCGACGCCGACGAGCTATATCGGCTGGCCCGCCAGCGCGACCCCCGCATCAGCCTTTCCACCGTCTACCGCACCCTGCTCGTGCTCAAGGACCACGGCCTGATCGAGGAGCTACACCTCTCCGAAGAGCACCACCACTACGAGATCAAAGGAACCGACGAGCACTACCACGTGGTCTGCCGCCTGTGCGGTGCCGTCGAGGAGTTCACCAGCGAGCTTACCGCCCAGCTCCGCGCCGACCTACTCCACCAGACCGGATTCCAAGTCGAGGGCATGGACATTGACATCAGTGGCCGCTGTGCCCAGTGTCGCGGCACCCCCGCCGTCTGAGCACCCCGGCCACCGGGAAAGGAGCCGTGGTGTCCAGAGACGAAGCGCTGAAGCTGTTGCGCGCACACAAGGCGACGCTGGTCGAGCGGTTCGGCGTCACGGCCCTCACGCTCTTTGGCTCGACTGCCCGTGATCAAGCGACGCACGGCAGCGACATTGACCTCCTAGTGTATTTCGATGGCCCGGCAACGTCAAAGCGGTACTTTGGCGTGCAGTTCTACATCGAGGACCTGTTGGGCCGCCCGGTGGATCTGGTGACGGACAAAGCACTGCGCCCAGAGTTGCGGCCGTATGTCGTAGCAGAGGCCATTGATGTCTGAATCCGGCCAGGGGCTACGCGAATGGCGTCTCTACATACAGGATATGATCGGATTTGGCGAAAAGGTTTTGTCCTATACGGAGGGATTGGAGCAGGATGCCTTCGTCACCGACAGTCTGATCTACGATGCTACGCTGCACAATCTGGCGCTGATTGGTGAAGCAGCCACGCACGTACCCGAAGCCATTCGTGAGCAGCACCCGGAGGTCCCGTGGCGAGCGATAGTCGGTACACGCAACCGCATCATTCACGCCTACCTGGGAATTGACGATGATATTGTCTGGAACATCATCCAGGATGACGTTCCCGCAGTATTGTCCGCGCTAAGACGGATTGCACGGAGCACTCCGTAAGGGACGGATACCCAACCCTCTTCCCGGCCCGGCTCTTGTTCTGCTGACCCCTCATCACCACTCGCCTTGACTCGTCCGGCAATTGGGTGTATATTGGCACTGCGCTCCTATTGCAAACCGTTCGCTATAGCAAAAGCCGTCGAGTCTGTCCGGGAGGGAAAGTGCTTATGTCAACTGTTCTCACTCGCCATCGTATGGCGCCACGCCTGGCCTTGATCGTTGCGGCGGCGCTGCTGCTGGCCTTTGGCATGGTCCGGTCGGCACACGCCATGCACATCTCGGAGGGCTTCCTCCCGCCCATGTGGGCGGTGATCTGGTTTGTCGTCGTCATCCCGTTCTTCCTCTGGGGGCTGCGCTCCGTCGCCCGGCAGGTCAACCGCTCGCCACAGAGCAAAATCACGCTGGGCATGTCGGGCGCTTACGCCTTCGTGCTATCGGGACTGAAGCTGCCGTCCGTCACCGGGAGTTGCTCGCACCCCACCGGCGTCGCGCTCGGCGCCATCCTCTTCGGGCCGACGACCATGGTAGTGCTCGGGACCATCGTCTTGCTGTTCCAGGCCATTATCCTGGCGCACGGCGGGCTGACAACGCTCGGCGCCAACGTCTTCTCGATGGCGGTGGTCGGACCGTTCGTCGCCTATGGCATCTTCCGTACCTTCCGCGGCACCTTGGGGCTGACCTGGGCCGTCTTCCTCGCTGCCGCCATCGCCAACTGGGCCACCTATATCGTCACCGCCGGGCAGTTGGCGCTGGCCTGGCCCGCCGCGACCGGCGGCATCGTCGAGTCATTCGTCAAGTTCCTCGGCATTTTCGCCATCACGCAGGTCCCCCTCGCCATCGCCGAGGGCATCCTCACGGTCATCGTCTTCAATCTGCTCGTCCAGCACAGCCGCGACGTGCTCGTCGAGCAGGGCATTCTCCCCGCGGGAGCACCGACACCCGCACCCGGCACCTCCGTAGCCGCCGGCTGATGGTCGGTAGATGGCAAAAACGCACCCATAAGTGACTTGGAGGGAGCATCGCATGTCACCGCAAACACGCAACTGGCTACTGGCCGCCATCGTCATTCTCTTGGTCCTCGTGCCGCTGGCTTATCGCGGCTGGATCGCCGAAGGAACCGAGTGGGGCGGCGCCGACATGCAGGGCGTCGCGGCCGTGGAAGAGCTGGCCGGCCCCGATTTCCAAGCCTGGTTCGAACCGGTCTACTCGCCCGAAGACCTGGAGCGCTACTTTTTCGGCCTGCAAGCGCTCCTCGGCACGCTCCTCGTAGCCGGCCTTGTCGGGTGGCTCCTAGGTCGCTCCCGCGCGCGCAACGGCAGCGGCAGCGGTACCGATCTGGCCATTGCCGGAGTCCTGTCCGTCGTAGGCGTCGTCCTGGCCATCGCACTGCTCTTCGTGGAGACCGAGTTCGGCGAGCTTCAGGCGACCATCTCTGCCTTCCAAGGCATCGGCCTGGGATTACTGGCCTTCTTCATCGGCTACCCGCTCGGCCGCCGCGCCGGCGCCGAGGCGAGCGGATAGGAGCCGGCGGCTAGTGGCTAGTGGCTGGTGGCTAGGGACTGAGCCGACTACCTCCACCCCCGTCCCCCCCCCCCAGCGGGGGGACCATAGGGGGCTGATAACCACAGACCAACGGTGAGGAGTAAACGTGCATCCCTTCCCCATTGATCTCTACGCTTACCACAATCGGCTACGGACCACGCACCCGGCCGAGAAGATACTCTTTGCCGGCCTCACCATCCTGATCTGCCTCGTCGCCAGCTCGCCGGTGGTCGCCCTCCTGGCGCTCGCGTTCGTCACCACGGCCGTCGTCGGCGTGGCCGGCATTCCGCTCCGGGCCTTCTGGTACTTCATCCGCCTGCCGGCCGGCTTCATCGTGCTCGGCGTGCTCACGCTCGCAATCATGTCCGTGGACCCGGCCGACGCCGCAACGCTGGTCGCGCTCCCCCTCGGCCCCTGGCACCTCGGCGCGACCTGGAGCGGCCTGGAGCGAGCCGCGCAGGTCGCGTCGGTGTCGTTTGCCTGCGTCGCCAGCATGTTGTCCCTCGCCCTCACAACGCCGATGGTGGACCTCACCGACCAGCTACGGAAGTGGCGTGTGCCTCAACTGTTCATCGAGCTGATGGTACTCATGTATCGGTTCATCTTCGTCTTCATCGAGACCGCGCAGGCCATGTACATCGCCCAGAATGCCCGCCTCGGCTACAGCAATTGGCGGCGCTCGCTGCGCTCGGCGGGCATGCTCGCTGCCAACCTCTACCTGCGCTCGCAGGCCCGCGCAGCGGCGCTGTTCACCGCCCTGACCGCCCGCGGCTATACTGGCGAGCTGCGCGTACTTACGGCGCAACCCACGTGGTCGCCGCGCAACTTGCTCGTCATCGCCGGCGCCGAGAGCGTGTTGCTCTTGGCGGCCATCGCTACCTGGTGGTGGAGAACTCTATGAGTGGGGTACACAACGTTGGGACCAGCCCGCTGGGAACAGCACTCCCCGGCGGCCCGCAGCACACAGAGGAACCGCTGGCGGAACGCCGCAACGGCGCCAATCCGGCCGCCCATCAGCCGGCCGCCACGACCATTGACGCGCCCCCCGTACTGGCGGCTGAGGGTGTCATCTTCACCTACCCGGACGGCACCGTAGCCCTGCGCGACCTCTCCCTCGCCCTGCCACAGGGCCGCCGCATCGCCATCCTGGGTGCCAATGGCTGCGGCAAGACGACCCTCTTCCTGCACTTCAACGGCATCCTGCAACCCACCGCCGGCACCATCGCCCTGAGTGGCGAGCCAATCGGCTACGACCGCCACGCGCTCCGCGAGCTACGCCGCCGCGTCGGACTGGTGTTTCAGGACCCGGATTCGCAGTTGTTCGCCGCCAATGTCCGGCAAGACATCTCTTTCGGCCCGCTCAACCTGGGCTGGTCCGAGGAGCAGGTACGCGATAAGGTCGAGCAGGTCATCAGCGATACCGACCTGACCGATCTGGCCGACCGCCCCACGCACCTCCTCAGTTACGGCCAGAAGAAGCGGGTGGCTATTGCCGGCGTGCTGGTGATGGAGCCGGAGGTCATCATCGCCGACGAGCCGACGGCCGGCCTCGACCCCGAGATGACCGCCCGCATCCTCGACCTGCTCGATACGCTCCACCGCACCGGCCGGAGCATTGTCATCTCCACCCACGATGTAGAGTTGGCGCTCGCCTGGGCCGATCACGTCATCGTGCTGCGTCAGGGCCGGTTGCTCGCCGAGGGCCGCCCCGATGTAGTCCTCGCCGACGAGCCGCTGCTCCGCGGGGCCAGGCTGCTCCAGCCCATCGTGGTCAGCGCCTACCGGCAGCTATGCGCCGAGGGCTTACTCTCACCATCAGCAGTAGTCCCCCGCACCGCCACTGATCTCACGGCGCTGCTCGTGCAGCACACCACACCGCGCATCACTGACACCGACCGCGCGATTTAACGTCACGCTAACGTTTCCGGCTTTACTGAGTCGTGAGTAGCCGGTTAAACTCATTGCTTGTCCTCTCCCAATTCTCTGACTGCCGCCTGGCTGCGCGGGGTAGACTCTCGCACGCGAAACGGGCGGCGCTCCGTGCAGCGCGGCACGTAAGGCCTTCCGAGGAGTCAGCCGGACATGTATGCAGCCCTGAACATGACACGCCTGTACACCATCGCCTTTATCGCCAGCGGCTGTACGCTGGTCATCGAGCTAGTGGCCGGCCGGCTTCTGGCGCCCTACATCGGCGTCTCGCTCTACACCTGGACGAGCGTCATCGGCGTCATCCTCGCCGGCATCAGTATCGGCAACTTCCTCGGTGGCCGGCTCGCCGACCGCTATCCCGGCCCCTCCGTGCTGGGGCTGACGCTGGTCGCTGCCAGCCTGACGAGCTTTATTACCCTCGGGCTGGTCAGCGTGCTACCGCAGTTCACGCTCTGGATGCCCCTCGTCCCCCGCATTCTCGTGCTGACCACGGTGATCTTTTTCTTGCCCGGCTGCATCTTGGGCATGATCACGCCGCTCGTGGTCAAGCAGGCCCTGACCGACCTCGGTCACGCCGGCGGCCTCGTCGGTCGCGTCTACGCCATCTCCACCGCCGGCAGCCTGGTCGGCGTGTATCTCACCGGGTTTGTCCTCATCGCCCATTTCGGCACGCGCCTCATCGTCGTGATGGTCGCGGCGGTCCTGCTTATCTTGGGTGCCCTGCTCGGCAACCTCCTCCACGGCCGGGGCATCCGCAGGTGGCCAGTAGCCAGCGGCTAAGGGCACATGGACCCGCGATACCGTGGCTACGTTCTATCGGATTGTGGAGACAAATCCACCGCTGCTAGAGGACTTTCTTTCGGACGCGGCCCAGGGGCGGCCGCCGCGCAGTGAGACGCATCGCCATCTCTGGGATGGCATCTCAGTGTATGCCAACGTCCAACAAGCCCGGAACAAGGCGCAGGATTACCCGTTCTTGGGGCAGTTCATCGCTCGGCTCGACATTCCCGACCAGGTTCCTGTACGGATCGAGCGCACGCTGCGGCGCAGTCGTGTCCACCATACGCTATGGGGCGACCCGGCCCATTTGCTTCGCTGTGTCGTAGCGGTGATCCCCGTGTGAGCAGGCTATACTTAGCCCATGAACTACGAGCTATGGTCGTTATCGTCACGCAACATCGTCGCGGACTTCGAGACCGAAGCGGCGGCGCTACGGGCTGTCGCCGCGATTGTGCGGCAGCAGGGCCACGCCGCTGCCTTGGACCTGCTGCTGGGCAGCGAAGACCCTGCCGGTCGGTCGCGGCGTATCGCCCAAGGCCAAGACCTGGTGGACCGTGCGCTCGCTGCCTCGCCCTCGTCGCCCGTGTCCCGTCTAGCTGTATGAGCCATCCCCAGGATGCCCTCGGAGCTAAAGTGACCGACCGAAAGCGTACAACCGACACAATCGAATGGAGTTGGTGGTGCGGGCCTGGCGTGCCATTATCCACACTGCGGCAAACCCGGACGGCCCCATGAGCAACCCCGCCCTCCGATCCGCCCGGCTCTACGTCATCGTCTTTCTCGCCAGCGCCGGGACGCTCGTCCTCGAAATCGTCGCCGGTCGCCTGCTGGCGCCGCAGATCGGCGTCTCGATCTACACCTGGACAAGCATCATCGGCATCGTGCTCGCCGGTATCTCCATCGGCAACTATCTCGGCGGCCGGCTCGCCGACCGCTTTGACCCGGCCCGCACGCTCGGCCTCACCCTGCTCAGCGCCAGCCTGTTGAGCTTCGCCGTGCTTGCCCTGCTCCCCGAAGTGCCGCCGCTGTTTACCTACCTGCCGTTGATTCCCCACATCTTGGCCGTGAACGCCGCGCTGTTCTTCCTGCCGAGTTGCATCCTCGGCATGGTGACCCCGCTGGCCGTCAAGCAAGCCCTGACCGACCTCGGCCGGGCCGGCGGAATCGTCGGCCGGCTCTACGCCGTATCCACCGCCGGCAGCATCCTCGGCGTCTACGTCACCGGCTTTGTGCTGATCCCGGTGATTGGTACCCGCCACGTCGTCCTGCTCGTGGGGTTCGTGCTGCTGGCGCTGGCACTCACCATGGGCAGCCTGCTCCGGCAACGCCTCGCGTCAGCCTTCTTCCTCATCCCCACCCTCGCGCTGGCCGGATACACGCTCCAGCCGCATCTGCGCGAAAGTCCCTGCCTCGTCGAGAGCAGCTACTACTGCATCAAAGTCACGCCGCTGCATGGCACCGACAGCCCGGCCCGGGAGCTTAAACTCGACCACCTCATCCACAGCTACAATGTCATCGGCCAACCCGATACGCTCACCTATCCCTACACCCGCATCTTCGCGGAAACGGCCCAGTACCTAGCGCAGCGCAACCCCGCCTTGCGCGCCCTTTTCATCGGCGGCGGCGGCTACACGGTGCCCATCCACCTGGAAAACCGGTATCCCCAGGCCTCGGTCGAGGTCATCGAGATTGATCCCGGCGTGACGGAGATTGTCCGCACCGAGTTGGGTCTCAGTCCCACAACCAATATCGTCACCTACAACGAGGACGCGCGGATGGCCGTCAACGACGTTCGGCACGAGCAATACGACCTCATTGTCGGCGATGCCTTCAACGACTACTCCGTCCCCTATCACCTCACCACCCTGGAGTTCAGCCAGCAGCTCCACGACCTCCTGAGCGACGACGGCATCTATCTCGCCAACATCATTGATAAGCTCCGACCGAGTAGATTTCTGCGCGCCTTTGTGTACACATTGGAGTCCATCTATCCCCATGTCTACATCTTGGGGCAGGACGCCGACATCCCCTTCCCCTATTACCTTGATGAGCTTGACCGGGCTGCGTGGAGCGCCGAGGAGTCCCATACCGAGCTTGAGCGCGACTTACGGGAATCCGGTAACGCCCGCGCCACCTTTGTCGTGGCCGCCTCGCGCCAGCCCATAGACTTCTCCCAGTTCCGCCCCCATCACACCCACGAGTTGCTCCGCGAGCGCACCACGTTCGTCATGGCCGAGGCCGACCGACAGCGTTGGCTGCAGCAAGGACCGGTCCAAGTCCTCACCGACAACCACGCCCCGGTGGATACGATGGTTGCCGCCCTCTTCACCGATGACAACACTCAGTGGCACTTGCGGATCCTCGTCCCACCACCCCTGCGCCGGTTCCTGCCAGGCGGCTAGGCATCCCTCCCTCACTCGTCATCGGCCTCGGCATCCGTCATTCCCGCTTTCGCGGGAATCCAACTCCCTCGCCCCATGCTCGCAAGGGTAGGTACGGGTTAAGCCATAGGGACGCAACATGTTGCGCCCGTCCCCCCGTCGGGACGGGGGGACCATAGGCTCACAGGGGTAGGTTTTCTGTAGGGGCGCGATGAATCGCGCCCAGTCGCCTGTCATTGCAGCGCAAGCCGCCATCCAGGGCCATGCATTGGCCCCGGCCCGAGCGTTACACCCCCTCTCCACATGGTGGAGAGGGGGCCGGGGGGTGAGGTCTGCCCCACCCGCGGCGCCCCTATGCCAAAAACCTACCCTTGTGAGGGGACAATAGGGGGGCTAGGTCCCCACCCCGACACCGCGGCTCCCGGTTCGGCTATACTACTGCTGCCGGGTCGTCTCACCTCGGTACCGCGCGCACCGGCTGTCCGGCACGAGAGTTCCGATGGCAACCAGAACCACCCTCCGCCCCCCTCCGTCCGGCGCGTATGCACACCTAGAGCCACTCCCCGACCCGCCGCGGATACCCGATATGCAGCAATTCAACCACCTAGTGGCGTTCGATAGCATCCTGCGTGCCCACTTTGCCCCGCGCACCGACGTATTGATCTCCGGCCAGGGCTACCTCCGGCGCGAGGCCGGCAACAACACGGAGCGGCTGGCGCCGGACTGCGTGGTGGCGTTCGGCGTCAATCCCGCCGCCATCGTGGCGCGCAACGGCTACGTCATCAGTGAAGTGGGGAAGCCACCGGACTTCGTGCTGGAAGTGGCCTCGCGCAGCACCGGGCGGCGGGACTACACGGTCAAGCGGACCGGCTACGCCGGCTATGGAGTACAGGAATACTGGCGGTTCGACCACACCGGCGGCCGGTATCACGATGCGGCGCTGGCCGGGGATCGGCTGGTAGCCGGGGAGTACGAACCCATCACGATCAATGAAGAGCCGGACGGGGTGCGATGGGGGCATAGTCCGGTGCTGGGCCTGGACCTATGCTGGGGCGATGGCGAGCTGCGGGTGTACGACCCGGTGGCCGGGAAGTACCTGCCGACAACGCTGGAGTTGCACGCCGAGCGCGTCGCCGCCGCCGCCCGCGCAGCAGCCGCTGAAGGCCGTCATGCGGCCGAACAGGCCGCCCGCATGACTGCGGAAGACCGCGCCGCGGCCGCTGAAGGCCGAGCCGCGGCCGAGCGAGCGGCTCGTTTGTCGGTCGAAACCGAGCTACGGCGGCTGCGGGAGCAGTTCCGCCGGCGGCAAGCGGAATAATCGCCCCAGCGCCCCCTTGGCGCCCCGCCCAGCCCCTCCGCGCGGCGGGGGACGATACTCTCACAGGGTGGGTTTTTTGTAGGGGCGTGTTCATCCCGCCCAGGCGCTCGTCATTGCAGCGAAAGCCGCCGTCCAGGGCTATTCATCGACTCCGATCCGAGCGCTACATCCCCTCTCCACATGGTGGAGAGGGGACGGGCCAAAGCCACACCACACCTGGCACTATCTGTGTGGCTTTGGCCCGTCAGGAGGCCAGGGGGTGAGGAGATGAGCCTCGCCGCCAGCCTCCCGGCAGTCAGCCAGCTACTTGCGTGTATAGCCGCCGGCCGCATCCCCATCCGGCTTTTCAGGACGCAGCAGGCTAGGGAACAAGAGCGGCCGCCCGGAGAGCAGCAGCCACACGCCATCGAAGAGCGGCAGCATAAAGAGCACCACTGCGACCAGGTTCAGTGCCTGTGGCGCGACGACCGCCCTCAGCAGCAGCAAGCCGCCGTACACCACGATCACAATACCGAGCCACGCGACCAGCCGCCGCCACTGGCCCCGCCAGATGTAGGCGCCAACGAGCACCAACAGAAAGACGACAACGACGGTGCGATTCCCAGGCGGTGTAAACACAATTCCGGCCAATCACGCGGCCACCGGCGGCCGCGACACGAGCAAGTGTGCCAGAATAAGCGTCGCCCACGTGTCTCCGCGCACCCTAAACTCACCATGTCCCCGTTCACGGCGTACCGGTTGCGGTTCACCCTGGAGGTATTGCAACCCCTCACGCTCCCGGAGCCACGCGGCGCGGCGTTACGCGGCGCCCTCCTCGAGTCGCTGTGGCGCCAGCATGGTGCGACCGCTCTAGGCACTGTGGCCGAACCCGACGGGCAGCTCCCGCGCCCCTACACCATCGAGCCGCCGCTCACCGCCTCCGGGCAGTACGCGGCCGGGCAGCAGCTCACGTTCGGCCTGACGCTCTTCACCGCCGCGCGCGACCTGGTGCCCCCTCTCATCGGCGCAGTCCGGCAGTGGCAGACCGTCGGCATCGGCGCCCGGCAGCCCCGGCATGACGGGGAAACCCGGTATCGCGGGCAACGCGGCCGGGTGCGGTTACTGCGCGTGCTGGCCGAAAACCCATTCACCGCCCAGCGCCAGGTGCTCTGGGCCTCCGATTGGCAGCACCACCGGCAGCCCGACCTGTCACCCACGCTGGCCATCACGGCGGCACACGTCGCTACCGCAGCGCAAAGCTGGCCGCTCGACGAGCGCGGCGCCGTCCAGCTGACCTTCCACACCCCGACGCGGCTCATCGCGCGTGGGCAGTTGGTGCGCTCTCCCCAGCCGCGCGTGTTGGTGGCCCGCCTGGTGCAGCGCCTGCGCGCCCTCGGCCAAGCGTTCGCCGCCGATGACCCGCCAGGATTGCCCGGCGACGACCCCCAGGCGCTACTCGCGCCCGCCGCCGCGATCACGCTCCAAGCGGACGAAACCGCCTGGGTGGATCAGTGGAGTCCGAGCCGCCGCCTCCGCCGCACCACACCGATTGGCGGCTTTGTGGGCCGGGCCAGTTGGGAGGGTGAGCAAGCCGCCATGCGGGCACTGCTGCCCTTACTTCTCTGGGGTAGCCTCGTGCATGTGGGCAAGGATACCGTCAAGGGCAACGGCTGGTATCACCTCGCGCCGGTTCGGCAGGGGTGTGTTCCCTCCCCTGCATCAGCGGGGGAGGGTTAGGGACGGGGCTGGCCCCCGCTGCGGTGGGGGACAGGGCAATGCAGCAGCCAGCGCCCTAGCTGCGAGCCGCGGCGCCGGCGCCGGGCACTGGCACGGCCTCGACGATCTCCTCGATGATCTGGCGCGGATCAACGTTACGAATCCGCGCCGCCGGGCTGACAATCAGCCGGTGCGCCAGCGTCGGCTCCCCTAGCTCCTTCACGTCATCGGGGATCACGTAGTCGCGGCCATACATCATCGCCCGCGCCTGCGACGCCCGGTAGAGCGCCAGCGAACCGCGCGGACTGGCCCCAAGATAGACCTCCTGATGCTCGCGCGTCGCCGTCACCACCGCCACAATGTACTCGGAGACCAGGCGGTCCACGTACACCCCCCGCACTTCCTGCTGCAGTTGAAGCAAGTCTTCGAGCGATACCACCTGATCCAGGGAATCGAGCGGATGGGTCTGTTGCTGGGCGGTCAGCACCACTAGCTCGTCGGCCGCCGACGGATAGCCCAAGCTCAACCGCATCATAAACCGGTCCAACTGCGCTTCCGGCAACGGAAAGGTGCCCTCGTACTCGATTGGATTCTGTGTCGCCATCACCAGGAACGGCACCGGCAGGGCACGGGTCACCCCATCCACGGTGATTTGGTTCTCCTCCATCGCTTCCAGCAGCGCCGATTGCGTTTTGGGCGTCGCTCGGTTCACTTCATCGGCGAGCACGATCTGCGCCATGACCGGGCCGGGCCGGAACTCGAACTCGGCGCTCTTCTGGTTGTAGATGGAGACGCCGGTCACGTCGCTCGGTAGCAGGTCCGGCGTGAACTGCATCCGCTTGAACGTGCAGCCGAGCGAGCGAGCCAGCGACTTCGCCAGCGTCGTCTTACCCACGCCGGGCACGTCCTCGATCAACAGATGGCCTCGGCAAATCAAGGCAATCAGCGCCAGCTGCACCTCGTAATGCTTCCCGACAATCACCTGCTCGACGTTCTCGACCACCCGCTCCGCAATCGAGCGGAAGTCCTCCATTTGCACAGCCATTGGTGCTCCCCTTCGATAGTGATCTCCGACTGCCAAGCCTGCACAAGCCTACAGCCCTTCACCGCTGCAACCCCGGCCGGTCAGCCCGTCGCCACAGGTGAGTATAGCACCACCCCTCCGTCACCCCCGCGTGCGAACCCCGCTGCAAAATCGTCATTCCCACGCCAGGAGATCGTTGCACGGCCGCCATTCCCGCTTGCGCGGGCATCCAGGGACATTCGGAGGTCCTGTTCCAGTCCCTACTCCCCCTCTCCACATGGTGGAGAGAGGGCCGGGGGGTGAGGGCTGCCCTGTCCGCGGCTGCCCGCCGAAAAACCTACCCTTGTCAGGGGGACCAGAGGGGGCCGGATTCTACCTCACGCGGTCCGCTTGGCCGCGTTCCACAGACGATCCCACTCGGCGTCCGAGAGCGACGCCAGCTCTAGTCCCTCCCGCCGCGCAGCCGCCTCCATCGCCCCAAACCGCGCGCGAAACTTGCGATTGGCCCGGCGCAACGCATCCTCAACATCCACGTCCAGCCAGCTACCGACGCGAGCCAGCACAAACAGCACGTCCCCTAGCTCCTCGGCCCGCTCGGCCGGCGTGTCTGCCCGCCACAGCTCGTCCAGCTCCTCGCGCACCTTGTCGAACACGCCGCGCACCGTCTCCCAGTCGAACCCGACCGTCGCGGCCCGCTCACCCAACGCTTGCGCGGCCGCCAGTGCCGGCAGTGAGCTAGGCACCCGGTCCAGCAGCGACGACCGCTCCTTGCCCTTCGCCCGGCGCTCGGCTTGCTTGATCTGCTCCCAGTTGGCGAGCGCCTGTTCGGCATCGGCTGCTGCCTGGTCCCCAAACACGTGCGGATGGCGGCGCACCAGCTTCTCGCCCAATGCAGCAGTTACGTCCGCGAAGGTGAAAGCCGCCTCCTCGGCCGCGATCTGCGCGTGGAAATACACCTGGAGCAGCAGATCGCCCAACTCCTCGCAAAGCTCGGCCATATCGTCAGCGTCTATCGCTTCTAGCACCTCATAGGTCTCTTCGAGGAGGTGCCGCTTGAGGGTTTGCCGCGTCTGCGCCCGATCCCAGGGGCAGCCATCAGGAGCACGCAGCCGCGCCATGATCTCCCGCAGCGTCACCGCCGAGCGCATGTCCCGCTCTGGTGCCAACGCCGGCACCCAGAGCGCGGTCAGTCCGTCGCCCGTCCAGTTGGCGCTCCCAATATCACCAAGCGGCAGCGAGCACGGCTGCGCGGCCGCCGATCCGTCCGCCAACGGCACGAGCTGCACTCGATGGCTCAAAGGGAAGCGCGCCGCCAGCACTGCCTGCGCGGCAGCAGCCATGCGTTGATCTTGGAGCGGCGCCACCAACAGCGGCACAGTGGCATTGATCCGGTCCGGAGGTGGCAGTGCCAGCGCATCATGGACTTGTAGCCCGTGCAGCGGATCGTATTGCACCGCAGCACACGCCGCGTCAATGAAACTGACCGCCGGCTCGATCACCGGACGAATCCCGCGCTCCGGCGCGCGCCGGAGGATGCCAGCGACCGTGGCTTCACCGATCAAGGGATGACCGGGCACTGCATAGACCAGCCCCGGCATCTCGGTCGCCAAGTCGAGCACCTCCGTCGCCATCCGCTCGCAGAGACCGTCAACGCCGTCCGCTTGGTCCCAGAGGTCGTCGAAGGAACGTACCTCTCCGCGCAGTGCCAGCTGCCGCAGTGCCGGATGACGCCCGGTGCGAAGCATGACCAGCGGAGCCGCCCGCAGCAACTCCACCGCACCGGTCGTCAGCGCCCGCGGCGCGCCGGGGCCAAGTCCCACGATGGCTAACGATGTGCTCATAAAACTGGAAACGCAGCCCTAGGCCACGAAAGGCCACGTCTCGGGCTGCCCGGAGGCAGTATAGCACCTGGCATCCGCCCAAAATCGGCGGCGGGGAGACCGAGCCGCTCACTTGCCGGCGCTCGCTACGGTAACCTATGCTGGTGCGCCGACGGAGGAGATGACGATGCTACGCATTCTGCAGGTCGGGGTAGGTGGCTACGGCGCCACCTGGTTGAAGACGGTGCTGGCGGCCCCGGAGCGGGCTACCTATGTCGGTCTCGTTGACGTGGATGGTGCAGCCCTGGCCACGGCCGCGGCAGAGACAAACGTACCCACCGACCGCTGCTTCCATTCACTGGCCGCGGCGCTCAACACCGTCGAGGCCGACGCAGTGCTGTGTATCGTCCCGCCGGCACACCACGAGAGCGTGATCGTCCCCGCCCTGGAAGCCGGCCTGCACGTCCTCTCCGAGAAGCCCATTGCCGACACCCCGGCGGCGATGCGCCGCATTCTCGCCGCCGACCGCAGCAGTCCGGGCCACCTGATGATCTCGCAGAAAGGCCGCTACCATGCCTGGGTGCGGCGGTTCCGCGAGTTGATTACTACCAACGCGCTCGGCCGTCTCAACCACGTCACGCTGCACTATCGCGATGCTCTGTTTCGGTGGGGCGCGAGCGGGTTCCGGCACCGCATGGATGACCCCCTGCTCGTCGAGATGAGCATTCACCACTTCGATCTCCTGCGCGCGCTGCTCGGACGCAACGCCCTCACCGTGTCGGGCCGCAGCTGGAACTGGGCTTGGAGTGGATTCGCCGGCGACGTGGCCGCGAGTCTGCTGTTTACCATGGAGCACGACGTACCGGTCGTCTACGAAGGCAACTGCATCTCCGCCGGCGCCAACACCTTCTGGTACGGCGATATTCGCGCCGAGTGCGAGTACGGATCGCTCGTCATGCACTTTCCGCAACTGACCATCGAGCGCCGCCGCGATCTCCCGCAGCTGGAAGTGGCGCACGTGATGGACGTGACCTCCTCGCATGAGGGCCAATCCGTCGCGTTCAACGAGTTCCTCACTGCCATCGCCGAAAACCGAGCGCCGGAGACCGCGGCCGCAGACAATCAGCACAGCATGGCGATGCTGTTCGCCGCCGTCGAGGCCTGCCACACCGGAAACCCCTGCCCCACCGCCAACTACCTATCCTGATAGCTTGCCTGACAAGCTCTCCCCCTGCGACACCTGACCGGGGTAGGTTTTCTGTGTAGGGGCGCGATGAATCGCGCCCAGGCGCCCGTCATTCCGGCGCAAGCCGCAATCCAGGGCTATTCGTAGGGCCTGTTCCAGGCCCCCGGCCCCCTCTCCACATGGTGGAGAGGGGGCCGGGGGGTGAGGCCAGCCCCCACCGCCCACAACTTGACTGTCACAACCCGCGCAATTGAAGTTGACAAAGAACCACCAGCACCCGTATCATTAGAGAGTCCGCAATCGGCAGTACCGTTCATCGGTGTCTGTCATCGTGGCGGTGGCTCGTTAACAGTTGAAGAGTGGAAGGAAGTAGTTGCCGGCCGGTGCCCCTACGGGGCGGCCGGTCGAGCAGCAGCCAGAGTTTGTGACCTGGTAGTGAACGAGGCCAGGCTGCTCACTTTGACGAGACGGCTTCCTACAGTGGTAGGAAGTGTGGCGAATTAGGGAGAGTTTGATCCTGGCTCAGGATGAACGCTGGCGGCGTGCGTGATCAATGCGAGTCGGACGGGAGAGCTACGGCTCTTCAGTGGCGTCCGGGTGCGGAACGCGTGGGCAATCTATCGCCGGGTGGGGGCTATCTTCCCGAAAGGGGGGCTAATCCCGCCTACGCTCGTCGGTCGTCGGACCGGCGAGGAAAGCAGCAGCGGGCAGCTTGCTGCTGCGCCCGGTGCGGAGCCCGCGTCCTATCAGCTAGTTGGGGGGGTCACGGCCTCCCAAGGCCAAGACGGGTAGCCGGGCTGAGAGGCTGACCGGCCACACGGGGACTGAGAGATGGTCCCGCGCCCTACGGGGTGTAGCATGAAGGAATCTTGCACACTGGGCGAAAGCCTGATGCAGCAACGCCGCGTGCGGGATGACGCCTTACGGGGTGTAAACCGCTGCACGGGGGGACGAAATCAGACGGTACCTCCGTAGCAAAGTCTCGGCTAACTCCGTGCCAGCAGCCGCGGTAAGACGGAGGAGACGAGCGTTATCCGGATTTACTGGGCGTAAAGGGCTCGTAGGGGGTCCCCTACGGGCGTCGTGGAAGCCCCGTGCTCAACGCGGGGAGGTCGGCGCCGACGGGGGGACTGGAGGCTGGCAGAGGCGCGCGGAACGGCGGGGGGAGTGGTGGCATACGTAGAGCCCCGTCGGAACACCGGTAGCGAAGGCGGCGCGCTGGACCAGTCCTGACCCTGAGGAGCGAAAGGGTGGGGCGCGAACGGACTTAGATACTCCGGTAGTCCACCCCCTGACCGATGGCCACTGGGTGTCGCGGGTATCGACCCCTGCGGTGCCGGCGCCGACGCAGTAAGTGGCCCGCCTGGGGACTACGGTCGCAAGACTAAAACTCAAAGGAATTGACGGGGGCCCGCACAAGCAGCGGAGCGTGTGGTTCAATTCGACGCAACGCGCAGAACCTTACCTGGGCTGGACTACGGGGTGGTAGGACGCCGAAAGGCGCCCGACCCGCCAGGGAGCCCCGCCAGATGCTGCATGGCTGTCGTCAGCTCGTGCCGTGAGGTGTTGGGTTAAGTCCCGCAACGAGCGCAACCCTCGGGGGCAGTTACTGTTTCTGCCCCGACTGCCGGACGAACTCCGGAGGAAGGTGGGGATGACGTCAAGTCCGCATGGCTCAGACGCCCAGGGCTACACACACGCTACAATGGCGTCGCCAATAGGTGGCCACCCCGCGAGGGGGCGCGAATCCTGTAACCGACGTCTCAGTGGGGATGGCAGGCTGCAACTCGCCTGCCTGAACGTGGAGTTGCTAGTAACCGCCGGTCAGCATACGGCGGTGAATACCGTTCCCGGGCCTTGTACACACCGCCCGTCACACCACGAAAGCGGGCCATGCCTGAAGCACCCCCGGGGTGG
>JAJDZR010000164.1 GCA_022824545.1 Chloroflexota bacterium
ACCCGTCGCCCACCAACTCGGCCGCCTGCTGCCAGGTGAGACCGGGCTTGGCTACCGCGCCCTCGGTCGAGGTGGAAACCGCCACCGGCTGCCCTTCTGTGGCCCCCGCCAAGGCGCTAATCAGGTAGCACGTGGCCGTCAGCCCATACTCGCGGAGGATCGGCCAGGCCACCGTATACGTATCCAGCCAGCCGTTGTCGAAGTGGAGCACGACCGCCCGCTGCGGGATGCTGACGCCTTGCTCCAGCCAATCCACCAGGCGCGTCGTGGCGATCACCTCCCAGCCCTCGGCCACCAGGTAGTCCAGCTGCCGCCGCAGCGCCGCCGCCCCGATGATCCCGGTCGCCCGCTCTCCCGACGGCGCTCCTAGCTCGTCATGGCCCTCGGGATACACATGATGGTAGACCAGTATCGGCACCCGCTGGCTCATCCCGCCCCCCTCCACATTGCCAACCCGGCCCTATAGCCGCAGGTAGTCGGCCGATGCTACAAACATCTCGTCCGTCATCCGCCGCGCCTCGTCCAGGCTGCACTGCGTCGTCGTCAGCGGGTCGAGCGCAATCGCCTGGTGTACCGCCTCCCGGTCACCGTTCAAGATCGCAGCGACCGCTCGTTCCTGCACATTGACGTTCGTCCGGTTGATCGCCGCGCATTGCTCCGGCAGATCACCGATAGCACAGGGATGCAAGCCGGCGTTGTCCGCGAGAATCGGCACCTCCACGTTACAGCCGGCCGGCAGGTTTTCAATCAACCCCTCGTTCGGCACGTTGCCATTGAACCGGAACGGCGTGTTTGTCTCGATGGCGTGCAGGATGAACGAGCAGTATTCGTGCGTGCGCTCGAACGGCAGCGGCTCGGCGCTGCGTAGCTCCTCCCGAATGTCGTCGAAGTGCTCCGCCCGACGCGCCGCGTCACCACCCGGCACTTCTACCGCCTTGCCGCCACCACCGGCCGGCGTAAAGCGGTCCCGTAGCTCGGCAGTGCGCCGGAACCACGGCGTGTACTCGGACATATGCCGGCTCGACTCGGTGACGAAGTACGCGAAGTGCCGGAAGACCTCGAACCGCACCCGGTCCTGGGCGTAGACCGCCGCATCCTCCAGCTTCTCCCGCAGCAACGGGTACAGGTCCTCGCCCCGATACGTGCCGCGGCGTAGCTGCAAGAACCAAGCCTGGTGATTGATCCCGGCCACCCAATAGGCCAGGTCCTCATAC
The DNA here is from genome assembly GCA_022824545.1 of Chloroflexota bacterium. Taxonomy (GTDB): domain Bacteria; phylum Chloroflexota; class UBA11872; order UBA12225; family JAJDUF01; genus JAJDUF01. Next base: position 1,215 of record JAJDZR010000164.1, read on the forward strand.
GGCACACCCATGTACCGCGCCAGCTGCCCGGCCGTACCCTGGACGCTGTGGCGCAGCCCGACCGCTGGCACGCTCGTCGCCTCGCCAATCGCCCACATATTGATGTTCATCGGGTTGGTGTAGTTCAGCAGCAGCGCTTGCGGGCACAGCGCCTCCATGTCGCGGGCAATATCCACCAAAACCGGCGTGGTCCGCAGGGCACGGAACACGCCGCCCGGACCAATCGTGTCCGCTACGGTCTGGTAGACACCGTACTGCTGCGGAATCGCGACGTCGCGCTCCCGTAGCTCCCGCCCGCCAACGTCAATCGAGGTGATCACGTAATCGGCCCCGTCGAGCGCCCGCTGGCGATCCTCCGTCACCACGATCTCTGTCGGCAGACCCTGCTCCCGGACCATGCGCTGCGCGAGCTGCCCCATTACGTCGAGGCTCTCGGTGTCAATGTCCATCAGCGCAATCGTGCCGTCGGCCAGTTCCGGCCACGACAGAATGTCTACGGTGAGACGCCGGGCAAAGACGACACTGCCGGCACCGATGAGCGCAATCTTCGGCATAATTCCCTCCTCAGACCTTTGCAGAAATCGTACTTCCCGCTTCCCCCACTGTCATCTCCGCGCAAGCGGGAATCTCCGTCCCCCCGCCGCAGCGGGGGGGCATAGGCTCACAGGGGTAGGGGGGTGCCGAGGCGCCATTCATGGCATTCGGGTAGCCGTCATGCCGGCGCCAGGCTAACGGTCCGCTTGCTGACGGCGCAACTCGGCCTCCAGCTGCCGGATGCGCGCCTCGGCCGCCTCCCGCGACGCTCGCTCCGCCAACCGATCAGCCTGCTCGATGGCGGCCTGCGCTTCGGCCGCCTCTCGGGCCGCCCGCTCAACAGCAGTACGGTTTTCGGCCGCCTGGCGGGCCGCTTGCTCCGCCAGGCGCGCGGCCTGCTCCCTGGCCATGCGGGTTTCAGCGACCTCGCGCGCTGCCCGCTCCGCCAGCCGCTCGGCCTGCTCGACAGCAGCTTGGGTTTCGGCAGTTCGCCGCGCCGCCCGTTCCTGCTGCCAGGTCTCCAGATAGGTGTTCGTCACCGGGTCGTACAGCCGCGGCCAGTTCTCATCCCAGCACAGACTCAGCCCCAACACCTCGCTGTGCCCCTTCAGAATGCCGTCCGGCAACGTGGTCAACTCGATAGGCTCGTATTCCCCGGCCACCAGCCGGTCCCCGGCCAGCCGCTGCCCGTGATACGCACCATCCTGCGGATCGAAACGCCAGTACTCCGGCACACCGATGCGCGCATAAATCTCTCGCTTGCGACCCACGTCCTCCCGGCCGGTGCTGACCGAGGCCACCTCCAACACCCAATCCGGCGGCTTGCCCACTTCCCAGGGCAGGTACAGCTTGCGCTGCCGGATGGCGTCCGCGTCCACGCCGAAGGCCAAGTACACATCCGGGGAGACGCGGACGTTGAGGTCGGCCGGGTCGTAGCAGAGGATCGTGTTGGCTTCGAGAAAGACGTCGGGCCGTCGCTGGAAGGCAGTGAACCGACTGGCGAGCAGGCCGAGGATTTCGTGCAGCGGGGGGTTTTGTTGCATCGCATCAGGCTTCAGAACCGGAACGTCGGGATTGTAGTCGAGGCGGGCGTAGTCAATCTCGCCCTGTTTGTGGTAGGGCCGCATGGTAGGGAGCGCAGGCACGGCGGTCGTGGTGGTGGTCATAGA
>JAJDZR010000075.1 GCA_022824545.1 Chloroflexota bacterium
GCGCGGTTTACGGAGCTGGTGCAGTTGTACAATAATACCCCCCGCAAGTGTCTGGACTACCAGACCCCGGCGGAAATCTTCTGGCAGGAACTGTTGCACTTCAAATGTGAATCCACCTTCCGGCTTCCGCCGGAATGACGGGACGGGTGCGAAGACATTGACGGGAAGGGCACGATGACAATGACAGCGGTTGTGGCGGACACAATGCGTATCGAGACTGGATCGGCGGGGCGTTTCGGCCCTTACGGCGGGCAGTTTGTGCCGGAGACGCTGATGCCGGCGCTCGAGGAGCTGACGGCAGCCTACGAGGCGGTTCAGCGGGACGAGACCTTCAACGCCACTCTTAGCGACCTCCTGCGCCACTACGTCGGCCGGCCCACGCCGCTGTATCACGCCGAGCGACTTTCCGCCAGCATTGGCGGCGCGCAGATTTGGCTCAAGCGCGAGGACCTGGCGCACACGGGCGCCCACAAGATCAATAGCGCGCTGGCGCAGGGACTGCTGGCCCAGCGCATGGGCAAGCCGCGCATCATCTGCGAGACAGGGGCCGGGCAGCACGGGGTGGCCACCGCGACGGTGTGCGCGATGCTCGGCCTGGAGTGCGTGGTCTACATGGGCGAGGTGGACATCCACCGGCAGGCGCTGAACGTCTTCCGGATGAAGCTGCTGGGCGCCGAGGTGCGGACCGTGACCACCGGCAGCAAGACGCTCAAGGACGCGATCAACGAGGCCATCCGCGATTGGGTCACGAACGTGCGGACGACACACTACCTGATCGGCTCGGTAGTGGGTCCTCACCCCTATCCGACGATGGTACGCGATTTCCAAAGCGTGATCGGCAAAGAGGCACGCGCACAGTGCCTCGAACGGATGGGACGGCTGCCGCAGGCGGTACTGGCCTGCGTCGGCGGTGGATCGAACGCCATCGGCATCTTTCATCCTTTTGTCGCAGACACCGAGGTGGAATTGATCGGCGTCGAGGCCGCCGGGCGCGGCCTGGATACCGGCGAGTACGCCGCCTCGCTCACGGCCGGCCGGCCGGGCGTCTTGCACGGCTCGTACAGCTATCTCTTGCAGGACGAGCACGGGCAGGTGGAGGAAGCGCACAGCATTTCGGCGGGACTCGACTACCCTGGCGTCGGTCCGGAGCACAGCCTGTACCGCGATACGGGCCGCGCGCGCTACATGGGGGTGACCGATGCCGAGGCCATGGAGGGCGTGCAGCAGCTTTCCCAGAGCGAGGGGATCATCCCGGCGCTAGAGCCGGCGCACGCGATCCACTACGCCATACAGCTTGCCCGCGAGCGCGACTCGGCGGACGCACTTGTGGTCAATCTCTCCGGTCGCGGCGACAAGGATATGTCCACGATTGCCGAGCGTATCGGGGTCTCGCTGTAGCCAGTGCGGCGTGAGGGGCGGGCCTAGCCCATGCGCGCCAGGGCTGACAGAGTCTTTGTGCTAGGATGGTGTGTCCAGGAAGGAGCACCGTATGCGACAGATCACTCTCGGGAGCAGCGGGATACGGACATCGCAGCTGGCCATCGGCACGGGTACGGTCGGCTGGGCCGGTAGCTCGAACCAGACCCGTCTCGGCTTCGATGAGTGCGTCGAGCTGCTGTGCTACGCCTATGACCGCGGCGTGGCCTTCTGGGACGTGGCCGATCAGTATGGCTCGCACCCGCAGACCGCCGCTGCGCTCCGTGACATCGGGCGCGAGAACGTCGTCGTCACGAGCAAGACCACCTCCCGCACCGGCCCCACCGTGACGGCCGACATCGAGCGCTTCTGCCGGGAGCTGGACACGGACTACGTGGACATCGTGCTGCTGCACTGCCTGACGGAAGCGGATTGGACGAGCCGGTATGCCGACTCGATGGAGGCGTTGAGTCGTGCTCAGGAACGCGGTCTCGTGCGGGCCGTCGGCGTGTCGTGCCACGATTTTGGCGCGTTCCGCACCGCGGCCGTTAGCCCCTGGGTAGAGGTGGTGCTGGCACGCATCAACTACGCCGGCTTGCAGATGGACGCCCCACCGCCGGACGTGGTACCCGTCATCGAAGAGATGCACGCCGCCGGCAAAGGCGTATACGGCATGAAGGTCGTCGGCTGCGGCCAGCTCGCCCACGACGTGCGGGGGGCGCTACGCTACGTGCTGGAGCTTGGCTGCGTGGACGCTATCGTGCTCGGCATGGAAAGCCTCGACGAGATTGACGAGAACGTCGAGCTGATGGAAGAGCTATCCCTCGTGCCGGCCTAGCGCGTGGCGGCATGGTGGCCAGTACCCTGCCCCCTCCCTAACCCTCCCCCGTGCTGACGCACAGGGGAGGGAACGTGCTTCCGGCTGGCAAGTGACCGCTAAAGGCTCATAGCTGACAAGGCTCAACTGGTGCGCTCCGGTGGCTGCTGTTGGGCTAGGAGCTTGCGCGCGGCGGCCACATCCGCGGTGATCTGCCGTTGTAGCGCCTCCGGGCCGGCGAACGGCCGCTCTCCACGCAGATACTCAACGAAGTGGAGACGCACCTCCTGACCGTAGAGGTCGCCGCTGAAGTCGAGCAGGTGGGCCTCGATGACGTGGCGACGGCCGGCAAAGGTTGGACGCACGCCCAAGTTGGCGGCCGCCGGATACCACGTGCGCTGGGCGCTCAACGGCTCTAGCTCGACCCAGCCGGCGCAGACGCCATTGGCCGGCAGGGCGGGGCGAGCGGCCAACGGAGCCAGGTTGATCGTCGGGAACCCCAGCAACCGGCCGCGCCGGTCGCCTTCGACCACTCGCGCGTGCAGTGACGGCGGCCGTCCTAGTAACCCCGCTGCCCGCGAGACCGCACCCGCCGCGAGCAAGGCGCGTATCTCGGTGCTCCGCACGGCTTGGCCGGCGACGTGCGCGGGCTGAATACTCTCCACGGCGAATCCTTCCGCCTGCCCGATTGCACGTAGCCTAGCCTCGTCACCGGTGCGATCACGGCCCAGCACACAGCCGGGGCCAATGACGACGGCGCGGACGCGCAGCACCAGCGCCAGCGACCGGAAGAACTCCTCCGGTGTCAGCCGGGCACTCGTGCCGCTGAACCGCCATACCACCGCAAGCTCCGTTCCCGCGCGGGCGAGCAGCCAGAGCTTCTCCGGTAGGGTCGTGAGTTGGCTGAGGCGCACTTCCGGGCGCAGGATCGTGAGCGGGTGCGGGTCGAGCAGCACCACGGCGGGCATGAGGCCGCGCCGCTGGGCAGACGCGATAACCGCGTCAAGCAGCGCATAGTGGCCGCGATGCACCCCATCGAACTTGCCGATGGTGACCACTACCTCCGGCGCGTCCGACGACGGTGCCGGCGGCGCGAGGGGATCGAGGTGTATGACTTGCATCTACAGAGACGTTGCGAGGTGATCGTGCGGACCTTACCCCACAACCTTGCGCGGGCGCCAGCAATCCCGCTGCGGATCGTAGGCCGCAATGGCAATCAGCCGGCCCTCGGCATCGAGTACACACACGGGGTCGTCGGTGCGGGCTGCCGCTGGCACGGCTGGAAGCAGGTGGGCCGAGGAGACGGGTTGGCCCTGCCGCAGCAAGGTGCCGCCTTGTGGGGTGACGGTCATGGCCGGGAGATGCGCCAACGTGGCGGTCGGTGCCACTAGGAGCGAGTGCCAGGTGCAGTGGGCGGCATGGTGCTCCAGGTCAGCCAGCGTGGTCGCGGCGGTGAGAGAGAAACCGCCGGACCGCGTGCGGACGAGGCCGGTGAGGTGGCCGCCGCAGCCGAGCGCCGCCCCCAAGTCGCGGGCGAGCGAGCGGATATACGTCCCCGGACCGCAGGTGACCTCCAGCGTGAGGTCCGGCGCTTGCCAGCCCAGGACGGTAAGACGGGCAATCCGCACTTGCCGCGCCGGTAGCTCGACCGCAGCGCCCCGGCGGGCCAGATCGTAGGCACGCCGGCCGCCGACCTGCACCGCCGAAAACGCCGGCGGACGCTGCGCGATCTCGCCGACGAACTGCGGCAGCGCCGCCGCGATGTCGGCCGGGCCAACGGTGAGCGACCGGGTTGCCGTCATGGCGCCCTCGGCGTCGTCCGTGGTCGTCGTGCTGCCCAGGCGGATCGTGGCCCGGTAGACCTTCTCTCCGCTCACGACGTATTCCAGCAAGCGGGTAGCCCGGCCGAGCGCGAGCACGAGCACGCCGGCGGCCAGGGGATCGAGCGTACCGGCGTGGCCGACGCGCCGCACGCCGGTCAGCCGGCGGATCCGCGCGACGACGTCGTGGGAGGTCGGACCGCGCGGCTTGGCGAGGTTGAGGAAGCCGGCGACGGTCGTCGGGTCCGGCAAGTGTGTCCTACTCCGGCTGCTCCGCTGCGGCTTCACCGTCTCCGGCAGCGGGTGGTGGCGGCGCGACTTCGCGGATCAACTGCAAGACCCGGTCGCCCTCCGCGAGCGAGTGATCCAGCGCAAAGCGTAGCTCCGGCGCATAGCGCAGGGGCAGGCGAGTGGCACATTCTCTCCGCAGCCAGCCGGCGGCGTGGGTGAGCATGGCCATCGTCTCACGCTGCTCTTCCTCGTCGCCCATCACGCTCACGCGGACGGCCGCGTAGCGCAGATCGGACGAGACATCAACGCGCGTGATGGACACGAAGCCGAGGCGCGGGTCGCGGGCCTCGTTGCGGAGGAGGTCGCTCAAGAACTCAACGAGGAGCGAGGCGAGCCGCTGGCGGCGATACGGTCGAGGCATGGTCGTTGTCCGTCGTGTGGCTCAGGCGGAACGGCCGTAAGCTTCGATGACGTCGCCGTTCTGTGGATCGGGGAAGTTTTCGAGGCCGATACCGCACTCGTACCCCTCTTCCACAGTGTCCACGTCGTCCTTGAAGCGCCGCAGCGAGGTGATCCGGCCGTTGTACACTTCCGCATCCCGACGCACGACGCGCGCGCGGGCGCCTTGCCGAATGACGCCGTCTTGGACGTAGCAGCCGACGACGGACCGGGCGCGGCTGGCGCGGAAGATGGCGCGGATTTCGGCGTGACCGAGGACTACCTCGCGCACCTCAGGCTCGACCAACGCCCGCAAGGTCTGCTCCACGTCTTCAAGTAGGTTATAGATCACGTTGTACGAGCGGATCATCACGTCTTGCTGGTCCGCCAACCGCCGGACGGGCGCCGGATTCTGGGTATTGAAGGCCAGGATAACCCCGTCCGAGGCAGCGGCGAGGTTGACATCGCCCTCGGTGATTCTCCCGACGGCGCCGTAGAGGATGTGGACTTTCGCCGCGTCCGTTTCGAGCTTGGCCAGGGCGGCTTGGATGGCTTCGAGCGAGCCGTGAACGTCGGCCTTGAGCACCACCGGCAGCTCCTGCGCCTGGTCGGGGCTTAACTGCGCCAGGAGGTCTTCGATACTGCGCCGGGGTGCCTCGGGCGCTCGCTGCTGCCGTGCCTCCTTGCGCGTCGCAGTGACGGTCCGGACCGCGCGATCATTCTCGACGATCTCCAGGCGATCACCCGGATTGGGTAGCTCGTTCCAGCCCAGGACCTCCACCGGCTGCGCGGGGCCGGCGGAGCGGAGGCGGCGACCATGCTCATCGAGCAGCGCCCGGACGCGGCCACCGGCCTCGCCGGCGACGGCATGGTCGCCGACGTGCAGGGTCCCGCTGGCGATGATGGCAGTGGCAACGGGACCTTGGCTGCGGTCCAGCCGCGTCTCGATGACGGTGCCCTCGGCCGGCCCGTCCGGGGTGGCGCGTAGCTCCTCCAACTCAGCGACCAAGTTCACCATCTCCAGGAGGTCATCAAGACCCTCATGGGTGGTCGCCGACACCGGCACGGCCACCACGTCGCCGCCGTAGTCCTCGACCACCACCTCATGCTCCGTGAGTTGTTGCCGCAGGCGATCCGGGTCGGCGCTGGGCAGGTCAATCTTGTTCATGGCGATGAGGAAGGGGGTCTTGGCAGCCCGGAGGTGCGAAATCGCTTCCACGGTCTGCGGCTGCACGCCGTCGTCGGCGGCCACGACCAAGATCGCCAAGTCGGTAACGGCTGCGCCGCGCGCGCGCAGCGCCGTGAACGCCTCGTGACCCGGCGTGTCGAGGAACGTGATCGTCCGGCCGTCGTGCTCGACCTGATAAGCGCCGATATGCTGCGTGATGCCCCCGGCTTCACCGGTAGCGACCTGGGCCTCGCGCAGGGCGTCGAGGATGGAGGTCTTGCCGTGATCCACGTGCCCCATCACGGCCACGACCGGCGGCCGCGGTGGGAGGCTCGTATCCACCTCGGGTGGGGCCGGTTCCGGCGGCGCCTCCGTCGGGGCGGCGGGAGCCGCAGCGGCTGCGCCGTTCGCGGCGTCGGCTTCCTCGACCCGGAAGCCAAGGTTGCCGGCCACAAGCGAGGCGGCTGCGCGGTCCAACTCGCGGTTGACGGTGGCTACCAAGCCGGCGCCCAACAACTCTTTGAGCACCACCGGGGGGCCGACCCGCAGCAACTCGGCAAGCTCGCGGACACTGACCCGCTCCGGGACAGCCACGGTCCGCGGGATGACCGTAGTTGCTACGGCGCTGCGCTCGGCGGCCGTCGCGTCGGGGGCCGGCGCCGGCCGGCGTGGACCGCGCGACCCACGCGACCCGCCGCGCGAGCGCGGGCGCGGGCGGCCCGCCGGTCGAAATGAACGTCGTCTCCTACCTCCGCGGGGTGGTGCCATAAACGCTTCGTGCCTCCTCGTGTGTCCCTACATAGACGGTGCGTTTGGTCAGGGCGCAACAAGCGACATGCTCCATGCTCCCTATGACCATACCTGAAGCGCCCGCAGGAAGGCTAGTCCGGCCCCCTCCTATTAGGTCTCCCCGCTGTGCAGGGGGACGTGGATTCCTGCGAACGCGGGAATGACAGGCCGGTGCCGCCGAGACTCCATCGGCTGACGGCTGAGGGCTGACAGCTAGTAGAAGCTACGCCAGCCGCCAGCGGATGATTGTGAAGTCGGTGCGCCCGATGCAGTTATCCCAGGCGCCGACATTGCCGTAGCAGGAGCCGGACAGGGTGAGCAGCTCTTCGCCATCCGGCGAGATGGTCGCCGCGTAGCCGGCGGCGCGGCCGTGGGTCAGATAGTACACCTCGTCCTGCCACGTCTCGCCACCGTCCAGGCTGACCAAGGCGCGGCCGCTGCCCATATCCCGGGGGTAGCGGTAGTCGGTGGTGACGACGGCGCGGTTACGCAGGAGGCCGACACCGGCGCCGTAGCACTGACCGAACACCGTGGCCAGCTGCCGCGGCGGTGTCCACGTGCGTCCCCGGTCGTCGGAGTGGGCGACGGCGACGTGCTTGTACGGGTTGTCGGCTCCCACCGCGCTGGCGCCGGTCCGTTCCAGCAGATCGGCTGGGTCTTCGGGGAGGAGGGGGCGCTGGTAGCGCATCGCGGCAATCAGCCGGCCGGTTGGCAGCGGATAGACGTTGACCTCGCAACACCACTCGCCGAGCACTGCGTACTCCGGCCACGTGCGGCCGCCGTCCGGCGAGCGGTAGAGACGACCGATGGCCGGGGCTGCCTCCGCCGCCGCGCGGTTGCCGACCCGGTCCGCCCCGACCAGGACCGGCAGCAGCAGCGTGCCGTCCTCCAGGCGGGTCATGCTGAAACCGAGCGAGAGCACGTCCGGCGTGCCGGTGTCAATCCGCCCGCGCTGCTGCCACGTCGCGCCCTCATCGGGTGAGGCCCACACGACCGGTGGCTGGCCGGGGCCGACCGGGCCGACGTTCAGCATCGTCCCGTCGCTGTCGAACTGGAGGCGCCAGCCGGCGCACACGGACGGATCGCGCTCCAGATGCTCCCAGGTGGCGCCGCCGTCGGTCGAGCGGTGGAGCAGCGTGTGCTGGGCCGCATAGATGGTGCCGTTCGGCGCCTGCACCAGACAGAGGCGCTGGACGTGCCCTTGGGGATCGCGCGGGAGACGGGTTTTCTCGACCGGCACGCGGTTTAGGCGGCCGGCGCGGGCATGGAGGACGTAGTCGCCGGCCTGCATGGCCGCCAAGTCCTCCGGCTGCACGGTCACACCGCCCATGAACTCTGTCGAGAGCATCTGCTTGCTCCTTGCCAGCGACCCGGCCGGCGCCGCTTACGCCTCGTAGCTGACGGTCAGCGCGAGCGTGGTGATCCGCACGGTGCTCTCCGGCAGCGGACCGTGATGAGCGGCGATCTCCACGAAGTTCCGGCCGGACCGCAGAGGCACCAGCGCGTCGAACGTCAGCACGCCGTCGGCCGCTCTCTCGCCGGGCGTCAGCTCGTGGCCGTTCAGGCGTACCACCAGCGCCTCACGCCAGGCCGGATCGTCGAACCCGACCGTGAGCGTGGCTTTTGTGGGCGGGGTACGCGCTACGTCGTCGCCGACCAGCAAGGGCACGCGGCCGATCACGCCGGTACGCAGCGGGCCGCGCTTCGATTGGAGCGGCAGCGGCCGTGGACTGGAGACGTGGGCATAGTGGGGGAGGACCCCGCCGGGCGCATCGGCCGCGTCGCCGACGCCGAACTGCTTGTCCTTGCTCCGTAGTGCCTCGGGATCGCCGACCTCGTAGAGACACGCATAGCAGCGGCGGCGCGTCGCGATGAGCTCATCACCAGTCATGAACTCGAACGGGGTAGCCAGGTTCCAGAAGTACAGCCCGTCGGCGCCGGCGCGATACCAGTTGGCGGCCAGGCCGCGGGACACCGGCAGCGGCGGCCCCCAGCCGACGTTGGCACACGGATAGACCGGTACGCCATACGGCCGCGCGGCCTCGACCCACGCCGCGGCCGGCAGGCGCCATGGCGAGTACCCGCCGCCGGCGACGATGATGTCGGTCAGGTCGTGCTCCAGCCACGCCTGCACGTCCATCCCGTTGTCGAGGCAGCGGCCGAACGTGTCCGGCACGCGCACGGCCACAAGCAGCGGCCGGCCCCGTCGCGCGGCCGCCGCGTCGGTGAGGGCGCGAATCTCCTGCATCAACGACGTGACAATCTCGATCTCGTCCGGTGTACACGGCTCGCCGCGCAGCCGGCGGCTGAACAAGACGGGATGGCGGATATAGTCCAGCTCGAAGCCGTCCACGTCGTAGCGGTCGCAGATCTCTGCGATGATCTCCAGCTTACGGTCGCGGACCGCACGGTGGGAGAAGTCCTGCGCGGTCGTGTACAGCTCGAACTCCGGGAGCGTGCCACGGGTGTCAACGAGCAGCTCCTGGTGCGTGAGCTTCCAGACGGTCATGGCGTTGGGGCCCATGAAGCTATCGTGGACATCGTTCATGCGGACGGACGCAAAGGCCTCCATGCCATGATCGTGCGCGAAATCCACGACCAATCGGAAGGGGCAGTGACCCGATTGCGCCAGGGCCTTGACGTTGGTCGTCACGCGCGGCCAGTAGTGCATTGGCCCGCCGTGCGCGTCGCCGTAGATGGGCTGGACCTTGCTGTCGTAAGCGGGGGCATCAAATTGCCCACACAGCACGGACCAGGAGATCGTGTCCAC
>JAJDZR010000254.1 GCA_022824545.1 Chloroflexota bacterium
CCGCCCCGCTCTATAGCCGGGGGCTGGCGCAGGCCATTCTCGGCGTCGCTCTGGATGGACGGCAAGAGCCACACCTGCTGGCGACGAAGCTGGGCCATCTGGCGCAGCCGAGCCGCTTTCGTTCGCCCGATGCCCTGCACACGCAGTTCGAGGAAAACCTGCGGCTCTTGCGCCGCGACTGCGTGGACGTGCTGCTGGTTCACGAAGCCGACCTGCACTGCTGGTGGTCCGATGAGCCGAGCGACAACCCACTCGTGGACCTGGAGACCGAGTACGACGTGGCCAATGCGCCGGTGATGCAGGTGCTCCGGGCAGTGCAAGCCGCCGGTCGCTGCCGCTACATCGGCATCACCGGCAATAGTCCTGACCACCTGGCACATATCCTGCGCGCAGCCGAGATGGATGCCTGCCTGAGCGCCTTCAACTACGGCGTGATCGACCGCGGCGTCCGTCGCCAGCTTCTGCCCACTGCCGGCGAGCGCGGCGTCGCGGTACTGCTGGGCGGCGTCTTCCGGCAGGGCCGGCTGGTGGTGATCCGCCCGGAATGGCTCCGGACACCGCCGCGCTGGCCGGACTGGATGACGCCGGAAATGCAGCGCCGCGTGGCACGCCTCATCCCGCTCCAACAGGAGAGCGGCCTCTCGTTGACTACGCTGACCCTCCGGTATCTGGTGGCCGACCGGAGCATTGCCACCATCCTCGTTGGGGCGGCAACACCGGCCGAGATCGAGGAGAGCGTAGCGGCCGTCCAGGCGGGGCCACTGGAATCCAATCTGCACCGGGCGGTGGAGGCGTTGGGCCTGCCCTGATAGCACCGGGGCAGTGCGGCGGAGGCGGGCGGCTACTGTAGGGGCAACCCTGGCGGTTGTCTGGAGAGAGGTGCGCGATGACGGCGGCACGAAGGAGCGCTACACCACCCGGCACGCCACCGGCGCAACCGCAGGTTGGCTGCCAGTTGATCGTGTTCGGCCAGCGCGGGGAGGAAGACCTGCGCGGTGTGCTGGCCGATGTGCGCGAGGCTGGGTTCGACGGGATTGAGGCGCACATCCTCCAGGAAGGCAGCGCGGCGGCCGTGCGTACCGCGCTCGCCGAGTTTGGGCTGGTGCAATGGAGTCTGGCCATCGGCTACCACCAATGCGTGGAGGGCGTAGACCAGGTGTTGGACTACGCGCAAGGGGTAGGCAGCAAGTTCATCATGGTATCGGGGGCCGGTGACCACGAGACCGAGGGACTGCGGGCCTACGAGGGGGCTGCGGACCTCTTCAATCGCCTGGGAGCGCGCTGTCGTGCCGCCGGGATAACGTTCTGCTACCACAACCACTCCTGGGAATTTCAGGAGTACGACGGCATGACCGGGCTGGAGCGGCTGTATGCGCTCACCGATCCGGAGGCGGTCAAGGCCTGCATTGACGTGTTCTGGGTACAACATGGTGGCCGCAACCCGGTGCAGTTCCTCCGGCAATACCGCGACCGGATCGGCTACGTGCATCTCAAGGACCTCCGATACGTCGGGCCGGAGCCGCGGCGCCCGGGCATCCTGGCGGGTGGGTTGGACCTCGGCCCGGAGCGATACGCAACCCTCATGACGGAGGCCGAGTTTGCAGAGTTGGGCGCCGGGGAGGTGGACTTCCCCAGCATATGGGAGACCTTGCGCCCGCTCAACCTGCCGTGGGTCGTCTACGAGCAGGACCGCACGACGCTGCCGCCGGCCGAGGCGGCAGCGGTCAGCCGGCGCTATCTCCAGGACGCGCTGGGAATCTAGCGCCCAGCAGGGAAAAGCGACGATGCAGACGGGACAGGCTATGTCGCTCCGCAGCCACCTGACCGGGCTGCTACCCGACGTACTGCTTGCCGCGCTCGCAGAGGGGCCCGGCTGGCTCGTCCACACGGACGGTGCGGCGCTGACCTGGGAGCCGGATGGTGCGCCGGAGATCGGGGATGAAGCGGTCGTCCTGCGCTGGCGGCACGAGTCCGGCCTGCACGCCACCCAGCGCATCGTGCGGATGCCTACCCACCGGACGGCTACCGTCCAGGTGACGTTGGCCCAGCAGGACACGACGGACTCACTGCCGTTGAGCGCCATCCAACCGCTCGTGCTGCTGTGGTCCGGCTTGGAGCTTACCTCCCTGCGATTGCGGACGCTGGGCGGTGGCGTCACGCACGGGTCGTACCCGCCGTCCGCCTACCGCGAGCGCGAGGTGGTGCTGCGGTCATCCATCAGTGACCCGTTCATCATCGAGTCCGCTCCCGACGGGCGCTCGTCGAACCGCGATCTCCCGTTCCTGCAATTGCACGCCGAGGGCGGCGGGGTGATTACCGCGCTGGAATGGTCCGGCCCCTGGTACCAGGAGGTGCGCGCGCACCCTACGGGAGCAATGCTCTGGGCCGGCGTGCCGGGAGACGAGTTGGTGCTGGCGCCGGGGGAGACGCTCGCGCTGCCAGCGGTACACTTGATCGGCTATACCGGCGATATGACCGCCGGGGGAAATGCCTGTCGCCGCTACCTCTACGACGTTGTGTGTCCTGGCCTCGGCGGGAAGCCGGTGCTGCCGACGCTTTCGTATGACTCCTTCTTCGGCGTGGCGACCGACTTCGATGAGACCTTTCTGCGGCGGCAGGTGGATCGGGCGGCCGAGTTGGGTCTCGAGTACTTTGTGGTGGATGCCGGGTGGTACGACGGCTGTGGCCCTCCGGATGGACGCGGTCCGTTCCGCCTAGGCGTAGGGAACTGGGAGCACGTGGATACGCGGAAGTTCCCGCAGGGGCTGGAATCGTTGGCCGCCTACGTGGCCGCAAAGGGGTTGGCGCTCGGTCTCTGGTTCGACATCGAGCGCGCGCACGTCACCAGCCGGTGGGCCAACGAGCACCCGGACTGGTACCTCCGCGTGGACGAGGACTTCATCCACCGGCAGCACGTGACCGCGGCGGTAATCGAGCCGGGGAGGACGCCCGTTTCGTCGCCGGGTGGCACGCCGGTCGGGGGGCCTGGTCCCGACTTCAAGCACCTCAATCTCGGCGTGCCGGCGGCGCAGGAACGGGTCATTGCCGTCATCGGCGACTGGGTAGAGCGACTGGACCTGAAATGGATTCGGTGGGACTACAACTTCGGCCCCGCGCCGTATTGGACGGCGGCCGATCCGACGGGCAAGATCGCCTTCCGCCACCTGGAAGGGCTGTACCGCGTACTGGATACGCTGGTGGCCCGGTACCCCGACCTGGTGATCGAGACCTGCGCCGGCGGTGGGCGCCGGGTGGACTTGGGGATGCTGCGGCGCGCACAGGCCGCCTGGTTTTCCGATCATACCGTTGACCGGCATATCTGCCGCGCCATGCAGGTCGGGTTTGGCCGCCTCCTGCCCAGCCACCTGGCTAACAGCGCCGTGCCGGTGAACCGGAACGAGGGGGACGGCAACGTCAGCGACCGGGACGTGTTGAGTCGCATGGCCGGCGCTTTGAGCTTCGACGGCGATATTGCCTCTTGGTCGCCGCGCCTGACCCGGCGGGTCGCCGCGCTGGTCGAAATCTACAAGCAGGTGCGCTGGCTGCTGACCCAGGACTGTTATCCGCTCACGCCAGCGCCGCAGCGGCCGGAGGATGGCGAAGCGGTGGCGTTCGTTGCCCGCGACGGCACAGAAGCCGTGGTGCTGGCGTATCGGATGCCCGACGGGCCACCCCTGCCGCCGCTGCAACTGCGCGGCCTGCGGCCGGGAGCGACATTTGAACTGCACGATCCAGTATCCAGGGTGCCGGGGACACGTCTGGTTGCGGAGGCGCCGACGGGCCCGGGATTAACGCTGGACGTGCCCGCGGACGGGGCAGTTCTCCGGCAACTGCGCCTCGTGGGCCAGGCCTGATGATCGAGGTGACACGCTCGGATAAGGGAGCATAGGTGATGCGCGCCGTGTATTTCCCTGGCGGTGGGCAAGTGGACGTGCGAGAGGCGCCGGAGCCACCGGCGCCCGGACCGGGGCAGGTACTGGTCGCCATGCGGGCCGCGGCGTTGTGTGGCACGGACGTACATACCTACCACCTCCCGGCCGAGGCTCTGCCGGCGTATCCGGTCATCCGCGGCCACGCGCCGGCCGGGGTGGTCGCAGCGGTTGGTCCCAACGTGTCAAACGTTGTCGTGGGCGACCGAGTAAGTATCTACCAGTACCTCGGCTGCGGCACCTGCCGCCACTGTCACGCCGGCTACGTGATGTGGTGCGCGCAGATGCAGTGCCACGGCGCCTCCACCGACGGTGCCTTCACCGACCTGCTGCTCACCAATGATCGCAACTGTTTGCCGCTGCCGCCGGCGCTGAGTCTGGAAGTCGGGTCCCTGCTGGCCTGCACGCTCTGCACCGCGTACCAGGGACTCACGCGCCTGGCGCCGCACGGTCCCGAACGGCTGATCGTCTTCGGAGTAGGCCCGGTCGGGCTGGCGACGGTGCTCCTCGCCCACGCGATGGGCGCGGACGTGCTGGCGGTAGACCTATCCGCGCCGCGGCTCGCGCTGGCGAGGGAGTTCGGGGCCAGCGCCACGATCAACGCGGCGGAAGAGGACGTGCTGGACCGCGTGCTGGCGCTGACGGATGGCGAGGGCGCCGATGCCGGGGTCGAGGCCTCGGGAGCGGTGGTGGCGCAGCAGCAGTTGATCGGCGCCCTGCGACGTGGGGGGCGCGGCTGCATCGTCGGTATGGGCAGCCACACGCCAAGCGTGAACCTGATCCAGCTCATCAACAAGCAGTTGACCATCCACGCCTCGAACGTGGCGCCCATCACCGCGTTTGCGCCGCTGATGGAGCTGATCCAGCGCAAACGGCTTCCGGTAGACCGCTTGATTACGCACCGCTTCCAATCGGTCGAGCAAGCCTCGGAAGCGCTGCGGCTCCTGGAGACGGCCGCGACCGGCGCAGCGACCTTCGTGTGGTCGTAGGCCTCGTCCCAGCCACGAACCCAATGTGTGGCCAGCAGAGGCGCCAGGCCGGAGTTACATCCCCGGATTGGGGATACGATAGTGTCGCTCTGGTGCGCGGGAGGACCAGCCCATGAACGTGGTCGTGATGGTGCTCGATACGCTGCGCTACGACGTAGTCCACCATCTCGGCAGCACCCGCGTGTACATACCCAACCTCGACGCGCTGCGGCGCGATAGTGTGAGCTTCAGTGCCGCCTTTGGCGAGGGCGAGCCGACGGTGCCGGTGCGGCGCGCGCTCATGACCGGGGTGCGCTCCTTCCCCTGGCGCTACCCCTTCGACACGCACGGCCTCTACACCGGCAACCGGGGGTGGCACCGGATTCCCGCGGAACAGACCACGCTGGCGGAGCTGCTGCTGGCGCGTGGTTACAAGACGGCCTTGATTGCCGACGTTTTTCACCTCTTCAAGGCAACCATGAACTTCACCCGCGGCTGGCTCAACTGGGAATTCATTCGCGGCCAGGAGAACGATAACTGGCAGAGTGGCCGTCTCGATCTCATCCGCGACGAGCTTGGTCGCTACGTGCCGGGACCACTTGATCTGCGGGCACACGTCACGCTCGTTCAGTACCTGTTGAACAAGCGTGCGTTCGCCCAAGTGGACCCCCTGACCTCCGGAACCGTCTTTCGCCGGGGCATCGAGTGGCTGCGGGCCAATCACGACGATGGACCGTTCCTGCTATGGCTGGAGGCCTTCGATCCGCACGAGCCGTGGGACCCACCGCGTGCCTACGCCGACCGCTACTGTCCGGACTTCGCGGGCACGGAGTTCATCATGCCCCATGCGGCGCCGCAAGTAGCCTCCGATCACGAGAAAGAGCGGATCAAAGCACTCTACTACGGCGAGATCACCTACCTGGATGAAT
Organism: Chloroflexota bacterium; assembly: GCA_022824545.1. Classification (GTDB taxonomy): domain Bacteria; phylum Chloroflexota; class UBA11872; order UBA12225; family JAJDUF01; genus JAJDUF01. The sequence continues at coordinate 5,827 of JAJDZR010000254.1, forward strand.
GGATCGGGCGGCTACTCAATACCATTGCCGACCTTGGTCGTCTTCAAGACACGGTTATTCTGTTTACCTCGGACCACGGGACCGAGCTCCTCGACCACGGGCGGTTCGGCAAGAACGCGGCGGCGCTCCATCCCTACAACACGCAGCTCAACTGGCTCATACGCCATCCGAGCGGTGTCGGCGCCGGGCACGAGGTAGCGGCGCTCGTCCAGGGCCACGATCTCTTCCCGACGATTCTCGACCTGCTCGATATACCCGCGCCGGAATACACGGACGCGGCGACCACACTATTAGGGCGCAGTGTGTGGCCGCTGGTGCGGGCGGCTGCGGGCGAGCGCGTACCAACGGCGACGCTCGCCGCGGCCCGTGCCAACCGGGACCTTGCCATCACCGGCTGGGGGAGCTACGCCAGCGTGCGGAGTAGGCAGTGGAACTATATCGTCAACTTCGAGCACCCGGAGGCCGATACTAGGCTATATGACCTTGTTGCCGATCCCAACGAAAGTCGCAGCGTGGCCGCACATCATCCCGACGTCGTGCGGGCGTATCGCCACCGACTTGAGAGCTTCCTCGGCCAAGAGCTACCGGCCGCGCTGCCGGATCATTTCCGGCCGGACAATTACCGCAATCCGGCGCAACTATATTACGGCCGTGGTGCCTAATATCGGTGTGGACGACACCTACAGGATACGAGATGCTTGCGGATGGGGGTCACTGTCCGGGCCTACCTAGACCAGACGAGGCGTGCGGTGGAAGCAGGTGAGGGACAGCCGGCGGTATACTAGGCCCTGGAGGGAGGCGGTAGGACAATGACGCGCCAAGACTGGCTGCTGCTGGTGCTGGCCGCTGCCGGCAAGAAGCCGTTGTCCCCCCTGCAACTCCAGAAGTCGCTCTTCTTGGTGGGGCACGACCTTGCCAAGCTCGTGAGGGCCGACTTCTACACCTTCCGGCCCTTCGACTACGGCCCGTTCGACGCGACGGTCTACCAAGATGCCGAGGAACAGGCCGCTCAGGGACTCGTCACCATTCGCAGCCATCCGGTGACGAAGCGGGAATTCTCCCTGACCACGACGGGGATAACCCGGGCGCCAGCGCTGGAACCGGAACTGCCCGCCGACGCGGTACGCCACTGTCGCTATATCGTGCAGTGGACACAGGGTCAGACTTTCCAAGAATTGACTCAAGCAATCTACGAGCGGTTCCCGGCGTATGCGGAGCGGAGCGTGCTGCCCGGTGCCCGCTCCGTCGCCCGTGCCGCCAAGCGACGCCCCCGGAAGCGCCGCGGCCGCTGGTCAGCAGCCCTGACCGGCGCAGCCCGTCTACTGGATTTCGGTACGACCCTGCACACTCGCCCGGCAGCGCGGCGCGGCGGCGCCGCGCGACCGCGTGGCCAGCGGCCAACCGATGGAGCAGCGCGGCAGCATGACCAGCGCCCATCCGATGGCGCTGCGCTGCGATCCGACTGGGATGCTATCGGCGGCGGCTTGCGGGCAGCGATATCCTCATTCGAGGCGGCAGAGCCGGCGACGCACGAGGCACGCGCGGAGAGCTAAATGGAGGCCGGCGCAGCACCACTACCACCCGACCAGCCGGAAGCGGCGGTACCACCTCCGCTTGGTGAGCAGGATGCAGCAGAACGGGGATCTGCTCCTCGGGCCGCACTTGAGGAGCAGGCCAAAGCTGTCCCAGCAGCGTTACGTATAGACGAAGAGGTGCCATCCCCGGTGACCTTGATGACCGAGTTCACCGCTCTTAGCGGTCCGCTGCCTCCACCTGAGATGTTGGCCCAATATGAAGAGGTCCTTCCAGGCGCGGCCGACCGAGCGCTGGATGGTGAAGAACTGCGTCTAACCCACCAGCGGGAGATGAGCGGCATCGTGGCCGGTGCCGGGGTGGTATTCGGCGTCCTCGTCACAGCGGTCATCCTCGCCTTTCTCGGAGCTACTACCCCGGCCGCATGGCTCGGTGGCACGTCCTTAGCGGCGCTCGCTGGCGTCTTCGTCTATGGCGTTCGACAGGGCGATGTCCGCGGTGAAGAGGACACCCAGTCGGAGAACAATGACTGACGACACAACCGATGGTCTTGGGATCGAACGGCAGTGACTCGCTCTATTAGAAGATCGGTGCCCCGGCGCACGATTAGATGGCTGGTTGTGCTGGGCTTGGCTCTCGGTATGGTCGTGGCGGCAGCTTTGTCGGCCGTGCCGGCGCAGGCTCAGGAAGCTCAGGTACAGCACTGGGGCTTCCCGGAGGGACAATTGCTGCGTGCCCAAAACTCTCCCGACGTATATGTGCTGGAGGGAAGATACAAGCGTTTGATTACGTCCTTGCAAGTATTCGAGGATTACGGTTACAGCTGGGAGGATGTAGAGACGCTTTCCCCCGAAGACCTAATGGTCATTCCGCGTGCTAATGACGTGCGCGCCGGGCCGGTCTACCGCGATCCCGACGGTACGGTGTGGATCGTCTATGAGGGCGCCCGGCGGCGCCTCATCGGTGAAGATGCCTACGGAGCGCTGTTCCTGCAGCCCAGCGACGCGCAACCCATCGAGGCTGCGGAGCTTGCCACCATCCCCGAAGGCTGGCCGGTGGGTAATCCGGTCCGGCCCTGGCTCTTACCCGTCGTGTTGCTCCCGCTACTGGGCGGTGTAATCCTGTGGCTTTGGGATACCGGTCGTCGGTCCCGGCACACCCACGCCTGGAACCTCCTAGCCCTAATCCTGACGATCACGGTCGTCCTCAAGATCTATTATGCGCTGCTCTTTCCCTGGGTACCGGATGGCTCGGACGCGCTGGGCTACCATACCGCCGCCCGCGCGTTGGTCGAAGAGGGCTTGCTGACCCGACACACCTACGTCATCACGATGACAGCCTCTGCGTACGCTTTTCTCCTCGCGGCGGTGTACGCTGTGACCGGTATCCATCCGCTTGCCGCCAAGGTCGTACAGATCGTGCCCGCCGTGGGCATCGCCGTCTTCGTGGTGCTGCTCACCCGGCGGTTGTTCGGGATGCGCGCTGCTCGGCTGGCTGGCGCTGTAGCACTACTCTCGCCGGTGTGGCTGTATAGCGCGGAACTGATCGCCTACGAGCTTTGGCTCGCCCTGGGAACCGTTGTCACGGTCTGGTGCCTCATAAACTACGCACATACGCCTTCTCAGAACCAACATCGTCTCCTCTGGCTCGGCTGCGCTGGCATCATGCTCGGCTTCTCGCTCTTTCTGCAACTCAAGATGGCGGTGCTCTTGGTGCTCGCCACGGGATACATCTGGTACATAGAGCGGCGCAGCAGTGTTGGCGCCACACGAGCCCGGACGCGATCTCCACTGCGGATGCTCTCGCTCATTACCGTGCTGTGGATCCTCGCGCTGCTTCCATCTACCCTCTTTGGGGTCCGAAACCTCCGCGTCTGGGGAGAATTCGTTCCGACGACGGTTTCCGGCGGGCTCACGCTCTGGACCGGCAATAACCCTCAGGCGACGGGTGGCATCATGGCGTACCCGCAGCCAGAAGAGTTCTGGCAACTGCTCCATGATTACCAAGCTCAAGGCCTCGTGGTGACAGACGAAACCCGCGCCTACGGGCAGATGGCCCTCCGCTACATGGCGGCACATCCGTCGTCCGCCTTCCGGCTCGCGCTGCAGAAGCTCCACCGCGTGTGGGGAGCTATCGAACCCGGCGTGATGGGAGAGCATGTCGAACGGCGCATGGTGGCCTTCTTGGGCGGTTGGCTCAATGAAGAGGCCCTTAAAAGTGTCTCCGCCTTACTGCAGATGGTCTCGCTCCTGACGCTGACGGTTGGAGCCTTTGCCGTCTGCTGGCCGGTCGGGATCGCTCAAGAGCAGAGCTTCTCCAGCATCGTGCGCGCTGGCCGCTGGCTGGTCCTGCTAACGATAGTGCTCTTTTGGTTATCCCATATGCCATTCCTCGGTGAGCCGCGCTACCGAATTCCCATCATGCCGCTGGTACATGTCCTACAGGGCGTGGGGCTGGAGCTCTTGCGCGACTTGCTCCCCTGGCCGGGCAGCACCCGTCGTGCTACGCGGGAAGCACGCTCACGCTAGGCGGCATAAGGGCATGAGCAGGACGGGCAAGACTCCGCACCTCACTGCCTTGACCCTCAGCGAGATACGCTTGCTAGAGTAGGTGGAGGCAACGCGACGGCTGCGACTTGGTTAGGGGCACTGTCAGTTTGCCGCTCGTCATGTGCAGCCCGGCTCTCAATCGACTCCCTGTAGCTCAGTTGGATAGAGCAGCGGTTTCCTAAACCGTGTGTCGCAGGTTCGAGTCCTGCCAGGGGGGCCACCGCCACGAGGTGTACGTGCCCCCGGAACCGGTGATTGCCAGCCCGGCACGCCCGGTAAACTACGCAGCAGCAGGTGCAGCGGACCGGGCCGCAGTGGCTCGCAGCTTGGCACGGTGCGGCGGCGGCCGGCGGCCGGATGGAGGGGGGGAACGGGCGATGACCAGCACAGGACCCGTCATTCGCTGGGGGATTATCGGCGCCGGCGACATCGCCGACCGGGTGATGGCCCCGGCCATGCGCGCGGCGCCACACGCGGAACTGGTGGCGATCATGCGCCGTGACCGCTCGGCCGCCGCAGATTTTGCCCGCCGGCATGACGTGCCCCGGGTCTACGGCAGCGTCGAAGACATCGTTGCCGATCCCGACATCCAGGCCATCTACATCGCCACGCCGGTAGACCGCCACCTGCCGGACACGCTCGCTGCGGCAGCACAGGGCAAGCACATCCTCTGCGAGAAGCCCATGGCCCTCAGCTCGCGCGAGGGCGAGCAGATGCGTGCTGCCTGCGAGCGCGCCGGTATCCGCTTCATGATGTGCTTCTACCAGCGCTTCAACGCCCGGCACCGCAAGATCAAGCAGTTCCTGGCGGAGGGTGCGATTGGGCCGGTGACGGCGGTACGGGCCAACTTCTCCGGCCGCAGCCCCGATGTGCCGGCACGCTGGCGGCACGATCCGGCTCAAGCCGGCGGCGGCTGCTATATGGATAACGCCTCGCACTGCATTGACCTGCTGCGTTTTCTCTTCGGCGACATCACGGCCGCCGCCGCCTTCGTAGACACCCTCGCGGCGCGCTATACCGTCGAAGACTCGGCCTCCTCCCTGCTCCGCCTGGCCAACGGGGCCCACGCCGTCGTCACCAGCTATTGGAGCACCGGCGACCCGGACGAGTACCGCAATTCGCTGCTGGAAATCCACGGCACCGAGGGTACGATCATCTCCACGCCGCTGCATGAGAAGTTCTCCCGTGGCACACTCACCGTCGCCACCCAGCAGGGTGAAGCGGTCTACGAGTTCGAGCAAAGCACCCACTATGCCGTCCTGGAAGATTTCGCCGTGACCATCGCCGAGGAGCGCACGCCGGCAATCACGGCCAGTGACGGCATCGCTGCCATGCGCGTCGTCGAGGCGGTGTACGAGTCCGGCCGGAGCGGGCGCCTGGTGCAGCTAGGCTGACGGCAGTGCGGCGCCCTGCTCTGCGGGGGGGCCATAGGCTGACAGGGATAGGTGCAAGGTAGGCCGTAGGGGCGCAGCATGCTGCGCCCGTCCCCCCGTCGGGACG
>JAJDZR010000006.1 GCA_022824545.1 Chloroflexota bacterium
CAGTATGGTCCCGTGCAACTGGGGCGGTTGGATGCCCATACGGGCCACGTGCTCCCGACCGCCGCCAAGGTGTTACCCATGTCCCCGGTTTAGGTGTTACCTATGTGCCCGGTCGCACACTGTCGCCCGTCATTCCCGCGAAAGCGGGAATCCAGCGACTACGCCGGGTATGCACCCTCTCCTGCAGGGAGATGGACGGAGTGAGTGCCGGCGGGCATTCCGACCCGCCGGAAGGGGGTAAGCGTGGGAAATCGACTCCAGGATAAGGTCGCAATCGTCACCGGCGCCGGGGCGATTGGGCCGGGCTGGGGCAATGGCAAAGCCACGGCCGTATTGTTCGCGCGCGAAGGAGCCAAGGTCTTTGCCGTTGATCTGCACCTGGCCGCGGCGGAAGAGACGAAGAAGATCATTGACACCGAGGGTGGCAGCTGTACCACGCATCGGGCCGACGTCTCGCAGTCGGCGGATGTTGCGGCCCTGGTCGAGCGCTGCCTGGCTATCTATGGGCGCATTGACGTGCTCCACAACAACGTCGGTATCGTCGAGGTCGGTGGCTGTGTCGAGACCAGCGAGGAAAGCTGGGATCGGGTCAACGCCGTGAACCTCAAGAGCATCTTCTTGACCTGCAAGTACGTGCTGCCACACATGGCGCGGCAGGGCCGTGGCGCTATCGTCAATATCTCCTCCATTACGGGAATTCGCTGGCTGGGTGTGCCGTATGTGTCGTACAGCGCGACCAAAGCGGCGATTACCCAGTTGACGCAGAGCATTGCGATGCAGTACGCCAAGCAGGGCATTCGCGCGAATGCCATCCTGCCGGGGCTGATGAATACGCCCATGGTGGCTCAATCGCTGGCCGACGCCTATGCGGATGGAGACGTGGACAAGATGCTGGCCATCCGCGACAGTCAATGTCCCACCGGCAAGATGGGTGATGCCTGGGACGTGGCCTACGCCGCGCTCTTCCTCGCCTCGGACGAAGCGAAATACATTACGGGCACGCAGCTGGTCGTGGACGGTGGGCTGACCTGCAAGATCGCGTGAGCATGGTGGCGGCCGGGGTACGTGTCCTGGCCAGCCTGCTACAGTGCAGGGAGCGGCACGACGGTTGCGACGATGCAGGAGAGTAATCATGGTGACGCCGATACCCTCGCCAGCGGTAGCGGAGGTCTACTATCCCGAGTCGGATGGCCAGCCCATGGCTGAGACCGATGTCCACCGGGACCTGATGCTGGACCTGATCGCCATGCTGCGGGAGTATTTCCGCGACGATCCGCACGTCTATATCAGCGGCAATCTGTTCCTCTACTATCAGGAAGGCGATCCCCGGCGGGTAGTTGCGCCCGATGTCTTTGTGGTCAAGGGCATCCCCGGTGGTCGCCGGCGGATCTACAAGCTGTGGGAAGAGGGTCGTCCCCCGGATGTCGTCTTCGAGCTGACCTCACCCAGCACCCGGAGCGAGGACCGCCGCACCAAGCACGATCTCTATGAGCGGCTGGGCGTGACCGAATATTTCCTCTTCGATCCGCTCGACGAGTATCTGCGGCCGCCCTTCCAGGGTTATCGGTTGGAGCAGGACCGCTACGTGCCGCTGCGGCCGGCTGCCGACGGGTCCCTGTGGAGTGCGGTGCTGGGGCTGGCGCTGCACGTGCGCGGCGAGCACCTGCGGCTATTCGACCCGGAGAGCCAACGGTGGCTACCGCTCCCCGAGGAAGAGACGGCGGCACGCCGCGCAGCGGAGGCCCGGGCAGTGGTAGCGGAGGCGCGTGCGGTAGCCGCCGAAGCGGAGCTTGCTCGGCTGCGGGCACAGCTTGACGAACGTGGAACGTAGCCGGGTCTAGCACGTGTCGGCAAAGTGCCGGCGGCGGCGGCTAGGTGTAGGTCTGTTCGGCGATGCCGGCGGCGAGAAAGCCGTAGCTGCTCTGCCGCTCCGTTGACTCGAAGCCGTCGTTGCTCTGGAGTGCCCGTAGCCCTACCCGCGTCGCCACGTCGTCGTGATTGTCTCGGACGGCCCGGAACCGCTGCTCGATACGGGTGCGGGCATCGAGACAGAACAGATGCGCCAACTCGCGCGCTTCGGGCCGCTCCTGCTCCCCAAAGCTCTCGGCGTATGAGCAGACGGTTGCCATCATAAACAGGTCAATGCCGATCTCGGTGAAGCGCACGATGCCCGCTTGGCGCCGCGCGAAGTCGTTGATGAGGTCCAGCGTGGCTTGCTGGAACGCGGCGGCATCGCCGTCTGCCGCAAAGCGACTGCGCCGCCGGACGTACTCCGGCAGCGTCCGCATCAGCTGCTGAAAAAGCACCCGCGCCAACCGCTTGCTGGTAGTCTCGACGTAGCGCAGGTGCGCGGCCAGCTGCGGCGCGGCCAGTTGGCTCACCGGTGTCCTCTGCGGTAGCACTTGCCGCAGGTACCAGGGTAGGTAGTGTTTGCCCAAGTTGCCGGCAATGACCGGCAAGCGGTCCTGCGTGTTGAGCAGCCACCGCAAGGCCAGCTTGATGTGCGGAGCCATGACCTCGCGCGAGATGAACAGCTTCATAATCTCGCTGGCACCCTCGACGATCACGAAGAGCCGCCCGTCGCGCAGCAGGCGCTCCATCGGGAAGGGCGTCTCCCCTGCGCGCTGGCGTAGCGAGGCCGCCTTCTCGTAGCCCCGGCCGCCCCGCAGTGCCATCGCCCGGCCCAGAATCTCCTGGAGGTACATGGAGTTGACGAGCTTGGCGACGGCGCTTTCCACCCGGAAGTCAACGTCGTGGCGCTCGGCATAGGCCGCCACGAAACTCACGACCGCCTCGGAGGCGAAGAGGTGCGTAGCGATGTGCGCCAGCTTGTGCGTATTAAGCTCGTGCCGGCCGATCCGGTCACCAAGCTGCTGCCGTTCAGCCGCCCAGCTCATCGTCGGCGCGTAGACCTGCTTGGCCATGCCGAGACACATGGCGGCGACGCTGATCCGGCCGGTGTTGAGCGTCGTGAGCGCGATCTTGAGACCCTCGCCGATTTGCCCGATGACGTTCTCTGCGGGTATGCGGACGTCGGTCAGCCGGAGGTAGGCATTCTCCAGGCCCCGAAACCCCATGAACTCGCAACGCTGCACCACCTCAACGCCGGCCGTCTTCATGGGTACGATGAAGGCGGTAATGCGCCCGTCCACTTTTGCCATCAGCGTCATGTAATCGGCTATAGTGCCGTTGGAGCACCAGAGCTTTTCGCCGTTGATCCGGTAGTGCGGGCCATCGTCGTGTACTTCGAGCACCGCGGTCGTGGTCATGTTGGCCGGATCGGAGCCGGCCGCCGGCTCGGTGAGGGCAAAGGCCGAGACTTTCCCCTGGGCCAGCAGCGGCAAGTACCGACGGCGTTGCTCCTCGGAGCCGAACAGGATAAGGGCCTGGGCGACGCCGACCGATTGGTGGGCGGAGAGGATCAGTCCCAAGGCCGGGCTGACGCTGGCCACCAGCTGCAAGACGCGGTTGTAGTTCGTCAGCGACAGTCCTTGCCCGCCGTACCCCTTGGGAATCTTGAGACCGAAGCAGCCTAGCTGCGCCAGACCGTCGAGAACCTCGCGGGGAATATGTCCGGTGCGTTCGATAGCGTCGGGGTCCACCCGGTCGTGCAGAAACTGCGCGACGTTGGCGCAGACGGTGTCGCCGCGGCGCTGGTCCGCCTCCGCCTGTCTGGGAAACGGGAAGAGCAGTTCGAACTTGGGTTGCCCGTCGAACAGGGTCCCGACAAAGCTGGGATGCACGATGTCATCGCGCGCCGCTTCGATCTCGCGGATACTCGTAATCAGGTCAAATCCGGGCATTGATCTCTCCTTGCTGCACGCCACGCACGGCTGCACCCGTCCCCCCGCCGCAGCGGGGGGACC
>JAJDZR010000290.1 GCA_022824545.1 Chloroflexota bacterium
CACAACACTTATGACAGCAGACCTCCCCCCCCTCACTACCGCTCGGGGTGGGCGTGGGGGCGGGGGGGTGCGGCCGAGTCTACGCCTAGCCCTTGAAGCTGGCTTGGAACTTCTCGATGTCAACGTTGATGGCGTTGGCCACCTCGTCCAGCGTGTCCTTGATGGACACGTTGGGCGTCTTGAAGGCTTCGCCCATTGCGCCGGCCACCGCCCGGTAGTGCGTACCGAGATTCGGATGCCAGGGCCGGTACCCGTACTTCAGCACGGCGTCAACGAACGTCTGGAACTGCGGCACCTCCTGCTGGAGCGCCTTCCACTTCATCGTCTCGAAGATGGACTGCCGCGCCGGCAGGAACGCAATACTCGCCACGTAGTGCGCGTTCTGCTCCGTCGAGGTCAGCCAGCGCGTCAACTCCCACGCCGCCTCCTGGCGCTCCGGCGTTGACTTGTAGATCAGCCAGTTCCGCCCGAAGTTGCCGGCAAAGGCCTGCTTCTTCGTCGGCGACGGCGTGACGTACATGTTCTGTAGGCCGCCGATGTCCTCCGCCCACGTCTTGATCCGCAGAGCACTCGTCTCGTAGAACATGCTGATCTGGCCCTGCCGGAAACTCGGATTGTCTATCCCGCGCTCTTTGAGCACGTCGCGGTGCAGCGCGTGGACCTCATGCTTGTACATCAAGTCGTGGATGTACTGGCCGGCCTCGACCCCCTCGGGCGTGTTGAACACGGCCTTGGTGGCATCCGCGTTGTAGATCTCACCACCGTTCTGCAGCAACAGGTTCCAGAACTGCACCTGGTTGGTCATACCCCCCATCGCCCACTTGTTGGTCTCTACACCTACACCATGGGTCGTTTGCAGACCCTTGAGGTACTCCACCAGGTCGTCCCAGGTGTACCCCAGCTCCAGCGGTTGCAGTCCCGACTCCTTCACGTGGGCCAGGTTGGTGTACGGCAGGTCGGCGTTCGTGTACCAGGGGAGACTCCAGAACTGCCCGGCCCAGGAGCTGGTCTCCAGCAGGAACGGGAAGTAGTCCGCCAGCGAGTCGGCATACTCCTTGTCCGACTTGATGAAGTCGTTCATGTCCACCAGCATGCCGTTCTGCCCGAAGCGACCCGAGTCCATATAGTTCGGATCGTAGAAGTCCGGCCCCTGATTGGCCGCGTAGGCGGTGATGATCTTGTCGGGTGTGCCCTGCCCGCCAATCTCCGCATAGACGTGGCTGCCGGACTGGTTCCACTGGTCGAACAGCTGCTTCAGACCGATGATCCGCTCACCGGTCGTGCCCTCACCGCGCCAGCCAAACCAGGTGCCCCACAGCGTGACGGTCACCGGCTCCTTCGCTGCCGCTCCCTGAGCGCCCTGGGCACCTGTGACGCCTTGGGCACCGGTCTCACCCTTCGCGCCGGCTGGCCCGGCTGGGCCGGCCGGCCCGGCCTGTGGCTGCCCGACGTACCGCACCGTCGGCTCACCGCACGCCGCTGCCAGCAAACCGCCAAATACGGCGGCACCCCCGGCGAGCGACTGTCGTCTACTGATGCGTGCCATGCCGCGTCCTCCTTAAGTGGTTACGGGTACCTAACCCGTGCCATGCCTCAGCCGCCAACTTTCCGCTGGCGTACCAACGCCCAACGTCCCGCCGGCCACGAGCATTGCCGACGGTGCAGCCATTCTATTGCTCACTTGTCAGGAGTGTCAAGTGGCTGTCAAGGGGCAACGGCTGCGGTAACGGCGCAGCTTGATTCGGTTTTACCACCCTCCTTAAAACGTCAACCCTCCCCCATGCTGACGCACAGGGGAGGGCCTCTGCGACTTCCGACTGCGGCGGTGGCTACCCGCCCAGGGTCGCCCAGTCCTTGTCCACCAGCGCTTGGAGCGTAGCCTGCGTATCGGTCAGCCAGGCCTTTACGCCGATCTCGCCCTTCATAATCGGGGAGATGTCGCGCCCAACGCGATTGATCTGGTTCCCCGAGGGGATGCCGGGATAGCGCCAGCCATATGGCGCCATCTCCACGAACCCCTTCATCTGCTCGTCGGTCTGCATGTAGTCCTGCAGGGTCTGAGACTCCAGCGCGCCCCGGCTCACCGGGATCGAGGTGGCCCGAATGCACGCCTGTGCTTGCGGCTCCGGTGAGTTCATCCACATACACACCAGCGCCGCGGCCTCCTGCCTCTTCGGATCGGTGCCGGGACCCTTGAAGACGGCCATGTTGTGCCCGCCGTTCTGCGCGAACACCTCCCGCTTGCCGGGGTGTACCGGCGTATGGAGCACCCCGAAATCGGGCGCATTGTTCGCCCGCAGCGTCGGGATGCGGAACGGCCCCTGGTGCTCGAAGGCGATATTGTTCTTCGCCTCGCGGTACAACTCCCCGGCACCGTCCGGCGGGCTGAACCCACCCTTGAGGATGCTCTGCAGGAAGTCAATCGTCTCCACCGACTCCGGCCGGTCAATCGTGATCTTCCGCCCGTCATCGGTAATCACCCGCGCGCCCAGCGTGCCCAGGAACCAGAACCAGCGCGTCCAGCGGAACGCGAACGCGAACTCGATCCCGTCTTGCTGCTGCATTCTGGCCAGGTCTTCCTTGAAGCCGTCCCAATCGTACTGCCCCTGGCCGCTGCCGTCCCACTCCGGGAATGGCACCCCGGCCTGCTGCAGCCGCCCCTTGTTGTAGATCAGGCCGGCGTTGTTCGTGTACACCGGCATCCCGGCCAGCTTGCCTCCCCACATGCTGCTCTCGAGCATCCGCGGGAAGATGTCTGCTCGCTGCGGCCCCCAATCCTTGTTGGCCTTGAGCAGTTGATCCAGGTCGGCTGTCGCGCCGCTGGCAAAGATGTTGACCGAGTCGAAGTAGCTCAGGAAGGCCACGTCCGGCGGCGTCCCACCCGCGGACATCGTCTTGTACTTGTCCAGGTTTGTGCTGGCCCGGCCTCCCGACTCCAGGTCAACGCGGATGTTGAGCTCGTTTGTCTTGTTGAACTCCTCCAAGTTGGCAATCCGCGCCGCTCCCTCGGGATGCGTCTCCGGCAGGTTCGACAGGTAGAAGAGGAAGACCGGTGCCTCGGCTGCCTTCCCGGCTGCGCCCTGGGCACCCGTGGCGCCTTGGGCGCCCGTCTCACCCTTCACGCCAGCCGGCCCGGCCGGCCCGGCCGGCCCCGGCTGTGGCTGCCCGACGTACCTCACGGTCGGCTCGCCACACGCCGCCGCCAACAACCCACCGACTACCGCTGCACCTCCTGCAAGCGACTGCCTTCTACTGATGCGTGCCATTGCGCTCCCTCCTTGTGATTGCGGTGGTCCCTGCATTCCCTCCGTGGGTCGCAGGCGTTGCACCGACTCGCCACTGTCTGGTGACTCCACCGACAGCGCCCCAATTTTACAACCACAATGAACGGCAAGCAAGTCATCAATCTTTCGGACGCATGTATTTCCAGGGACAAGAGCCGGACAACGCCGCCGACTGGCCCACAACGCTCCCTCGTCAAGCTGCTACAGTCCCTCCCTGACCAACCGGCCGCTATGGAGGTGGAGCATGGCGTTACAGCTGGTGACCCCCGACGATCCCCGGTTGAGTTGGCACGGGCATATCTCCCTGCAGCACACCGCCGACTGGGCGATGCCCTGGCGCATTCCCTACCGGGAGCGAGCGCTGTTCCCACCCGCTGCGTTCGCCGCCTCCGACCGGCAGTCGCGCGCAGCGATGCCGGCCGGCGTGCGCCTCGCCTTCCATAGCGACACGACCGTCGTTGCCGGCCGGATCGTCGCGCAGCCGGAGGCCAGTCCCCTCGATCTCGCCTGCGATGGACAGGTCTACGGCTCCGTGGCGCTCACGGGCCAAGAGCAGTTTCGCTTTGCAGACCTGCCGCCCGGCGAAAAGCTGATCGAGCTATGGCTGCCACAGCACGGTGAGTTCCGGCTGCGGTCACTGGAGCTGAGTGGAGGCGCGAGCCTGACTCCCTATGCCGACCCTCGGCCGCGCTGGGTGACGTATGGCAGCTCCATTACGCACTGCCGCACGGCCGCGCGACCCACCGAAACCTGGCCCGCGCTCGTCGCCAGAGCCAGTGACCTGAGCCTGACCTGCCTGGGCTATGGCGGCAACTGCCACCTGGAACCGATGGTGGCCCGCATGATCCGCGACCGGCCCGCCGACCTCCTCTCCATGAAGGTCGGCATCAATGTCCATAACCACGGCAGCCTGAACGCGCGTACCTTCCGTCCGGCGATCATCGGGTTTGTCCGCATCGTCCGCGAGCGCCACCCGGACGTGCCCTTTGCCGTTGTGTCACCTATCTATGCCGCCTGGCGCGAAACCCAGCCAAACGAGGTCGGCTTCACCATCGCCGCCATGCGCGAAGAGGTCGCCGCTGCCGTCGCCGCCCTTCAAGCGCACGGGGACCGCCACCTCCACTATGTAGACGGCCTGGAGATCTTCGGCCCGCAGCACACACACCTGCTCCCCGACGACCTGCATCCCAGCGCCGAGGGCTACAAAGTGCTCGCTCAGAACTTCCTGCGTGTCGTCATGCCCCATCTCCTGACCGGTTGAGTCCGCCGGAATTCAGCACCGTAGGGGTATCCCTTGTGGGCACCCTAGCCACGGCTAGATGCTATCCGAAGCCGACACCGAACCGTGCAGCCCGCTCGTCTCGGTGGTAGGATGCCCCGCAGTACCCGCTGCACAGGCAAAGGAGACCGTTCCACATGGCCTACACCCTCATCCGCAACGGCACGCTCATTGACGGTACCGGCGCGCCGCCGGTCGCGCACGCCGCCGTGCTGCTCCGCGACAACCGCATCCACGCCGTCGGCACACCCGATACCATTCCCGTCCCGGACGACACGATCTCGGAGCTTGACGCCGCCGGCGGCTACATCCTCCCCGGCTTCATTGACGCGCACGTCCACTTGACAACCGAAGGCCCCGGCGTCGAAAAGCTGTTGAGTACGCCCTTCTCCCTCCACTTCTATCAGATGGTGGGCCGCCTGCGCCGCACCATCGAGGCCGGCGTAACCAGCGTCCGCGACGCGGCCGGCGCCGATCTCGGCGTCAAACAGGCGGTCGAGACGGGACTGGTCGTGGGGCCGCGCCTCCAGATCGCCATTACGATGCTCTCACCCACCGGCGGACACGGTGACGGCTGGCTCCCGTCCGGCATTGAGCTGCGCCTTCCGCCCTATCCGGGACGACCGCATGGGCGGTGTAACGGCGTGGAGGAGGTCCGCGCCAAGGTGCGGGAGGTCCTGCGCGCCGGTGCCGACGTGGTGAAAGTCGCCACGACCGGCGGCGTGTACAGCGCCACCACCGAGCCGACGCATACGAAGTTTTCGCCCGATGAATTGGCGGTGATCGCCCAGGAGGCCGCCTACTGCGACGGCACCAAGGTGATGGCCCACGCCCACGGCGCGGAGGGTATCAAGAACGCGGTGCGCGCCGGCTTCCACTCCATCGAGCACGGTACCTACATAGACGACGAGGCCATCGAGCTGATGTTGGAGCGCGGCACCTTCCTCGTCCCCACCCTGGCGGTCCACCTAGCCACGCTGGAGGCGGCCGAAAGCGCCGAAAAGCCGGCCGAATGGGCCATCCGTAAGGGCCGCGAAATCACCGACATCCACCGCGAGAACATCGCCAACGCCTATCGCGCCGGTGTGCGGATTGCCATGGGCACCGACACCGCGATTGCCCGGCACGGCACCAACCTCCGCGAGCTAGGGCTGATGTGCGACATTGGCATGTCACCTATGGAGGCCATCGTCGTCACGACCAAGGTCGCCGCCGAGTGTCTGGGCTGGGAAGATAGCGTCGGCACACTCGAAGCCGGCAAGCTCGCCGATATTGTCATCACCAAGACCGACCCGCTGGCCGATATCCGCTCGCTGGAGCAGGTCGAGAACATCGCCGTCGTCATCAAAGACGGCCAAATCATCAAGGACCGCCGGGGTATGGTACCCGTAGAAGGAGGGGCAGGATAGCGGGGGTGAAGGATGAGTAGGGGGCCGCGGCGTCGCCGTGGGCCGGCGCGTTCCCTCCCCTGTCGCAACGGGGGAGGGCGAGGGTGGGGGCCGGTGGGGGCCGCTCTACACCTCTACTCTGTGCTCTCTGTGTGCTCTGCGGCTAAGGCCGCCTGCCGCTCCCACTGTCGGAAGGAGCGCGTCTCCGCTGCCGACAGGGTGTGGCCGGCGCGCCCTTTCCAGAAGCCCTCTTTGACGCGCTGTATCGTGCGCTCATACCGCTCCGCCATCGCGGCGGGCTGCTCCGCCATGTACTCGCGTTCCGCCTCGCGCGCCGCCGCCTCCGACGGGAGCACCGGCAGCTCTACCGCTGCCGTCGTGATCTGATCGCAACCCCACTTGTAGCCCACCACCTCGCCCTTGCTGAGAATCAGGGTGTTCCCCACGTTCGCCTGCACCACCGGCACACCGTTCTCCCGTGCCCGCGCCGTCACGATGGCATTCTGGGACTTCTTCCTCGTGCCATACGACGGAATCAGCAGACAGCGTGCGCCGTCCAGCACCAGCGTGCGGGAAATCTTCGGGTTGGACCGGTCGTTGCAGATGACCATGCCCATCCGCCCCAGCGGCGTATCGAACGCCCGAATCCGCCGCCCAACCCGGTCGAAGTACCAGGTTGAGTGCGTGCCTTCCGCTAGTTGCGTCTTGTGGTAGTGCCCGCAAATGTCCCCGCCCTGGTCAATGAAGATGCCCGCGTTGTAGACCTCCTCGCCAATCCGCTCCGCAAAGCCGAAACAGAGACAGGTGCGGAGCTCTTGAGCCAGCCGCTGGAAGCGCCGGATATAGGGACCGTCTAGCGGCTCCGCGATCTCCACCATGGCACGCCCACGCTCCGGATTCCGAATGACATCCATCGCCACGTAGCCTTCCAGGATGCCCTCCGGAGCGATGATGAGATCGGCCTGCTCCCGCGCTGCCCTGCGGAAATAGGTCTCCAGCTTCTCCGCGTTGTAGTCCTTGTCCCACTTCTTGGGCTTGAGCGAGATGGCCGTCACCGTAATCGTCGTATACATCGTTTCCTCCACCCCAGCTGCACCATCAGGAAGCGGGAGCACGAGCGCCCTTCCACCTCAGCCTCCAGTGCACACCCTGCTGCTACCTGCCTGGCCCCGGCAGCGCTCGTGTGTCGGGCGCTCAGGGCGTATACTCGGCACAAGGGTTGTGAGGCGCAGAGCACCCATGCATGGGTAGACGCCGCAGAAAGGAGCTGGTGCTATGACCGAACCGATGATCTACCGTCTTGGAGAGCAGGACATCCCGGAGGCCTGGTACAACATCATCGCCGATCTGCCGGCGCCTCCTCCGCCGGTGCTGCACCCCGGCACGGGGCAGCCCGTCGGACCGGATGACCTGGCACCTCTGTTCCCCATGGGGCTTATCCTGCAAGAGGTGTCCGGTGATCGGTGGATCGAGATTCCCGAGCCGGTGCGCGAAGTCTATCGCCTCTACCGTCCCGCACCGCTCCACCGGGCGCGGCGCTTGGAGCAGGCACTGGATACGCCGGCCCACATCTACTACAAGTACGAAGGTGTCAGCCCGGCCGGCTCGCACAAGCTGAATACCGCCATTGCCCAGGCCTACTTCAACAAGGCCGAGGGGACGAAGCGCCTCGCCACGGAAACCGGCGCCGGGCAGTGGGGCAGCGCTTTGGCCATGGCCTGCCAGTTTGTCGGTCTCGACTGCACGGTGTATATGGTCAAGGTGTCCTATCAGCAGAAGCCCTACCGTCGCTCGATGATGCAGGTATTCGGCGCCGAGGTCATCCCCAGTCCCAGCGACCGGACCCAGGGTGGCAGCAAGGTGCTGTCCCAGGAGCCGGACTCGCCGGGGTCGCTAGGCATCGCTATCTCGGAGGCAGTGGAGGACGCCGCTACCCATGACGATACACACTACTCCCTCGGCTCGGTGCTCAACCACGTGCTGTTGCACCAGACCGTCATCGGCTTGGAAGCCAAGCGCCAAATGGAGCTGGCCGGCGAAGAGCCGGACGAGGTGATCGGCTGCGTCGGTGGGGGCAGCAACTTCAGCGGTCTGGCCTTTCCGTTTGTGCAAGACAAGCTCACCGCCGGCAAGCAAACTCGCATCCTGGCCGTGGAGCCGGCGGCCTGTCCCACCCTGACCCGCGGCTCCTACGCCTACGACTTCGGCGACACCGTCGGTCTGACCCCGCTCGTCAAGATGTACACCTTGGGCCATACGTTTGTGCCGCCCGGCATCCACGCCGGTGGCCTGCGCTATCACGGCGACGCGCCGCTGCTCTGTCAGCTCGTCGAGCACGGTGCGGTCGAGGCGGTGGCCTACCCACAAAACCCCGTCTTTGCCGCCGCTGTCCAATTCGCGCAGAGCGAAGGGATTATCCCGGCGCCGGAGTCCGCTCACGCCGTCAAAGCGGCGATAGACTCGGCGCTGCAAGCGAAAGCGGAAGGCCGCTCGCGGGCAATCCTCTTCGGCTTGTCCGGACACGGCCACTTCGATATGGGCGCGTTCGATGCCTACCTCGGCGGCGACCTGGAGGACTACGAATACCCGGCGGAGAAGGTCCAGGCCGCCCTCACCGAGCTACCACAGGTGGCGGGCTAGGGTGGTAGCCCTACGCACCGAACCCACTGGCAAACCGTGCTGAACCGAGTTGATCCGCCCCGCGTTCTGTGGTCAACGGCCGAGCGGGAGCTACGGGCGTACATTGACGCCCTCGGCAGCTTTTCGCGCAACGCTCGGCTCTACCTCTGGGTGGCCTTTCTCGGCGGCTTCACCGTCGGCGTCACGCGAATCATCTTCAACCTCTATATCCAGGCGCTCGGCTTCGACGCCGCGTTCCTGGGCCAGCTGCTCGCCGTAACGACGGCCGCCGCCGGGATCACCGCGCTGCCCGCCGGCCTCCTCACCGACCGCTGGGGCACCAAGCGATCGCTCGTTTGGGGCAGCGTGGGCGTCGGCTGCGGCGTTTTCGGTCAGCTGGTGCTCACCACGCCGCTCCTGCTGCTCGTCAGCGGCGCGCTGGCCGGGGCCGGCGGCGCCATTGCCTTGGCCGCGCAGGCGCCGTTCTTGGCGCACCATAGCTCCCGGCGCGAGCGCACCTACCTCTTCAGCACGATGGCGGCGCTCTTTCTGGTCAGCACCATCGTCGGCAATCTGCTCGGTGGGCACGTCCCGCAATGGCTGCAAGACTCGCGGCTGGCGCTCTCGGAGGTGTGGTCCTACCGCGCCACGCTACTGGCCGCCGGCGCCGCCTCGGCCTTCACCCTGCCCGTCCTGTTCCTACTGCGCGAAACCTATCAACCGCCGGAGACCCGGCGCTGGACTTTGACGCGCCGCAGTGCGACGGCGCTGGCCAAGCTCATCACCACCGACGGTCTCATCCGCTTGGGCGCCGGGTTGTCAATCCCCTTCCTGAATGTCTTCTTCGTGCAGGAGCTGGGTACCTCCGCCGCCTTCTTCGGCACGATGAGCGCCGTATCGCTGGGGCTGCGCGTGGTGGCCACGCTGGGCGCGCCCATCCTGGCAACGCGGCTCGGCCCGGTCCTGAGCATCGCCCTGACCCAGCTCGCCTCGGTGCCGCTGTTGCTCCTGATCGGGTTTCCACCGGCGCTGGGATTCGCCGCTGCTGCCTATGTGACGCGCAACTCGCTGATGAACATGGCCTTTCCGGTGCGCGATAGTTTCGCCATGACCATCGTGGACCGGTCGAGCCGCGCCACGGTGACGGCGGCGCTGCTGCTGACCAACAACCTGGCGGCGGCCTTGAGCACCGCCGTCGGCGGCCAGCTGATTAGCGCCTTCGGCTACCGCCCCGGCTTCCTCGGAACGGCGCTCCTCTACGTGCTCGCGGCGACCGCGTTCGCGCTACTCTTCCGCGGCCAGGCCGCGCAGCCCGCGCCGGAGAGATGACGCAGGCCCCCTATGGCCCTCCGCTGCGGCGGGGGGACGGCATGTTCCCTCCCCCGTCGCAACGGGGGAGGGTTAGGGTGGGGGCCGGGGGTTAGGTCAGACGCGCCCCTCATAACCCTCGTCCGCCGGTAGGTCCGGCTGCCCGGCGGCGGCCTTGGCCAGCTCGTCGCAGCGCTCGTTCTCCGGGTCGTTGGCGTGGCCCTTCACCCAGCGGAACGTAACGTCGTGCTCCGCGCAAAGCGTCAGCAGCCGTGCCCACAGGTCGGGGTTCTCGGCGCGGTCCCGCTTGTTGCGCTTCCAGCCGTTCGCCCGCCACTTCGCCGCCCAGCCCTGCTCCACGGCGTCAACCACGTACTTCGAGTCGCTCAAAAGCCTGACCCGACAGGGCTGCTTCAGCGCCTCCAGCGCCACTATCGCGGCCAATAGCTCCATGCGATTATTCGTCGTCAGCCGAAAGCCACCGGATAGCTCCTTCCGGCGGTTGCCGTGGATGAGCACGATGCCGTAGCCCCCAGGCCCAGGATTGTCAAAACAGGCCCCGTCGGTGTAGATCACGACGTACTTGGTCGGAGTCATATTCGCTCGTTAGGAGTGTAGTCGTCGCCGCCGGCCGAGCAGCCCGGCCAGCACGAGGGCCGCGCCGAGCACGCCCCATGCGGCACCGCTCACGGTCCGGCCGGTGGCGTAGCCGGGTGGATCATAGCTGAAGACAACCTCATGCCGGCCGGCCGGCACGGCCACCGCCCGGACGAGATAGTTCGCACGCAGTACGGGCGTGGGTGCGCCATCGAGCGTCGCCGTCCAGCCGGGAAACCAGGCGTCGGCGAGCACCAGCCAGGCATCCGTTGCCGCCTCGACCGCAATCGCTATCCGCTGCGGCCGGTCGCTCGTCAGCCGCGCCAAGCTAGGAGTGCTTTGATTGCTGGCTGGCCGGGAGCGTGTTCCCTCCCCTGGAGCTTGCTCCGGGGGAGGGCTAGGGAGGGGGCCGGATGCTACCCCCTCCAACACCACAATCCGACGCGGGTTGAAACTCGGCGCGGCGACCGCTTCCCAGGCAGCCTCCGCCGAGCCGACGGTACGCGCGGCCGGGACGAGGTAGGCCCGCGGCTGCGCGCGGCTATTGACCCACACCTCCATCGAGCCGGCGTTCGGGCCGCTATCCAGGGGACGCCAACGATGCATGTCCAGGTGCGGCTTCTTCAGCGCGTCGCGGGAGAGCACCAGATACCGGACGGCCAGCGCCTCCAGCAGTCCTTGTGGCAGCTGCCCCGGCGCAAACTGGGGCTGCGGGAGCCGTACCGGCACCGCCCGCTCCGAGTGTATCGCGGCGGACAGCACCGCCTGGCGCACCGACAGTAAGTTTTCGTAGCCAGCGAGCTGCGGCACACGCGCAGCCAGCCCCCAGTTCGGCGTCACGCCGGCGCGCTGCAACGCAAATGTGGCGGCCGGCGCATTGCCCTGCGCCGCGAGCGTGGCGAGGTTCAGCTCATACGCCGCCGCCCGCAGCTTCCAGCCCACCACGCGGGCAGTGCCCTCACGGAGACCGGGCAGCGCTGCAACCTGTGCCAACTCATCAACGCCGGCACTGGACGGGACCGTGGGAAAACGCGACCACATGAACAGCACCAGCGGCACGCTGACGACGGCCAGCATGACGACCGGCTGTCCGCGTCGTGCCCGCGTCCGCTGCGACCATAACCACCACCACACCACCGCCACGAGACCGGCCAGCGGACCTAGTACCGCAAGCTGGCGGGGGTCGAGGGCGCGTTGTGCTCCGGTCAGATAGGCAGCAAACGTGGTCGCATAACGCTCGGCGCTGAAGGTGCGGGTCGGATCGTCGGCCAGGCGTTGGGCGAGCGGCTGTCCGACCTGCTCCAGCAGGATGTCACGTCCGAATACGAGCGCGCCGGTGCCGACGAGATGCCCGACCACGATCAGGACCACTGCCAGCAGTGCCAGCCGCGACCACCAGCCGCGGCCGCGGGAGGAAACCGCCTGTGCTGCCTTCCCGGACGCACGCCACGCATCGTAGCCGTCCGCAGCGAGCAGCGCAGCGGCGAACACCCAGAGAATGAGCCAGCGCGTCGGGTCGCGGAAGAGCGCAAAGCCGGGCACCTTGAGCAGCAGCGGGTAGAGCGGTGTGAAGCTACCGCAGGCCAAGATGAGGCCAGCACCGCCGAATACCAGCAGCAAGACCGTCCGGCCAGGAAAATCGCTCGTTCGCCAGCGCCACACCGCATAGCCGGCGAGCACCAGCGGCACGAGGCCGACATAGGCAACCCACGTCGGCGAGAGCACCGGCAGCACCTCCAACCCCGGCAGCACCAGCCCGGCGGCCAGCGCCCATGGCGCGGCGGAGCCGACCGCCGCCGCCACGACCTCCAACCCCTGCCCACGCGGCGAGAGCGCGGCCACTTCGAGCGTGGGCACGATACGGATCGCTGCCAGCGGCAGGGCCGCCAATCCCGCGGCCAGCAAAGCCACCGGCGCTATCCATATGCGCCACACCGCCACTCGCGGCTCGTGGCTGGTGGCCGCTGACCGCTGGCCGCTGACCACTGACCACTGGACTGCGGCCGTCGTGACTACGGCGTAGGCTCCAGCGCCAACGCACACCAGCACGACCAACTGTGGGTGCCCGGAGAGGGTGATGAGACCGACCGCGGCTGCGGCAAGCAGCCCGCGGAGTAAGAGCGGCCGCCAGGCGACTCGGTCCGCGTTTGCGGCGGCGCGGCGCAGGCCATCCGCGCACCAGCAGAGGAATGGCAGCGCCCAGAACACCGTCCCGAAGTTCAGGAGCGCGGCGCCGCCGGCCACAGTCCCACTCAGTTGATAGATAGCGCCGGCGATCCCGGCAGCGGCCGGGGACCGGCCCCACGACCGCGCCAACCCGTAGGTCGCAATGCCCGCCGCCGCCGCGTGTAATGCGACGGATACCCAATAGCCGCGCGGACCGGGTGCGGCGAGCAGCGCCAACCAGGTGGGCGGGTAGAGCCAGCCGTACTCGGTAAAGGCCAGCGGGAAGCCGGTGAGCAAGTGCGGCGTCCACAGCCACAGTTCACCCGTCCGTAGCCCATCGGCCAGCCAGAGGTGGGCCGGGAGATAGGCCAGGAAGACGTCGGCATTGACCGAGAGCCGGTCGAAAAGCAGTAGCGGCGCGTAGGTGATGATGGCCAGTCCCACAAAGCCGCCAGCCGCCAGCACACCCGGTCGAATCGGGATGGCACTACTCACAGTACGTACTCGATCTGCGCTTCCAACGGAGCGGCGAGCAGCCGCCGCGGGAATTCGAGGTGGCGCACGTTGCCATGCACCGCCGGCCGGGCGTCTGCCAGCGCGGCCGGCTCGGTGTGCAGCGCCCTCGCCGCTGCCGGTACTGCATAGAGCAGGCGGCGCAACGGCGCCTCTACCGAGATCACCTCCCGCACTCGCACGGCGCCGTTCTCGACGGAGACTTGGCGCCGCACGGTCACGCCTGCGAGCGGCTCGCCGTCGCGCCGTGCCGGCCGGACCGTGCCTTGCACCCCGTCCGGTAGCAGCGTCGGCGCGGCGTCGAGCGCCCAATGCGTTGCATAGACCTCATCCCAAGCGTGCCAAAGGGGGCGTAGCCAGCCGCGCCAGAGCGTGCGGACCGCCGCGCGAAACGCTCTCTGTCGCCGGCGGATGCGGACAACGAAGAGCCATTGGCGTAGCTCCCGGCCGGGATGATTGGCCGCCAGGAACGCCCGCACGGCCGCCCGCCTCCGGCGCCGCCGCGGCCAGCACGTCAGATTGCCGGGGCTGATGGGCGCCTCCCGCGCCGGCGCAATCATGTCCTCCCAGCCGCCGGACGTGTGACCGGCGTAGAGCAAGCTCCCACCGCCGACACCACCGCCATACAGCACATTGGCCGGCCGCTTGCGTGTCCGCAGCAGCGCCACCGTCTCGGCCGTCTGAAGACGCACCAGTCCAGCCTCCGCAAACACACGCACCCGCCGCGACTCCCCTTCCCTGAAGGGAAGGGGCCGGGGGTTAGGTCCAACGCCCCCGTCAGAGCCGGGCGGCGCCAAGATCAGTGCAGCCAGCCACGCGGCATCGGCAGCGTGGAAGTCCGGGCAGATGAAATCGTCGCGGCCGGCCGGCGCCCGACAGGCCAGCACCATATTCGCTAGATGCTGCCGCCAGACGGCATATGCCTGCTCCGCCAGCGTCTTCAGGGAGTTGTCCGCAAACTGTGCCGCGCCGTGCAGCAGCGCGTACATGTCGAGCGGGTGACTCCCGACTTCATGCGGGCCGGCCCAGAACCAGCGCTTACCCTCCAGCGCCGCGCATTTTGTCCCGGTGGGCGTATACGTCGCTGCCAGGAAATCCAGGCCGCGGCGGAGGGCTGCCAGCGTTGGCCCGCAGACCGTGCCTGCATCTTCACCGAGCATCGCCAGGGCGTGCCACAGATAGGTCAGTATCCGCGCCTGGTAGTAGACTGAAACGTCCGCCGCGCCGGGGTGGAGACCGAAACGGTCCGGCTCCGGGTGATAGGGAAATGATCCATCGGTGTGCTGCTCCGTGAGGGACCGCTCGATACTCGCGTGTACGGCGGCAAACCAGGTCGGCTCGCCCAGCGCACGCGCCGCGGTCGCCAGGCCCATCGCCCCCCACAGCCGTTGATTGGTGACCTCTTTCGTCACCGCCGCGTCGGCGAGGTAGGTGGTCGCATTGCGGCGCAGTGCCTCTACCAAAAGCTCCCGCAGCGTAGCGTCGAGCATATCGTCAGCATGGAGCAGCAAGGTGCCTAAGCAACGGGCACACTCGCCGCTGTCAATGACGTTGTTGGAGCAGTTATAGGGGTCCAGACGCCCCGGCGCGAAAATCCACGCGCCGTGCTCCGGGTCACGCACCAGGCGTGCGACCACGCGCCGAGCGCGCCGCTGCGCCCGCTCCCAATAGCGGCCCTGGCCGGTGATCCGCTGGAGCGCCAAGTCAACGACGATGGAAGTGGCGGTGCGCGCCGTGTGCTCGACCCCGTGGACAGCACAGCGCGTCTCGCCACTAGGTACCGTCCGCTGCACCCAGTAATCGGAGACGCACGCCAGCACCGGCCGGTAGGGGTATCCCTTGTGGGTGCCCTGTTCAGCACGGTCGGACGCTGGCGCGGTCACTTGCGGTACACGGCCAATTGGAGTTTGCTCCACGGTTCGAGCAGCCGGTGTAATGGCCGAGTGAGGCTGTAGAGCGTCTGGACCGGATACTGCGCGTAGGCGAGCGGCGGACGCAGTGCTCGTACCCGATGCCGGGCCTCGTCCTCCGGCGGCAGCGGGAAATGGCTGGCTCCACGCTCGCGGCGGAAGCCCACGTTGGCCAGCCCCCGCATCACGTCGCGCGGGGCCAACGGCACAAACGGACCGAGCGATGGGTCGGTCCCCAGGACGTATTGCACGTCGCGTCGGCCCAGGAGCCAGCGGATCGGTTGCATCAACGCGAAGTACGAGTGCCGACTGATGTGTGCGAGGATCAAGGCCCCGCCCGGCCGCAGCACGCGATGGGCCTCGGTGAGCAGCCGCAGCCGCTCCGGTGGGGGCAGATTTTCGAGGCGGAAGATGCAGGTCACCACGTCCACGCTGGCATCCGGCAGGTCAATCCGTCCATCGTAGTGGTGCGATTGGGCCGGGCGCGGCAATCGGCGCTGGGTAAACTGGGCGGTCTGCTCGGTCAGCTCGATGAAGTGAACGTCGGCATCGGGCGCTGCCGGCATCAGCTGCTCCAGGTACAGACCGGTGCATGGCAGCAGATCGAGCCACACACGCGGATTCTCCATACGTAGGGCTTCCTGCCCGAACCGGGTCACGACCTCGAACTCCGAGCGGATCGGCTTATTGTATTTCGGTCCGGCGCGAATGCGGGCTTGCTGATAGTCGGCGACCTGAGCCAGGGTCCAGTCGCGCGGATTGGGTGACGATGGCAGGCGTGGGCGGGGATGATACTGCTCCCAGTGCGTCATATGCGAGGGATCGCGCCGCGCCGGTGCCCCCGGCTGCTCGGCCGGGTACCCGAAGAGCACCGTGGCCAACACCTCTACGTCGTCGGGCAGGCGCAGGACCGCGTGCAGCTTGGCGCGGTCATGGATGGTGGCCTGCCAAAAGCCGCCGAGACCGAGCGAATGGCCCTGGAGCAGCATGTTCATGATGGACGCCGACGCGCCCTGAATATGGGCAAAGCTGCCCTCGGAGAACCGCGTGTTGTAGCAGACGAAGATCAGCACTGGCGCCTGGGTGGCGAACGGCACGGCATCTTCGAGCTGCTGCCGCGTCGCCTCGTTGGTGACAACGACGAAATCCCACAGCTGCATGTTGCACGCGGACGGCGCCCAGAGGGCCGCTTCGAGGAGTTCGTTGATGAGTTCTTCCCGCACCGGCCGGTCCGGCAACCAGCTCCGGATTGTGCGCCGGGTGCGGATGGCATCGCCGACGCTCATGGGCGGCCCATTGGCCCGTGCGGTAGTCTCCGGTGTCACGGATTCGACTGTGGCACTCATCGCGGCAACCCTTCTTTCGCCAGGATGACTGGCCAAAATCGCAGAATATAATCGTCACCGCTGCGCTGCGGTTTTGACCAGCCAGAACGACGGCCGGCCGGCCGATGCCGAGCGACACGCTCTTGTTGCACTGGTCGCTCTACACCTACCCGCCGGTCGCCTCCATCATAGCATGGCGCATCCACCTCAACCTCCGGCCCCCTCCCTAACCCCTCACAGGGGTAGTTTTTTGTGTGGGCCTATGTACCTCCCCGCGTCCCCCTGCTGCAGCGGGGGGACCATAGGGGGGCCAGAGGCGAACAGGCGCAGCGACTGCTCGTGGGCCGCGGCACTCTACGTTTCTAACGCTGGCGGCCGCGCGGCGATAGCTTCCAGCGCCTGCACAGCTGCCGTGTCGCCCCGGCGGTCGAAGACCTCGCGGTAAAGCTCTAGGTGCAGCTCGGCGACACGCTCCCAGCCGTGCCACCGCTCGACCCACGCCCGTGACTGGGC
The DNA here is from genome assembly GCA_022824545.1 of Chloroflexota bacterium. Classification (GTDB taxonomy): domain Bacteria; phylum Chloroflexota; class UBA11872; order UBA12225; family JAJDUF01; genus JAJDUF01. The sequence goes on from JAJDZR010000290.1 coordinate 16,903, forward strand.
GCCGACGGCCGCGCGTCGCTCGGCGCTCCCGGCGAGCGCCACTAACCGCCCATAGATCTCCGGCGTGGTGAGCGCGGACTGAAGGGGGGGATTCTCCTCCAAGCACCACTCGTGGACCTGTGGGTTGAAGTACATGATGACGGGCCGGGCGCAAGCCATCGCCTCCACCGTCACCGTGCCGAAGCTCCCGACGGCATCGTGAAACTGATCGAGCACAATATCGGCAGCGCGGTAGTACTCCAGCAGGCGCATTTTGTGCATCGGGTGACGCCAGACCACCCGCCCCTCGATGCCAAGCTCCCGACAAAGCTGCTTACTGGCCCGCACGTCAGTACCCCACTCGGTAAGCACGAGTGCCGCCGCCGGCAATCCCGCCGGCTCGGCCTCGCGCACATAGCGGCCAAAGGCGCGGATCACGCGGTCGCTGCGCTTGCTGTCCGACCCATTGCTCCACTCGTGGCGGCTGGGGCAGAAAAAGATCAACGGGACCCGGAGTTCGCGGCGCAGTTCATCGGCGAGAGGTGTCTCGCCGGGGCAGTATTTCGTCTCGTCCACCGGATGCGGAATGAACCGATAGTGCCGCAGCCCCAGACGCTTTGCGGAGCTAACCACGTCCGGGTTGGTGATGATGCAGGCCTCGGCCAGTTGGTAGCCGATCGCCAGCAGCCGCCCTTGCAGCGTGTCCTCGAAAGGCAGTGTCCGCATGGTCCCGTGCTCGAAGGCAATGTATGGGCGATCCGGTGGCAGCAACGCGGCCTTGGTCACTTCCGGCCCGTAGAGCACGGTGAGATCGTAGTCCTGGACCAGCGGCCGGAACGAGCGCCAGCAAACCAGATCGGTATAGTCGAGGGAGCGCAGACGACGACCAAGCCGCGCGATATGCGAATCAACGCTGATCTCGCGCATATCGGCGCGCATCTCCCGCAGCCGGTCATTTAACAGCAACCCCGTCTGTACCCGCCATGCCCACACGTAGTTCATGGCTAGGCGCGCCAACCGCAGAACATATAGTTCAAGCCGCTCCGAGGTGTTCGGCTGACCCTGACGGGCGAGGGTAGCGTATCTATGGCCAGCGGACCTGATAAGCCGCCGGGGCGTCATCGCGAGCGACACCTCTTGGCCGGCGCCGCCGCCATTGCCCGGCACCGCCGTCCACACCCGACCCGTATCGAGGAGCTGACCGGAGAGGCCGCTGTGGCTACTCGCCTCGTCATAGGTTGCATAGCCGTAAGGGCACCGGCGGCCGCTGAGGTATTTGGCCCAGGATGGGCGCAGATAGCCATTGGTGAACGGCACCGCCCGCCAGTCGGGCGGCTGAAAGAGGCTGAGGCGGGCATCGAAGTCGGCGTCCTCCCATTCGGGATGGCCAAAGACGAACTCGAAAGGGTAGTTGTACGAATCTGCTGCCAGTCCTAGACGCCGCTGGAACTTGGCGTTGCTATAGGCATTGTTGGCGATGTTGCCCACGTGAGCGATACGCGGCGAGCTGGTCATGAGCGTCCTTCTTCTACTCCAGACTGGACGAGCGGCTTCGTGCCCCGCATATGGACTGCGCCGCCGCATTCGCCATTGGCCCACACCACTTTCGGATCGGTGTAGCGCACCGGATGGGTGAGCGTGATGTCCACGAAGCCGGCATCGCCAAACCACTCCCGGACCTCGCGCCAGGTATGGACATGGTTCCAACGCGGGGAGTAAGCATCGTAGGCATCGAACTGCATCGCTGCGAGGTCGTACTGGGCGGAGGTCTGGGTCCCATCGTAAACCTTGAGCAAGTGTTGGAGGTAGAAAACGAGCTCCGAGTTCTTGATAATCAGATACTTGCACACATGGTAGCGCTGCTCTTCAGGGAGTTGGCGGAGCACCAGCCGCAGTGCATCCGTCAACAGGTGCTTGGCACGGTTGGTCCATTCGTAGACCATGACGTACAGCACGCCACCTGGCCGCACCAGCGGCACCAGGCGCTCGAAGCTGCGCAGCGTATTCGGTGTATGATGCAGCACCCCCCAGGCCATAACGAAATCGAATGACTCAGGCGGTAGCGGCAGGCTACCAACGTTGGCCTGGACGACATGCCCCGCAGCGTATGGCTCTAGCACCCGACGGGTAGCGTGACACCCGGCCGCCGTGAGGTCGAGCGCCGTCACGTGGGCACCTAGCTCGGCGAGCGCGTAGCTCCATCGTCCGGTACCGCAGCCGACGTCAAGGGCATCCTTGCCGGGAAACCATGTCGCCGGCAGCTGCACATCGCCAAGGAGCTGAGTGACGAGGCCTGGCTGGATATCGAGCAGGCGCGATTCGCGGGCGCGGCGGTGCTCATAGTCGAACACGCGCTGCACGTGACGCTCCCCGCTTGTCAACGTAGACATGGGACTAATCCTTGTTATTTTTCACACGTTGCCGACATGGGCGATATGCGGTTCGGCGGTCATCGTGCCGCGCATATGGACCACGCCGCCACAATCGCCCTTGACCCACACCACTCTCGGATCGGTATAGCGCACTGGATGGGTAAGCGTGATGTCCACGAAGCCGGCATCGCTAAACCACTCCCGGACCTCGTGCTGGGTGTGGACGTGGTTCCAGCGCGGGGAGTAAGCATCGTAGGCATCGAACTGCATCGCTGCGAGGTCGTAATGGGCGGTAGCCTTGGTTCCATTGTAGACTTTGAGCCAAGGGTGGAGGCAGACGGCGAGCCACGAGTTCTTGATGATGAGATACTTGCATAGGCGGTAGCGCTGCTCGTCAGAAAACTGACGCAGCACCAGCCGCAGCGCATCCGTCAATAGATGCCTAGCGCGGTTGGTCCATTCGTAGACCATGACGTACAGCACGCCACCCGGTCGCACCAGCGGCACCAGCCGCTCGAAGCTATGCCGAGTGTTTGGTGTATGGTGCAGCACTCCCCAAGCCATGACGAAGTCGAATGACTCAGGCGGGAGTGGCAGGCTCCCAACACTGGCTTGGACGACGTGCCCCGCAGCGTATGGCTCCAGCACCCGACGGGTAGCGCGACACCCGGCCGCCGTGAGGTCGAGCGCTGTCACGCGGGTACCTAGCTCGGCGAGCGCGTAGCTCCATCGTCCGGTACCGCAGCCGACGTCAAGGGCATCTTTGCCGGGAAACCATGTCGCGGGTAGCTGCACGTCGTCGAGGAACTGAGTGATAAGGTGTGGCTGGATGTCGAGCAGGCGCGATTCGCGGGCACGGCGGTGCTCGTAGTCGAACACGCGCTGCGTGTGGTGCTCACCGCTGGTCAGCGTAGACATGGGACTCATCCTTGCTGTGGAGGCCCGGGGCCGAGGATGACTCGCCGGTGGTCCCGTACCATCTGCTACTCAATGCTATACTGCGCTGCCATGACCTGGCAATATCTGGGAGAGCGCCCGGACGAGCGCCCGCTGCTCGTGCGCTTGGTTGGCGTTGCCCGGCACCTCCAGGCGTGGCGAGCCATCGCGGAGCGCGAGTTGCGCTTGCGCTACGTCGGCTCGACGCTCGGCTTGGCTTGGGCAGTGGTCCATCCGCTGCTATTCGTCGCCGCGTACACCTTCATCTTTGCGTTTGTCTTCCGGGCACGCCTCGCGCCCGATGCACCCCGCGACCAGTATGCACTGTACGTCGTGCTTGGTCTCCTGCCTTGGGTAGCAGTGACGGATGTCGCCACGCGCGCGACCGAGGCGATGGCGAGCCACCGGTCGCTCGTGAAGCACGTGCGCTTTCCCTTGGAGGTGGTCCCGCTGTATTCGCTGGCAGCCAGTCTACTCTCGCTGCTCATTGGACTACTCGTGCTCTTGCCGGTACTGGCGTGGCGCCAAGGCGGGCTGCCGTGGGGTGCAGTCGGGCTGCCGCTGATCTTGTTGGCACAGATCGCCTTCACCGTCGGGTTAGCGTGGCTGCTGGGGGCCGTGGGTGCCTTTCTCCGCGATATCAAAGAGCTGGTCCAGATCACCTTCATGGTTGGGATGTTCCTGACCCCCATCTTTTATGTAGAGTCCGTGCTGCCGGACCTGCTCCGCCCCATCATCTGGCTGAACCCCCTCGCCCACCTCGCCACGCTCTACCGCGGTGCGCTGCTGACCGGGATGCCGTTCAGTGTCTTGCCGGTCGCGGCCTTTGGCCTGGCGGCCCTCGTCATCTTGGTCGGAGGGTTTGCAGTCTTTGACCGTGCGCGACGGTTACTCGCGGACATTCTGTAGGGACGCCACATGTGTAGGGGCGAAAAAGGTGTAGAGGCGCAACATGTTGCGCCTCTACAGGAGACAGCACCACCGGCGCAGCCCGACCGGCCAGTGATGATCTCGGTCCGGCAAGCGGGCAAGGTCTATAAGGTCTACGCGCGGCAGGAGGACCGCCTATGGGAATTGGTGCGGCGGCGGTCGCTACACCAGCAGCGCTGGGCCGTGCGTGATGTCGCCTTCGACATCCATGCTGGTGAAGTCATCGGTATCATCGGCCGGAACGGCGCGGGAAAAACGACCCTCCTGCGCCTCATCTCCGGCGTAGCTCCGCTCGACGCCGGCACGATCCAAGTTAACGCCTCGCTCCGGACTATTCTGGAGCTAGGTACGGGCTTCCACCCGGAGTTCACCGGCCGCGAGAACGTCTATCTAGGTGGTGCCCTGCTTGGCCTCAGCCGGCGCGACATTGACGCGCGATTCGACGAGATCGCTGCCTTTGCGGAGCTTGGCGACTACCTGGAGTTCCCGTTCAAGACCTACTCGCTGGGGATGCAGGCCCGGCTGACCTTCTCGCTGGCGATCTCGGTCGAGGCCGATATTCTGATCGTTGATGAGGCACTCTCCGCTGGCGATAGCTACTTCCTGGCCAAATGCTTCGACCGCATTCGCACCATCTGCGAGAGCGGCAAGACGGTCCTGTTTGTATCGCACAATCTTTCGCTCATCCAGCGCCTTTGCACCCGCGTCCTCTGGCTGGATGCTGGGCAACTCATCGCCGACGGCGCGCCGCTAGAGGTCTGCTCGCAGTACGAGGCCTCGGTGCGCCAGCAGGAAGCCGAGCGGCTGGCTCAGGAGGATAGCACCGAACCTCTCGGCGACGGCCGCCGCTACGGTACTCAGGAAGCCCGAATTGAGAGAGTCGAAATCATCGGATCGCAGGGGAAACCAACGCAGCTACTCACCAGCAACGAACTGGCCTCCATTCGGCTCTACTACGCGAGCCACGCCGCCTACGATGATCTCGTGGCAGTCGTGACCATCACGCGTGTGGATGGCGTGGTGGCCTGTAGCCTGACGAGCGACGAACAGGGCTTTCCCACGTTGGATTTGCAGGGATACGGTTGTATGGAGATTACGCTTGATCCGGTGTTGCTCGGCCCCGGCGAGTATTATCTCTCGCCACATATCTACCGCGATCACCCGCTCCCGCGACGCGATGACGTGATGGACTATCATGACCGCCTGTATCGTGTGCGGGTCGTGCGGTCCGGCCGGGACTATGACGTGGCCATGGAGCAGCCGGCCCGCTGGCGGCTGCTCCCCTGGGACGGAGCGCCGCCCGCCGGCAGTGCCTAGCACCAAGTTGGCCCATAGACACCCTATAGGGATTTGGAAGCCGATCAGAGGCAGGATACGTTGTAGATATTATGACGAAGAAATCCGGCGTGCCACAGGTCGCCGTCGTCGGCTCCGGCTATTGGGGGCCTAATCTTACCCGTAACTTCGCCGAGCTACCCGGCCGTCCCTTGGCCGCCGTGTGCGATCTGCGACCGGACCGCGTGCAGGCCATGCAGCAGCGCTATCCGTGGATACAACCGTTCACGTCTCTCAATGCGCTACTGGCCGCTCCCGGTATTGACGCGGTGGCTATCGCCACCCCGGCAGAAACCCACCACGCTCTGGCACGGCAAGCACTGCTGGCCGGCAAGCACGTGCTGGTGGAAAAGCCGCTGGCGACGTCGCCCGCCGAGTGTGCCGAGCTGGTGGAGCTGGCCCACCGGCAGGGACTGACCCTGATGGTCGGGCACACCTTTCTGTATAACCCCGGCCTGCGCTATATTCGCCGCTTGATTACGAGCGGCGAGCTAGGTGACCTGCTCTACGTCACCTCGCGGCGCCTGAACCTGGGGCAGGTGCGTCAGGATGTCAACGTCGTGTGGAACCTGGCCCCCCACGACATCGCCATCATTCTGCACCTGCTCGGGCAGCGGCCCACGCGCGTGATCGCGCAAGGTCTGCACCTGCTCCGCAGCACCATCGCAGACGTGGCCTTCTTGCACTTCGAGTTCGCGGCTGGATCGGGGGCCGCTGGCCCACCGGCAGCGCAGGTCCACGTCAGTTGGCTCGATCCGCGCAAGGTGCGCGAGGTCGTCGTGGTCGGAACCCGCAAGATGGTGGTCTTCGACGACGTGAACCTCGACCAGCAAGTACAGGTCTACGACAAAGGCGTCGAGTGGGTCGGACCGGATGGGAACGGCCGGCCGGCCGGCCGCTGGGATCAGTTCGAGAGTTATGGTGAGTATCAACTGTTGATGCGTAGTGGCGATCTTGTGGTGCCGCGGATCCGGCAGGCCGAGCCGCTGCGGGAGGAGACGGCGCATTTCCTCGATTGCATTCGCCAGGGGTCCCAACCGTTGAGCGACGGCATCAATGGCTGGGAGGTCGTCAAGGTGCTGGCGGCGGCTTCCGCCAGCATGGCCGCCGGTGGCGCCGCCAGCACGCTCGACTGGAGCGACGAGCCGACGTCAGTGGTGAGTGGCTAGTAGCGAGTGGCGAGTTTGGGGCAGAGAAGGATCATCACGTGGCTGATACTCCGCAGACGACATTCCGGCTGTATCCGGCCGTATACCTGGGCGCCGGCTGCACCATTGGCGATTTCGTCATCATCGGCGAGCCGCCGCAAGGCGCCGCCCCGGGGGCGCTCGCCACGTATATCGGACCAGCAGCCACGATCCGGTCCCACACCGTCATCTATGCCGGTAACACCATTGGCAGTGGCTTTCAGACCGGCCATGGCGCACTGCTCCGCGAGAGCAATATCATCGGCGATGCCGTCTCCGTCGGCAGCCATAGCGTGATCGAGCATCACGTGGTCATCGAGGATGGGGTCCGCATCCACTCGCAAGCGTTCGTGCCGGAATACACCATCCTCAAGACCGGCTGTTGGATTGGTCCGCGTGTCGTGCTGACGAACGCTCCCCATCCGCGCTGCCCGGAGATTTCCCGCTGTATCAAGGGGCCAACCATCGAGCCGGGGGCGAAGATCGGCGCCAACGCGACCGTACTGCCGGCAATCACGATTGGACGCAACGCGGTCGTCGGCGCCGGCGCGGTGGTCACGCAGGACGTGCCGCCGGAGACGGTCGTGGTCGGCAATCCCGCCCGCGCCGTCAAGGGCATCAGCGCCCTGACCTGCCCCTACGATTTCATCGCCGGCCCCTATGCACACTTGCCAAGCAGCGGCTAACCCCCCACCGGCAGCCCGATGGACACATCGTCCGGTTGCCGCTTCCCGCTGCTCATCCAAGTGCATCAGGAGGTAGTCATGAAAAAGTGGCTGAGGCGCATCCGCGGTCCGGTCGGGATGGTCCTGACCTGGACGGCCGCAGGGGCGCTCGTTGGTGCGCTCATAGAATTGGGCAATGACGCCGTGTCCGGTGGTCTTCCAATGGGGTCGCTCGTTGATGTCTGGCCACCAGTGCTGGCGCTAGCCGGCTTCCTCGGCGGTGTGCTCTATGCCGCGGTGCGTGGGTTTGCCGGGCGCCGTCGCACCCAATGACTGCCGCGTCCCCGCTTCGCCCCCCGCCCCCCGCTGCACGCTGACTGGGGGAGGTACTGGCCAAGCCGTAGGGGCGCAACATGTTGCACCCGTCCCCCCGTCCCGACGGGGGGACCATAGGGGGCACTCACCCACCCCGACACATCCCCCATCCTGTCCATCCATGTGAATACCTACCCCCGTCAGGGTGGGGGTGAGGTCAAGCACGCCTAGAACAGGCTAGGCTGGACCAGGCGCTTGCGCGGGTCCTCGGCGGCCTTGAGGCGCGGGAACAGCCGGTCGAACTCGGCCTTGTCCGGGCACAGCACGGCAAACCGCCGCGCCATATCGTGCAGACGGCGGAGCAGATAGTCGCGGTCCTCGTCGTCGTTATAGGCGCCGGTCGGTGCCAGTGAGCCGTCACGCCGCTGGTAGACGGTAATCTGCTGACCGATACTCGCCCCCCGTGCGGCCTGGGCCAGCCGCCGGAGGCTCGGGTTCTCGAAGGTCCGTCTGGTGATGCTCTCGCGTCGCGCGAAGTCCTCCACGCCCAACTCCCCGGCGCGAATGGTCTCGGCAGCTCGGATGTACAGCTCGCTCACGTCGTCGAGCGAGCCGTCAATCAGGGCCAGCGTCGCGTGCTCGGCAAAACGGCGCAAGTACGGCTCATCGCGCCGACTCCGCAGGCTGCTGCCCGTCGTTACCAAGGCCCGGTCGTAGGTGACCAGCACGTAGGTCTTCTGCTTCAGCGAGAGCATCCCCAGATAGCGGCCGTCGTGCGCCAAGTGGATACCCGACGGAAGCCGGCTACCGACCGCCTCGATCAAGGCTTCTTCCGCCGCCTCGTCCCGCACCTCCGGCGGCGGCACAAAGTAGACGCCGTCGGTGTCCACTTCGATCACCTGGCAGCCGTGCTCTTCCAGCCACTTGAGCACCTGTTTGATGAGCCGCTGTCCGGTCGTGGTAATCTGCCGCGACGCCTCGTAGTCGTTGAAATTGGCGCGGCCGTAGCCGAGATAGCCGAAGAACGAGTTGATGAGAATTTTGAAGCTGCCCTGAATGGCGTCCCAATAGGTTCGGTCGGCACCGTGAGCGGCGCGCATCCGCTGTTTTGCGTCGAGACGGCGGCGCGTAAGCTCGTCCAGCAGCGGCAAGAACACGCCGAGATGATCCGACCGCGGCGTGATGCGGTAGTGCAGCATGATGGCGGGATACAGGCTCTCCACGTCGCACTTGACGACCGGCCGGAAGACGCCCGTCGCCCGCACCTCGGTATAGCCCCCGGGGTAGGGCTGCGGCTGCTCCGGTCGCGGGACGCCGTAGCCGGCGGCGAGGTAGGCGCGGATCAGCAGCGCGTTGATCTTCTCACCCGTGCCGCCGCCGGCGACATCCTGAAAGCTCCGGGGGATCAGCTGCGTCTGATAAAACTGCGTCGGTGTCACGACGGCGCTCAGGTCGCGCACGTCGCGGACGTCGTCGAGCGCGTAGGCCCGCAGCCGCTCCGGGTCGCGCCGCCACATGTCGGCAATCTCCGCGCGATCCACGTAGACCCGGCCCGGCCGTTCGAGACCTAGCCCTGGGATCACCGCCTTGAGACCGTAGCTTTCCAACGCCCCGGCGGTATCGTATTGTTGCACTTGCTGATACGTGTCAATGATGTGCCGTCCGTGGATATGCACCCGCGTCGTCGGCAGCAGCCGGGCGCCGACCTTGTACCGATCCGTGCGTTGCCCGACCCGGATGGCCGAGCGGTCCCGTCCCCAGCGGAGTGGTACCCGCAGGCGTTTTGCGCGCGTCGCCAGATAGGGCAGATCGAAATCGAAGCAGTTGTGTCCCTCGATCACGTCGGGGTCCAGATCGCGTATCCGCTCGGTGAGGGCGTGGAGCAAGGCCGCTTCCGAGCCGCGTTGGTCCGTGAGCACCTCCTCGCAGCCCCGGTTGTCGGTCAGCGCCACCATCAAGACCTGCGCCTCGGGCGCCTCCGGCTGGAGTGACGTGGTCTCGATGTCCAGCTGCAAGCGGTGGAGGTCCTCGAAGGTCATGCTGCCAAAGAGCGTCCGCCCTCGCCGCACCAGGTACTGGCTCACCAGCGAGGGCGGACTGACGTAGTCCACCTGCCGCGCACGCAGCTCGGCCAAAGCGTGGGTCAAGTCCGACCAGCGGGCGAACGTGACCAAGTGGTCCAAGCCACCACCGCGCAGCGCCTCAACCTGCCGCTCGCCGGTAGCCAGCAGTGGCAGCGTCGCGGCGGCAACCAGCACCCAGGGACGGAACTCGTCCGGCTCAGTGATGATGGGTGCTGCGGACTGGCCGGCCCCGTCACGGACCGGCCGCCGGTAGAGCGTGACGGACCCGGGGCCGGCCGGCTCCACGGCCACAATGCCGGGCAGCGGATCGTGGCCATAGAGCAGCGCCTGCACGTCTGACGTGCCAGCCGCGCACGATGGCGCCAGATGTGGTGCGCGGCCGGCGCCGTCATCCGACGCGCCACTGCTCCCGCCGCGCGCCGTAGTCTCAGCCATCGTGTCTACCCGTCACCATAGATCGTAGCAGCCGGCTGCGCTGCTAGACTGAACCATAGCGCCGGCCAGCAAGCTGACCGCTGCCGGCTAACGGCTGACCACTAAAAGCTGAAAGCTACAAACACCATGAGCGCCGGTTTGGCGGAGCGTGTCAAGGCCTTGGCGCAAGAGGTCGGTTTCGACCGCGCCGCAATCAGCGACGCGCAGCCGCTGCACGAAGCCGAGCGTCGCATCAAAGCCAGCATCGCCGCCGGCTATCTGGACGGGCTGCACTGGTTCACGACCGAGCGAGCGCAGCGAGCCACCTACCCCACTGAGCTACTGCCGGGCGCCCGGTCCATCCTCGTCCTCAGCGCCAGCTACCTGGCCCGGATGACCCCGCCGGAGCCGGAGCCGGGGCGCCCGCGCGGCCGCATCGCGCGTTACGCCTGGGGCGCCGACTACCACGATGTCCTGCGGGACATGGCCCGCGCGCTCGTCGAGCGGCTGCCCGCGGTGGCCGGCCGGTCGGTGCAGAGTCGGATTTTCGTGGACAGCAGCCCACTCGCCGAACGGCCCGTCGCCCAACGTGCCGGGCTGGGTTGGTTCGGGAAGAACACGAACATTCTGCTGCCCGGCGCCGGGTCCTGGTCGTTCCTGGCGGCTGTCATCCTCGACCTCGACCTGGAACCGGATCAGCCGTTACGCAAGACCTGTGGCGCGTGTACACTCTGCCTCCAGGCCTGCCCCACCCATGCCCTGCCCACCGCCTACGTGCTCGACGGTCCCAAGTGCATCTCGTTTCTGACCATCGAGCTGCGGGCGGCCATTCCCCGCCCCCTGCGGCCCCGGATGGGTGCTTGGGTTTTCGGCTGCGACGATTGCCAGGAGGTGTGTCCGGTCAATCGCAAAGCGCCAACGGCGCGGCTCGCCGCGCTGCGGCCCCGCACCGTGGATGACGCCTACCCGGAGCTACTGCCGCTGCTAACCCTTGACACCCAAGGCTTCCGTGCCCGCTACCGTGGCACGCCGATCACACGCCCCAAACTGTGGGGCTTTCAGCGCAACGTATGCGTGGCCCTAGGCAATGCCGGCGATCCGGCGGCCGTGCCGGATCTCGGCAGCGTGCTGGCAGACAACGACCGCCACCCGCTCGTCCGGGGCCACGCCGCCTGGGCGCTCGGCCGCCTCGGTGGCGGCACGGCCCGGCGTGCGCTCACCGCCACCGTCAGCAGTTCGCTCGACCGGACCGTCCAGGCCGAGGTGACGGCTGCCCTAGCGATGCACCAAGGCTAGAGCGCGCCTCCCCCGGCCGCCGTCATTCCCGCGCCAGCGGAAATCTGGCGCCTGTGCGCTATCATTCGGTAGAGGTCAAGCCATGGAGCCTGCTGCACTGCTCAAGAAGCACCGCGAGGCGATCCTCCGTCTCGCGGCCCGCCACGGCGCCTCGAACGTGCGCGTATTCGGCTCCGTCGCCCGCGGCGAGGCCGATGAGGCAAGCGACATTGATTTCCTTGTTGATCTAGCACCGGACCGCAGCCTCCTCGATCTTGGTGGCCTCTGGTGGGACTTGAACGACCTCTTGGGCGGCAAGGCAGATGTCGTCACGGAACAGGGCCTCCGGGATCACATCCGCGAACAGGTCTTGCAAGAGGCGGTTATGCTGTGAGAGATGACCGCAAACGCCTGGTGCATATCCTACAGGCTATCGAGCGAGTCGAGAGATATGCGGCTCGTGGAGAGCAGGCTTTTCGGCGAGATGAGTTGATCCAGACGTGGATGGTACGAAACATCCAGGTGATTGGTGAAGCGGCGCGTGCTCTGTCGCAGGGGTTGCGCGACGACCATCCAAACATCCCTTGGTCGAGTGTCATTGGTATGCGCCATGTGCTGGTGCATGACTACTTCGAGGTTGATCTTGACATTGTGTGGCGAGTCATCGAGCGAGACGTACCTACGCTCAAACGCAATATCCGGAATCTCCTCGCGACGCTCGATACGCGCTGATTGCGGCACAGGTCGGAGAGATTACACCGTGCAGCCCTCGAAGTTGGTGCGCGAGAAACGCCACGACATTCTGCGGATAGCGGCCCGCCACGGCGCCTCGAACGTGCGCGTATTCGGCTCCGTCGCCCGCGGCGAGGCCGGCCCCGGCAGCGACCTCGATCTCCTGGTCTCATTGGCCCCCGGGCGCAGCCTGCTGGATCACGTAGCCCTCTGGCAGGACCTGGAAGACCTGCTGCACTGCAAGGTGGATGTGGTCAGTGAGCAGGCCCTGCACTGGTACATCCGCGAGCGAGTGCTGGAGGAGGCAACGCCCCTGTAACGGACAATCGGCCGGCCGCGGCTATTGCGCGCGGGGCAGCGGGACCGGCGGGGGTGTGCCGGAGGCCATAGGAGTCGAAGCCGTGGTGCCAGTGTTCCCCGACGGCGGCGGTGACGGTGTTATTGCCGGCGGATACGTCTCTTGCTCGATGTTGGACACCTGCTCGATGTCGGGGACAACCGGCGGATATGCCAGCCCACCGCGCCCACCGCCCGCCGTAGCCTCGCCGGCCGCGACGTTCAAGAACATGGTCCGCGGCGCGTCCGTGCTAAACCGCCGCGCGAGTGGCGCCCCGGATAAGGCTGCTCCTCGCAGGTCACGTGCGCCGCGACCGAGGCGCAACATGTACTCGGTGGCCGGTGCCAGCGGCAGGGTGGGCACGATCAGCAATCGCGTCGCGTCGTTCTGCCACTCGTAGCGCATCGGTACCGGTGGCTCGAACTCTAGCGCCGCCTCCACGGAGGCCGCATCCATCGAGGCACTGAAGCGCAGCTCCAACTCCGGCTGGACAGTCACCCCGCGAGCACCGTCAGGCGGTGAGGCCTCGATCACCCGGGGCGCCGCCGGATCGAGCACCCCGACCAGCAGCCACGCGCCCGCCAGTTGCCCGGCCATGAGCACGACCGCGACCACACTCAGCACTGCGGTTGTCAGGCGCAGCAGCGGCGTGGCAGCGAGCCGCAGTAGTGCAGCGGCCGCCGCTGCGGGCCACCCGCTTGGCCGCGGCGGACGAGACGTTTCGGGAACGAACGTCACATTGGCCAACGCACTCGCGTTGCTCGGCGTCGTGATCGCCGGCACTGCGGTCGGAGCCGGGTCTGCATCAACGGGCGCCAGCGCGGCGGGCGGCGCCTCCGGCAGCGACCACGAGGGCGGCGAATCGGTCACGCTCCCCTCGGCGGCGACGGTAGCGACGGCCTCCGTCAGTGCCGCTCCCGACTGGTACCGATCCTCGGGGCACTTCGCCAAGCCTTTCGCCAGCATGTCGCCGGCACTCGGCGGCAAGCCGGGGGCCAGGTCATGCACCGACGGCGGCGGCTGGTGGAGGTGTGCCAACGCCGTAGCCATCGGAGTGTCCGCAGCGAACGGCACCCGGCCGGCGAGAATCTCGTACAGAACGACAGCGAGCGAATAGAGGTCCGAGCAGCCGGTTACGGACCCACCCTCGATCTGCTCCGGTGAGCTGTAGTGCGGGCTGCCCCAGAAGTCCCCCGGCTGCGTGACCCGGATGGTGGCCTCGCGGACCTGCGCCAGACCGAAATCGGCCAGGATCAGTCGGCCCGTCTCGGTGAGCAGGATGTTGCTGGGCTTGACATCACGGTGGAGCACGCCCTGCCGATGCGCGTAGTCGAGCGCACTTCCCATCGCTCGCGCCGTTGTCAGCGCGAGACGCAGCCGCTCTACCGGCTCGCGGTGCCCACGCAGTTGGTCGGCGAGCGTGCCACTGGTTACAAGCTCGGTGACAAGATACGGCAGATCGTCAACCTCACCGGCATCGAAGATTTCAAGGATATGTGGATGGCGCAGGGACGCCACCGACCAGGCTTCCTGCTGCAGGCGCGTGCGCGCGACCGTATCGGCTGCGACAACGGCCGGCAGAATCTTGATCGCTACCGCCCGCCCCAGCATGACGTGGACGGCCCGGTACACGTAGGCCATGCCCCCCCGCGCCAAGAGTGCCTCAATGCGATACGCGCCAATGCGGCGGCCCGGCCGGAGGGGGCTGGCGGCCCAAGGCTGCCACAGCCGGGTCTGATCGCTGGCACTCACTGATGCATCCTCTCAAAACGCGAGGCACAGTGTACTAGCTGCGCTCGATGACGACCATCCCCTCTTCGAGGCCATCGAGGATTTCGACAATATCGTCGCCGACGATCCCTAGTTCCACGTTGCGCGTGCGCTTGACACCATCCTCCAACGTTTCAACGTAGCGGCGGCGCCCGGTGCTATGGATCACACGGGTTGGCACGACCAATGTGTCTTCTCGATGCTGAATAGCGATCTCCAGCCGGGCGCGCATGTCTGCCTCGGCGCCTGCCTTGGGCCACTCCACCTGGAAGATCGCGCTGTTGTCGCTAATATCGGCTTGGGCAGTCGCGTATTGGGCCGGCAGCCCAACCAGCACTCCATCCAGGATCACCCCCGGAAAATCGTTAATGGTGATCTTGGCCGTCTGACCGAGTGCCAGTTTCGGAATATCGCTCGCCGAGAGGCCGGCGCGAATGACCAACTCGTCCTGGTTGGAGACCCTGATGATCGGTTGGAAGGCATTGACGTTCTTGACCGGACGCACCTCGATCCGGGCAATCACCCCGTCGAAAGGAGCGAAGATCTGCGCTTTTGCTATCTGCTCATCCACCCAGGCGAGGTCCATCGCCGCCACCTCGGCGCGACGCTCCGCTTCAAGGATTGCCAAGTCGTTCGCTTTCACGGCTTGCTCCGCCGCGCGCTCCGCTTGTGCCAGACGGATGACGGCGGCGTTATGGGCGCTTTCCGCTACTTGGAACCGGTAGCGGGCTTGCTGGTACTCCGCGTCAGCCGCCGCACCTTCCTTTAGTTCAGCACGGCGGAGCTTGGCAGACTCCAGGGCCACCTCGGCGCTGGGAAAGGCCGCCTCGACAGCCGCCACCGCCCGCTGCCGCTGCGCGATCTGGTGCCGCAAGCGCCGGATGGCGTCCTCGGAGGGTCCCTCCTGCGCGGCGGCAAGGTTGGCCTGCGCCTGCTCGACGACCAGCTCCGCCACACGGATGTCCAGCGGCTGCACCTGCTGGAGCTTCTGCAGCGCATTTTCCGCGCCCAGCACCGCGAGCTCCTGCAGCCGCATGGCCCACGGTGTCGGACCGCCAGCGAGCACTTTGGCCAGGCTATTCTGCGCCGCCTCCAAGGCCAGTTGCGCCAACCGGACGCTCGCCTCGGCCTGCAGGCGCTCCTTCTCGGTCCGGCCCCCGCGCTCGGCCGCTGCCCGATCCAGATTGACTTGGGCCTGCTCGACGGCGAGGCGGGCTACGTTGACATCCGCCTGGTCCACCGGCGGCGCGTCCCGGAGCTGGCTCAACCTGGTACGCTGCACGTCGAGCGCGATCTCCGCCGACCGGATTGCCTCCGCGCTCGTGCCGGCCTGGGTCTTGGCCAGTTGCAGTTGCGCTTCTTCCAGTTGGCGCTCCGTGGCCGCGACCGCCTGCGGGTCCGGACCGGCCCACGCGGCTGCCAATGTCGCCTGCGCGGCTTCAAGTGCAATCTGGCGAGTAACAAGATCGTTGGTCAGCCGGTCGAGATCGGCCTGCGCCTTCGCCACGGCGGCCTCGGCTGACCGCAGGGCAACCACGTCCTGCCCCTGCTCGAACGACTCCAGTTCCGACCGTGCCAGCTCCATTCTGATGCGTGCGGCCTCGGCCTCGGCCGCTTCTCTGGTGGTATCCGTGCTGACCTTCTTGGCGCGAGCCTGATCGAGCTGCACCTGTGCCCGCTCCACGGCCTCCAGCACCTTGAGCCGCTGGTGCTGCAACCCCTCGGTATCCAGCTCGGCCATTAGGGTCCCGGCTTCAACCTGCTCCTTGGTGTCCACGTACATCGTCGTCATTTGCCCGCTCGACAGGAAGTACAGCGTCTGCTCCAACGACGGAGCCACGCGCCCACTCGACCGCAGGATTTGCGTGATCGGGCCGCGCTCCACCTTGACCGTCTTCGCCCCCGACTGCGGAGTGGGTTGTGCCTCCACCTCGCGCTGTACGGTCTCGTCGGGCGGCAGGACAACTTCAGTTTCCTGCTGTAACACGGGTAGCTCGATGTCACACCCCGTCAGGGCAATCAGCACGGCCAAGCACATGCCCGCCACTACGCCAACGCCCGGCGACAGGCAACGGCCCCCTCGCAGCACCGCCTCGGAGATGTATCGCATCGTTTCCAACGTTAGTTAAACCAACTCACCCTACATGGTATCGCCTAGAGCATGGTAGCTGCAACGTATCGCCCTATCTACGAGCTGATAGAGAGGCGGGAATGCTAAGTGCTGGGAGGTAGTAGCAGCCTTCCGTATCAGGGCCGTAGCCCCGCCAGGATGGCCTCCGCCAGCTCCATCGTCTTGACCGCCTCGTCCAGATTGCAGGCCGGCGGCTCCACGCGAGCACCGCTCTTGACGCAGTCCAGGAAATAGCGATCTTCCTCCTCGGTACCGCCCGTTTGTGGACGCGGTAGCTCGCGGCGCTCCCCGTCACAGAACACGACGGCCTGGTTCACACCCTCCAGATACGCCGAGATGTCCCGCCCATGAATCTCGTACCGCTCCAGCCGGGCATCACTGGTCCAATTGAAGATCAGATTGGCCAGACAGCCGTTCTCGAACAGCACCAGCGCGCCGAAGACATCTTTGTACTTGTGCAAGGCGCGGCGGACCACGCTATGCACCTCCGCGACCTCGCTTTGGGCCATGGCACGCACCACGTCTACCGAGTGGTTGATCGACTCCCACATCATGTTGTCCAAGAACGAGTCGGAATACTTGCCCCGTCGCTCGAAAGCGGTCAGGCTCTTGTGGAATTCCCCGACCAATTGCACGACGGGGCCACGCTCCCGGACCAACTCCTGTGCCTGCACGATCAGCGGATGCATCCGGCGATTCCAGCCGACCATCCCCTGCACGCCCGTGCGCGCAGCGGCGTCACGCAGGCCGCTCGTTTCCGCGGCGCTCATGCCCGGCGGTTTTTCCAGAAACGTGTTGACGCCGTGCTCCAGGCAGGGCAGCGCCACGGCGGCGTTGAGATGCGGTGGCGGCGCGATCCAGGCAGCGTCGAGCGACTCGGCAACGAGCAACTCGTTGACATCGGCATAGCGACGAGCAATGCCATGTTTGTCGCCCAACGCCTCGCGAGCCGCCCGTACCGGGTCGCAGACCGCCACAAGCTCCACGTCATCGCAGGACGCCAGAACGCCCGCGTGCTGGCCCCCTTTGGGACCACAGCCCACGACAGCCACCCTCACACGCTCCATGACCACACCTCCCACGTAACGCTGCGAGCCTACCCGCCCGGCCCTCGCTACCCCCGCTCTGCCGGCTCCCCCGTCCCCCCGTCGCAACGGGGGGGCCATAGGGGGGCGAACTCCTCACAAGGGTAGCTTTTTCGTGGACGGCCTCAATACTCGCGCACCGCCAACCGGTCAACCAGCTCCAGCAAGGCCTCCCGCGCAGCGCTCAAGGGCAGCGGCGCGAGGGCTGCACGCGCCCGGTCCGAGAAGTCGTCTACCTGCTGCTGTGCCTGTTCTATGCCTCCTATACGCTCGATGACCCGGCGCGCATCATCGAGTTGCGTAGCGGTAGGCTGGGCGGCTGCAAAGCAGCGTTGGAGGGTCCTGCGCTCTAAGCCGCGAGCATGGGTGAAGGCATAGACCACCGGGTACGTCTTCTTGCGCCGCGCTAAGTCCGCCCCTACCGGCTTACCGGTAAGCTCCGGCGAGCCCCACAGGCCCAGAATATCGTCGCAGATTTGGAACGCGATCCCCAACGCCTCACCATACCGCTCCAGACTCACGACCTCCTGCGCCGTCCCGCCGCCCAGGCGCGCACCGATGCCAGTAGCGCAACGAATGATCGCGGCCGACTTGCGGGCGATCATGTCCAGGTAGTCGGCGGTCGTGATGTTCGTCCGCTCCTCGTATTCCAGGTCCAGGTGCTGCCCCTCGGTGATACGCAAGCTCGTCTCGGTGAGTAGCCGGAAGATTTCGAGCACCGTATGTGCGTCGGCATGGCTGCGCGTCAAGTCCAGCAGCGCGCTGTAGGCCAGCACATGCATACCGTCGCCAGCGTTGATCGCCTGCGGAGCGCCCCAGAGATACCACAGCGTCGGCCGATGGTGGCGGTACTCGTCCGCGTCCTCGATGTCATCGTGAATGAGCGTGAAGTTGTGGAGTAGCTCCAGCGCCGCCGCCGCCGGCAGCGCCGCCTCGATCTCGCCACCGACCGCCCCGCACGCCAGCAAGCAGACCAACGGGCGCGTGCGCTTGCCGGTCGGCTCCTTCGCCGGGCGCAACCGCTCATCGGCCCAGCCCAAGTGGTAATGCATCATGCCGTAGTACACCGCCGGTGCCGGGCGCGATTCGACCACGCGGCGCATGGCGTCCTCGATGAGCGGTACCAGCTCGCTTGTGGCCCCCTCCAGAGCGAGCTGCTGCGCGCTCGGTACCGCGCCAGTCTCGTCGCCGATGCTGGGCACGTTCACGCTTGCTCCTTGCTCGCGCCAGTAGCATTGCCCGCCGCCATGGCGGCGAGAGTCTCCCGCAGAAAGGCCGCGAATGCCGGGCCGATGTCCGGCCGGTCCAACGCCATGCTGACGTTCGCTTGCAGATGGCCCAGCAATTGACCACAGTCGAAGCGGCGCCCGGTGAACTCGTACCCGTACAGCGGTTGCTCCGCGAGCAAGAGCCGGAGAGCATCCGGTAGCTGTATTTCGCCGCCATACCCCGGTGGTGTCTGCTCGATCAGGGGAAAAATGCGCGGCGGCAGCACGTAGCGCCCGACAATCGCCAGCGTCGAGGGCGCCTCCGCCGGATCCGGCTTCTCTACGAGGTCCACGATCCGATGCAGCACTCCGGCGCCAGGCGGCCTCTCACCCGCACCCACCGGCTCCGTTGCCACAATGCCATAGCGGTCGGTTTCCGCGCGCGGCACCCGCTGGAGCGCAATCACGCCGGCGTTGTGCGCCGTTGCCACGTCGAGCAACTGCCGCGTACACGGCACTGCGCCGCAGATCATGTCGTCGGGGAGCACGACCACGAACGGCTCGTCACCGACGAGCGGCGCCGCGGCCAAAACGGCATCCGCCAGCCCCCGTGGCTCATGCTGTCGGACGGACATGACCGTTGCCAGTTCCGTCGCCTGGCGCACTGCCTCCAGCAAATCCTGCTTCCGCTCGGCGGCCAGCGTGGCCTCCAGCAACGGTACAGCGTCAAAGTGATCCTCAATCGCCTGCTGGCCGCTCGCCGTCACCAGGACGACCTCGTTCACGCCGGCGGCCACCACCTCTTCAACGCCGACCTGAATCAGCGGACGATCCACGACGGGAAGCAGGACTTTGGGCAGGGCTTTGGTGGCCGGGAGCATGCGCGTGCCGCGCCCGGCGACCGGAAAGACGGCCCGGCGCACCTTCATCGGGCGCTACGCTCCTGGGGAGTAGGGCAACCGACCGACCCGCACCATCGGAGAGATGCTGCACTGACCCGGCGCGGCAGTCGGCCGGCGGCCAACGGCTCATCTCGGCTGCACATCGCAGGCATTATAAGCAACGCAGCAACGCGCAATCAGCAGCCATCCATGTTTACCGCACCCGCACTCGCCGATCGGTGACGACGATAAACTGATCCAATTGGTCAGCGTAGTGGGTGAGGACGTGGTTGAGGCGCTCAATCCGGTCTGCCAGCACGGTAGTACCGAGTCGGAAAAAGATGACACCTGCGTGTGGACGTTGCTGGCGGAACACTAACTCGCCAAAATCACGATCATCCGTAATCAGGGCACGCCCCTCAGCGTGGGCGACGGCCAAGACTTTCTCATCGGCTAATCCTGGCCCATGGCTCCGGGCGACCAGTATGGCATCGTAGCCCAAGGCGATCAAGTGGGCAACTATACGGGCGTCCGCACTTTCATCCACTAGGAACATCATGCTCTAGCAGGACCAGCCGTCACCAACTCCAGTTGTCCTGCCCGTTCTTGTGCCTGCGTGATGGTGGCATGAGCGTAGGCGAGGCAGGCCTTGACATCATCAAGGGTCAGGTGAGGGAACGCCTGAAAGAGATCGTCGAGGTCAGGGTTCTCAGCGAGGTGCTGGATAACCCGTTCCACTGGGATTCTCGTCCCCTTGACGACAGGTTTACCCACCATAATCGCGGGGTCCTGGATAATACGGTCAAGATCGCGTCGCCGCTCCATCTTCATAGCCGGATTCACCTCTGCCCAAGATTCCCTGCCCGACGATCAGTATTATCGCAGGTGAGCAGGACCGGCCGCTCGCCGGCCTCCGACTCCACCGATCTCCGTGCCGGGAGCCGACTACCGATGTCCAACCGCGGTCGGACGACACCGCAGGAATGGCGTCTCTTTATCGCCTTGGGGCTGCCCGAGGTGCTACGCACTGCCCTCACGCACGAGCAGGAGCGGTTGCAGGCCGCGGGGCTGCACGCCGCCTGGGTGCGACCACCGGGGATGCATCTGACGCTGCACTTCCTCGGAGACACGCCCGTCACCGCGCTTGAGCGCATCGCGGCAGTGTGTATGCCGGCGGCGGCCGGCGTACCGCCCCTCCGGCTCCTGGCGGAAGGGCTGCGCTGCTTTCCGTCCGTCCGCCGGCCGCGCGTCCTCGTCACCAACGTCCAGGGCGACGTGCAGCAGCTGCAGCGCCTCCACCAACGGCTGGCCCGGCGGCTGGGCCGCTTGGGTGTCCGCCTCGACAGTCGTCCCTACCGCCCACACGTCACCATCGGTCGGTTCCGCCGGCCGCTCCGCGGCGCGCCGCTCGCCGTCCTGCAACGGGCACTCGCCGCGCCGTCGGTGTCCTACGGCGATTTTGTCGCCGACGCGGTAGAGCTGTTTCGCAGTGAGCTGCGCCCCGGCGGCGCGGTCTATACGTCGCTGGCCACGGCTGCACTGCAAGGACAGCCGGCATCGCGTGCCTCCCAGGATGACAGCGGCGATACTGGGCCGCACAGCACACGTTGACACGCGCCGCAGCCCGGTGCTACACTACGCAGCGTTATAGCTGAGTAATCTGGTATATTTACTCAACTATAGCGACAGGTGCTAATAGCTGTCGCCCATCCCCGGCGAGTTGAAGCGATGCGGCATAATGCGGTCGGCAGCTTTGGGTGTTGGGGGGCAGAAGACGATGGCGGCCAAGAACGACGCGGTAGCAGCCCAGCGGTTGGTGTTCTACCGCCGGTTGTTGTCCGGCAACCGGCTAGAGTTGGCCCAAGTGTGGTTCGACGCGGCGGTGCTGGCGCCATACCGCACGCGACCGGGCTATAAGCTCTTTCGCAGCGATACGATGGGCCTGCTGCAAGGACCGCAGTGGCGGCTCGACTTCGGCATCGCTGCCGACGACACCTTGTTGCACCTGTCCGTTGCCGCCCTGCGCGACCAGCTCCCGGAGCGCGAGCGTGAGCACTGGCTCGCGCACCTGTACTCGCCGCCGGTCAGCCGCTCCTATCTGGTGACGCAGCTCACCCGCGGCGCCTGCCTGGGAGATGGGGAAATCCGCGTTTGGGAGTAGTCGAGGTCGTTGAAGCTCACGTACACTGTGCGCGTGGCGTGTCAACGTCCGAGAGAAGGAGAAGGAAGATGGCCGAGTACGCTAATCCCGATGTCGTGGTGAGTACGGACTGGGTTGCCGAAAACCTGGACAATCCCAACGTGCGCCTCGTGGAGGTGGACGTGGATACCGAAGCCTACGCCGCCGGTCACATCCCCGGCGCCGTCGGCTGGAACTGGACCACCCAGCTCGAAGCCCAAGTGCAGCGCGACATTCCCTCCCAGGAGGATTGGCAGGAGCTGCTGCGCGCCTCCGGCATCGGCAACGACACCAAGATCGTCCTCTACGGCGATAACAACAACTGGTTTGCCACCTTCGCCTACTGGCTCGCACGCATGTTCGGTCACGAGGATGCCGTGATCGTCAACGGCGGGCGTAAGAAGTGGGAGCTGGAAGGTCGTCCGCTCGTGACCGATGTTCCGGCGGTGGAGCGCACCGACTACCAGGCGGGGAGCCTGGATGAAGGCCGGCGAGCATTATACGATGACGTGCGCGAGCACATTCGGCAGGCGGGTGCCGCGCTCGTGGACGTGCGCTCTCCGGCGGAGTTCACTGGCGAGATCATCGCGCCGCCGGGCCTCCCCGAGACGGCCCAACGCGCCGGGCGCATCCCCGGCGCCACCAACGTCCCGTGGCTCTCGGCGGTCAACGAGGAGGACGGGACCTTCAAGTCGGCAGACGAGCTACGCGAGGTCTACGAAGGCAAAGGGATGACCGCCGACCGCGACATCGTGGTCTATTGCCGGATCGGCGAGCGCTCCTCGCACTCCTGGTTCGTCCTCAGCGAGTTGCTGGGCTACGACAAGGTTCGCAACTACGATGGCTCCTGGACCGAGTGGGGCAATATCATCCGCGCCCCCATCGAGAAGGGCTAAACGCAGCGTCCCCAGCATTCCCGCGCCCCCCACCCCAGCCCTCCCCCGTCGGGACGGGGAAGGGAATATACCGTCCCCCCGCCGCAGCGGGGGGACCATAGGGGGGCGGGTAGCCTTACGCCGGCTCGACCTCGATCACCTCGTCCTGAATGACACTTACGAGGTGCCCATCGGGGTCGGCAAAGTGGGCGACGGTGCCGACGCCGGGAACGGGCGTGATTGCGCCGACGGTCGTGGCGCCGAGGCTCTGCGCCTTGCTCAGGGATGCCCGGACATCATCCACCTGCACGTAGAACGTGAGGTAGTTGGGCGTACCGTTCCCGGTCTGGAAGATGCCGCCGTCAATGCCGTCCGTGGCGCCGGTATGCACCACGCCGTAACCGTGCGGGTTATTGGTATCAACCTGCCAATCGAAGAGCGCCGTATAGAAGCCGTGCAGTCGCTTGGCGTTCGCCGTGCCGATCTCCCAGTGGACGACCGGGTTGCCGTCGCGCTCCTCCCGCGCCTGGTTGCCGGCCTGCTCGTCCCAGTCCGGCGGCGGCTCGATGAGGCCGATGAGGTGACCTTCCGGGTCGGTGATCTGGGCGAAAGTACCCACGTTCGGAATAGGCGTGGGTGGGACGCAGGTCTTGGCGCCCATACTCTCCGCCTTGCTTAGGGATGCCTGGAGGTCCTCGACCGACACGTAGAACGTGACGTATGGCGGCGTACTGGCCTCCACATCCATCATGCCGCCGTCAATGCCCCCCTTGCCGCCGGTAAAGACGGCCCGGTAATCCATGAACGACTGCTTCTCGATGCGCCAGTCGAAAAGG
The DNA here is from genome assembly GCA_022824545.1 of Chloroflexota bacterium. Taxonomy (GTDB): domain Bacteria; phylum Chloroflexota; class UBA11872; order UBA12225; family JAJDUF01; genus JAJDUF01. The sequence continues at coordinate 40,429 of JAJDZR010000290.1, forward strand.
CTGGTGTAGAACTGATGCAACCGCTCGGCGTCGTGCGAGCTTAACTCCCAGTGAACTACAGCGTTAGCCATGCTGGTACTCCTTCTTTCGTCGGTAAGATCGTGGTGTAGTGCCGTGCGCTCGTCCCGGCTGCCTTGTCACATCGCCTGAATGTGCTGTCTCCCCTCTCATCGGCGTGGTCGCGGTCGCAACGAGCGACGGAGGGTCCGGGCCACGCCGCCCCGCCACCGCCCCGGTTGACTGACGCCGTTGTCTGCGTTCCCCGCCGCCGCTACGGCCGCCTCTCATCTTAGAACGTATGGTCTACACTAGGGTTGCGCGGCGGTGGGCCGGAGGCACGTCCGTTGGCGCAGAGGGGATAAGGACGATGCTCCGTACATGCCTGAAACGCCGGCGGCGGAGCGACGGTTGCGACAGGGGAGGAAACATGCCGTCTCCCCGCCGCAGCGGGGGGCTGTCACCAGGCCAGGCGGGTGGGCGCTCACGTCCCCGTCCCCCCGTCGGGACGGGGGGACCATAGGGGGGCCAGCAACACAACCTACCGCCAGTCGAAGCGCCGCCCGAGGTCATCGCCGGCCAGGGCGAGGACGAGGGGCTGACCATGCGGGCAGACCTGCACGGGATCGTCGCCAGCCAAGGCGGCCAGCCGGTCCAATAAGGTGCGCGCCGCGTCGTCGGATAGCAATGTGCCGCGGCGGACGGCGCTGCGGCAGGCGATGTCAACGCAAAGGGCGCGCTCCCAGGTAGCCCGGTTCGACGTGGGACTCGCCGCCGCCAGCGCGTCGCGGATGGCCGGGCCGAGGCGAGGTACGTCCGCGAGCGTCGGGACGGCGCGCACGGCAAAAGCATCGGGACCGAACGGCTCGCACACGATGCCCAACCTCGCCAGCGCCTCCAAGTGCGTATGCAGGGCCGGCGCGTGCGCCGCACCGACTTGGAGCACCAGTGGCTCCAACACGGTTTGCGCCGCCTGTTGCTCCCCGGCGGCCGACACGAGCTGCGCGAAGATTGCCTGCTCGTGGGCACGGTGCTGATCCACCAGCCAGAGGCCCACCGGCCCCTCTACCACCAGGAGCGTGTCGTGGATTTGGCCTACGAGCCGCGCCGCGCCGAGGTCGCGCCCGCGCACAATCCACTCACCCGCCGCGCCGGCCTCCAGCCAGGCCGGTCGAGCCGCGTCTCCGGCCGCCGGCGTCGCCGTCACCCACCCCGGCTGTCCGTGATCGGGTGCTCGCTCGCGAATGCGCCGGCGGCCCAGGCCGGCCAGCGGCTCCGTGTGCGGACCGAGCAGGTGGCTGGCCAGCGCGGCGCCCGTGTCGGCCCGGCCGGCCACCGGCTCAACGGCGGCGCGCGCGGCTTCGCGCAGGAGCGCCGCGGCCTCCTCCCCGTCGTGCAGCCGTACCGTGGCCTTGGTCGGGTGGACGCTCGCATCGAGGTCGGCCGGCGGTACCTGGAGATGCAAAAACAGGAGTGGATGACGACCGCGCGGCAGGAAGTCGCGGTAGCCGGCTTCGATAGCTGCGCGGAGCTGCGGATGGTTGACTAGGCGACCGTTGACGAACAGGGTCACCTCGCGTCGCGTCGCGTAGGTGCAATGCGGTCCGGCGGCCAAGCCGCTGCATCGCCGGCCGGCTTGGTCGCGCCGCGGCGCCAGCACCGCCGCTCCCGCCGCCACCGCGCCGTGTAGCTCGGTTGCCGTGACCGCCAGGTCGCCGCTCCCGCTGGTCGCCAGCGTCGGCCGACCGTGCGTAGTAAGCGTGAAGGCAACGGCCGGGTAGCCCAGCGCGTAGCGCCGGACCAAGCGGCTGATGGCCGCATTTTCCGCTGGCGCCGCGACCAGGGCGGATAGCCGCGCCGGCAAGTCCCGAAAGAGGTGCCGGGCCGTGACGGTGGTGCCCGGCGCCCGTGCGGCCGGACCGCGCCGACGCACACGGCCCTGCGCGACGACGATCTCGGTAGCCCGCCCGGACGCGGGGGCGCTGATGATGGTCAGGTCGGCGGCAACCGCCACGCTCGCCAGTGCCTCACCCCGGAAGCCCAACGTCCGCACCGCCAGCAGGTCATCGGCGGCGTCAATCTTGGACGTGCTGTACCGCTCGACGGCTAGCCGCAAGTCGCGGCCGGCGATCCCGCACCCGTCGTCGGCGACCGTGATGCGCGCGCGCCCGCCACCCTCCACCTCGACGGCAATGCGTCGCGCACCGGCATCGAGCGCGTTGTCCAGCAGCTCGCGCACGACGGACAGCGGGCGCTCAATCACTTCACCGGCGGCAATACGCGCGGCGACGGCCGGTGGCAGTGTGTGTATCCGTGCCGGCGCAACGTCCACCATGCCACTATGTCAAGTCGGCAGCCGGCGGTGACGCTGTCGTCCCTACCAACCGCCGGGCGCGCTCTTGCCACGCCGCGAGCACGTTGAGCGCCGCCAGCGGCGTGAGTGCGCCCACGTCCACTGCCAATAGCTCGTCAACCAGGCCGGTCAAAGCGTCGGAGCCGTCCTCCTCACCGTGCAGCGGCAGCTGCCACAGGCGCGGCGCGGCAGCATGGCCGCCTCCCGTCGCGGCCCCGTTCGTGGGACGCAGAGATACCGCTTCCAGCTCGGCCAGCAACTGGGCGGCCCGCGCAATCGTCTCCAGGGGCAGCCCGGCGAGACGCGCCACCTCGATGCCGTAGCTCCGACCGGCAGCGCCGAGCAAGACGCGGTGCGGGAAGATCAGCCGGCCCGCTTCCTCGACAACGTCAAAGCGCTGATTGACCACCCGCGGCAGCATCCGTTCGAGCGCGGTCAGCTCGCGTAAGTGGGTGGCAAAGAGCGTCCGCGAGCGCGTGCCCTCGTGCAACTGCTCCACCACGGCCCGCGCCAGCGCCAGCCCGTCATACGACCCGGTGCCGCGCCCGATCTCGTCCACGATGACCAGGCTGCGGGCCGTCGCGCGATGCAGGATGCGCGCCGTTTCGGTCATCTCGACCAGGAAGGTGCTGGCGCCGCCAGCGAGATCGTCGTGCGCGCCGACGCGCGTGAAGATGCGATCCACCAGTCCGATCCGGGCCTTGGTCGCCGGGACGAAGCTCCCGATCTGCGCCAGTAGCACGATCAGGCCCACCTGCCGGAGGTACGTGGACTTGCCGGCCATGTTGGGACCGGTCAGGAGGATGATCTGCCGGTCCTCCGCAGCCAGCGTGCAATCGTTGGGCACGAAGTCGCCGGGCGGCAGCGCCGCCTCGACGATGGGGTGCCGCCCCGCTTCGATGTCGAGCGTCTTGTCAGCCACCAAGTCCGGCCGGCAGTACCCGCGCGCAGCGGCTACGTGGGCCAGCGCCTGCGCCACGTCGAGCACGGCGAGGGCGCGTGCCGTCCGGCGCAGTATCGCGGCGTAGCCGGCAACCTGCCGCCGGAGATCATCGAAGAGCTGGCGCTCCAGCGTAGCGATGCGCCCGGACGCGGCCGCCAGCTCCGCCTCGCGCTCCTTGAGGGCCGGTGTGACAAATCGCTCGGTGTTGGTCAGAGTCTGGCGCCGCTCGTAGTCACTGGGGACGCCGTGCGTGCGCTGCGCCGCGCGGGTCAGCTCGATGTAATAGCCGAAGACGCGATTGTACCCGACCTTGAGCGAGCGGATGCCGGTGCGCTCGCGCTCGACCGCCTGCAACTCGGCAATCCAGGTCCGCGCCGCTTCGATAGAGGCCACCACTGCGTCGAGGTCGGCACTATAGGCCGGGCGAAACACCCGCGGTAGCCCGTCGGCCACACCGCTGTCCTCGCCGGGGCTGCCGGGTGCATCGAGCAGCGCCCTACCGATGAGCGCCGTGACCGCCCCACATGGGTCGAGACCGGCACACACGTCCACCAGCTCACCGGCCTCGCCCGGCTCCTGGGCGTCGGTTGGCGCGTCCGGTTGCGCCAGAGCGGCGTGTACCTCGGCCGCCGCCAGCAGACCGGCCCGTAGGCTCTGGAGTTCGCGCGGCAAGGCCGTGCCGTGCTGCACACGGACGATCAGGCGCTCCAGATCGCCGATACGCTCCAGGATCAGCCGCAGCCCGCTCCGCAGTGCCGGCGCCGCGACGAGCCGCGCGACGGCGTCGAGGCGCCGGTTGAGCGCGGCGCGGTCATCGAGCGGCGTGAGCAGCCGTTCGCGCAGCAAGCGCGAACCCATCGGCGTGACGGTGCTGTCCAGCACCTCCAGCAGGGACCGCACCCCGCGACCGTCGGCTGCACCGCGCCGCCGCGAGGCCGGCAGCACGTCGAGGTGGCGCAGCGTGGTCCCGTCCAGCGGCACATGCCCCGGCCGGTCGAGACGCACCGGCGCTTGCACCGCGGATATGAGGGCGGCGTTGGTTGTTCGCAGGTAGCTCAAGAGGCCGCCGGTAGCGGCCAGCGCCAGCGTCAGCCGGTCACAGTCGAACGCGGCGAGAGACCGGAGGTCCAGTAGCTCGCACAACTCCGCTCGCCCGGTACTCGCGTCGAACGCCGCGGCGTCCACAACGGTGAGCGAGGGCTGCACGCCCGGCGCAGTGGCCCGCCCGGATGGACCGTGTCGGCCGGGTAAGTCGGTGCGTGGCGGGAGCACGCACTCCGCCGGGGTCAGTCGGGCCAGGGCCGCCGCGGCGGCCTCCTCGCTCCCGGTCCCGTGCCATTCGCCGAGACGCAGCGCGCCGGTGCTGACCTCCACGGACGCGATGCCCCACCCCGGACGCCGCTTGGGTGCTGCCATGACCGCAGCCAGGTAGTTCGGCCGCGCTGCCGCCAGCAGCTCCGGCTCGGCCACCGTCCCCGGCGAGAGCACTTTCGTCACCTGGCGGTCCACCAGCCCGTGCCCGGCCTCCGAGACCTGCTCACAGATGGCAACCCGGTGCCCGCGGGACAGCAGCCGGCGCACGTAATGCTTGAGCGCGTGGATCGGCACGCCGGCCATCGGCACTCGCCCGGAACGACCGAACTCGCGGGAAGTCAGCGTGACGTGGACCGCGCGGGCCAGCACCCGGGCGTCTTCATCGAACGTCTCGAAGAAATCGCCCATCTGGAAGAGCAGCAGTGCCTCCGGGTGCTGCTCCTTGATCGAGAGATACTGCCGCCGCGCCGGCGTCTCTCCCGCGCTGGTACGACTCTTGGTTGCCACAACGACTCTCCACCGGAGACAGGAGGCGAAATCAACAGGTCACCTGGCGGCGATTGTAGCACGCCCTCCCAGCACACCGGCGCGGGCGCCTATTGACACTGCCCGCCGCCCGGTCGTAGACTCGTAGAGTTGGGTAGTGTTTTGGCCCCCACCATCACAAGAGTATTTTTTTGTGTAGCGGCGCGATTTATCGCGCCCAGGCGCTCGTCATTCCCACGAAAGCGGGAATCTACTCCCCCTCTCTATCGCTCCGCGATGGAGAGGGGGGCGGGGGGTGAGGGCAGTCAATAGCGAGTAGGCGATCATGGTCAGTCTGTTTTCCCCCACCACCGCCAAAGCCGTCACTGGCGCCAACCGTTTCTGGCGAGGCGTATCGCGCTGGGTTGCCGGGACCGACCGACAGCTCAAGCGCCTGCGGGCAACGGCCGCAGAGATCAATGCCTTGGAGCCGGACATGGAGGCCCTGTCCGACGTTGCCTTGCGCGACAAGACGGACGAGCTCCGCGACCGCTTGGCAGCCGGCGAGACGCTCGATGACCTGCTCGTAGAGGCTTTCGCCGTCGTGCGCGAGGCCGGCAAGCGCACCCTCGGTCAGCGCATGTACGACGTGCAGCTCATGGCCGGCATGGTCCTCCACAGCGGCAAGATCGCCGAGATGCGGACCGGTGAAGGGAAAACCCTGGTCGCCACCTTGCCCCTCTACCTCAATGCGCTGACCGGCAAGGGCTGTCACCTGGTCACGCCGAACGATTACCTCTCGCGCATTGGCGGCGGCTGGATGGGGCCGATCTATCACGCGCTCGGCATCTCGGTCGGGGTCATTGCCCACGAGTTCGGCGGCCGCTACGACCCGGACTACCAGGACCCGCAGCAGCACGGCGATCCGCGCCTCGACCACTGGCGCCAAGTGTCGCGCCAGGAAGCCTACGCCGCCGACGTGACCTACGGGACCAACCACGAGTTCGGCTTCGATTATCTGCGCGACAACATGGTCTTGTCGCTGTCGCAAATGGTCCAGCGTCCGCTGCACTATGCCATCGTGGACGAGGTGGACAACATCCTCGTTGATGAGGCCCGCACGCCGCTCATCATCTCCGGTCCCGCCGAAGAGCCGCCCGACACCTACTACAAGTTCGCCCGTATCGTGAATACGCTGGCCGAGGATCGCGATTTCACCGTTGACCTCAAGCTGAAGGCCGTGTCGCTCACCGACGAGGGCATTGATCGCGTCGAGCGGCAGGTCGGGGTGGACAATATCTATGGCGAGGGCAACTATCACCTGGTCCACTACCTGGAGCAGGCGCTGAAGGCCAAGGTGCTGTTCCAGCGCGATAGCGAGTACGTGCTGTGCCGTGACGGCCGCGTGCTCGACGGCAACCGCCGCGACGCCAACGCCGACGTCGTGATCGTGGACGAGTTCACCGGCCGGCTGATGCATGGCCGCCGCTATTCGGAGGGGCTGCACCAGGCCATCGAAGCCAAGGAAGGTGTCCGCATTCAGCGCGAAAACCTGACCATGGCCACGATTACGTTCCAGAACTACTTCCGGCTCTATGACAAGCTCGCCGGCATGACCGGCACCGCTGCGACCGAGGCCGAAGAGTTCCGCAAAATCTACAACCTCGACGTGACCCAGATTCCGACGCACCGCCCTATGGTCCGCCAGGACTTTGCCGATCAGGTCTACAAGCACGAGCAGGCCAAATACGAGGCCATCATCCGCGAGATCGAGTTGATGCAGGACCTCGGGCGGCCGGTGCTCGTCGGCACGACCTCGGTGGAGAAGTCGGAGCAGCTCGCCCTCATGCTCAACCGGCGCGGCATTAGCCATCAGGTCCTGAATGCCAAGCAGCACGAGAGTGAAGCGCTGGTCGTCGCGCAAGCGGGCAGCAAGCAGGCCGTCACCATCGCCACGAACATGGCCGGCCGTGGCACCGACATCATCCTCGGCGGCAGTCCGCCCGACGCGGCGGCGACCGAGGCGGTCCGTGGCGCCGGCGGCCTCCACATCATCGGCACCGAGCGCCACGAGGCACGGCGCATTGACAACCAGCTCCGCGGTCGCGCCGGCCGGCAGGGTGACCCCGGCTCGTCGCGGTTCTACCTCTCCCTCGACGACGATCTGATGCGCCGCTTTGTCGGCTCCGAGCGGATCGCCGGAATCATTGACCGCCTCGGCCTCGAAGACGATCAGCCCATTGAGCACGGCCTGGTGACGAAATCCATCGAGACGGCGCAGACGAAAGTCGAGGGCTACAACTTCGACATTCGTAAGTACACCGTCGAGTACGACGACGTAATGAACCGGCAGCGCGAGGTGATCTATGGCCAGCGGCGCCGGCTGCTTGCAGCGGAATCCATCAGCGAGGTCATCGGCGACCTGATCGGCAACGAGCTGGACAAGCTAGTCGCGGCCTACTGCACCTCGGATCGGCAGGAAGAATGGGATCGCGAGGGGTTGTGGAGCGCCTTCAGCACGCTGTTGGCCCTCCCGACCACTGAAGTACCCGCCGACTCCGATGCCCGCTCACTCCCTGCTACGCTGGATGGCCTGATGACCGCCGACGGCAATGATCTCAGCACAGTCATGCGCGACCTGACGCTGGAAGACCTCAAGGACAGCGAGGAGATCAAGGAAACGCTACATGCATTGGCGTTGGACCTCGCTACGGCCCGCGAGCAGGTGGTCGGCACCGCGCTGATGGCGCAAGTCCAGCGGCAAGTGGCGCTCCAAGTCATTGACGGCTTGTGGGTGGAGCACCTCACGGCTATCGAGGACATGAAGCAGGGGATCGGGCTGCGGGCCTATGGCCAGCGCGATCCCCTGACCGAGTACAAATCCGAAGCGTATCGCCTATTCCAGTCGCTCATGGAAAACGTGCAGCACAGCATCGTGCGGACGCTCTTCCACCTGCCGCTCCCAACGGGCGGCACCAACGGGGCGGCGGCGCTCGACGAGGCCAATCGCCGGCCGCGACAGATGTTCACCAACAGTCCGGTCGAGCAGGTTGCCACCCAGGCGCCGGCGACCGTGCGGAGCGGCCGGCGCAAGAAGATCGGTCGCAACGCTCCGTGCCCGTGCGGCAGCGGCAAGAAATACAAGCGCTGCCACGGCCGCTGACCGCCCGCTCCGGGGAGCGGGTACCCTTACCCAGGCTCTCAGAGCATCTTTGTGCTACCCCCTTGCCGCACTCAACACGGCAAAGCCAACGACAACCACACTGCGGAGGCAGAGCGATGACAGTGAACACCACCGACGTAAGCGCCCGGCTCCACACGCTCGCGGACCGGCTCCAGCACTTCGCGGTGCGTCTTTGACCTCGCCAGCAAGCGTACCGAGCTAGTACGCCTCGAAAAACAGGCCGCCGCGCCCGACTTCTGGTCCGACGTTGGCCCGGCCCAGGAGACCATGCGCCGGCTCTCCGGCCTGCGCGACGAGCTGGAGACGTGGGAGCGGCTGGACGGCGAGCAATCCGAACTGGCCGAGCTGTACGAGTTAGCCGCAGCTGAGGCGGATCAACAAGTCATCGCCGAGATCGCGGCGGACGTGGGGCGGTTGCACGAGCAGTTGGACGCCCTCGAATCCCGGCTCGCGCTCAGTGGCCCCTACGACGACCGCACGGCTATCGTGTCCGTCCATGCCGGCGCCGGCGGCACCGAGTCCCAGGACTGGGCGGAGATACTGCTACGGATGTATTTGCGCTGGGCCGAGCAGCGCCGGTACCGCGCCGACATCCTCGAACGCTCCGACGGTGAAGAAGCGGGTATCAAGAGCGCCACGCTGGCCTGCGCCGGTCGCCACGCTTACGGCTACCTGAAGGCCGAGCGCGGCGTCCACCGCCTCGTGCGTATCTCCCCTTTCGACGCCTCACGGCGCCGGCACACCTCGTTTGCGCTGGTCGAGGTCGTCCCCGAAATACCGGATGACCGCACTGTGACGATCAACCCGGACGACATCGAAGTAGACACCTTCCGGTCCAGCGGCGCTGGCGGCCAGCACGTCAACAAGACTTCCTCGGCGGTGCGAATGCGGCACAAGCCGACCGGCATTGTCGTCACGTGCCAGAACGAGCGGTCACAGTTCCAAAACCGCGACGTCGCCATGCGCCTGCTGCGCGCCAAGCTGTTGGAGCGCAAGCTGCAAGAGCAGGAAGCCGCCCAGGCGAAGCTGCGCGGCGAGCCGGTGTCGGCAGGATGGGGCAACCAAATCCGCAGCTACGTGCTGCACCCCTACACCATGGTCAAGGACCTGCGGACAAGCGTGGAGACCAGCAACGCTCAGGCCGTTCTCGACGGCGATCTCGATGCCTTCATCGAGGCGTGGCTACGCAGCCAAATCGGCGCCAACGCCGATACGGCGGCGAGATAGCCCCGCCACAGCGCGCATCCCCTAGGCAAGTGGAGTGTGAGACTATGAACGAACGACCGTAACGGTCATTTCTTGGGTGGTCCGGTGCGTCTCCAGGTTCGACCTGGCTTTTGGGTCGGAGGCAAAGGCCTATCTCCAGGCTCAATGGTGACCCTGCGAGGGCGCGACACCTTGCCCCCTCTCTGCCCCCGTTCCTCGTACTCACCGGGCCTCGCGGGAGTCTCGCCTGGCTTTTGCAAAGGCATAGTTAACTCCTTTATATCATTATAGACATGATGATCCTGGGTGTCAACCCGTAGGCTCTTCTCATGCCCGCCCCCTTTTTGATGTACGCCCAGTCACCTTACGCCCTGGGACGCTAGCACAAGACGGTCCTGGGCGAAGGCATCGTGCCATCGCAAACCCTGGACACATCTCCGTGTGCGACCACGGGTCATGCCGACAGGATCAATAGCTCATCACGGCGCGTCAAATGCTCCACCAAGCCCTGCCCCTGGGGGACTCCCATTGCTCGAAGGCCGCTTAACACCTGCTCCACCGTCGGAGCGGTGTCCACCACCTGCTCGTTGAAGATCACCACCCACTGCTCCGGATACCTGTCGAGCAGTTCTGCACGGTGGGCCTCGTAGTAATCAATGTCCCGCTGAAAACGCTGTAGTCGCTGGGAAACGCTGTCCTGTTCCCGGATCATCGTACCCCTCTCCCTAGTCAAGAAAGCCGGCCAGCCCATGGATAGTATTGCATAGCCCGCAGGTGACGCGCTGAACTCCTAGCGGTGTATGACCACTCACTCCGGCCCAAGTCCGCTGGCACTATATATAATAATGTGTATAATAGTAGTATGACAGCAAGTCGCATTGATAATCCGCGCCCTATCGAATCCGCCCACGTTCGGGCAGTCCGGCCCCACCGGCACGGGCCACAAGCGTCCAGACGCCGAGGCGCACGGGCGCTTCAGTCGCTGTCGGCGGGTCTGAGCGGACTGTTCGATCTCCTCTTCCCGCCACGCTGCCCCGGCTGCGGTGTCGTCTCCGACACCTTCTGCGCGGCGTGTCGGGCCACCATGCGACCGCGCTACGACTCCGTCCCGCTTCCCAGCCGGCGCCCGGTGCTGGCGGCCCTGTGGAGCGCCGGAGCCTATTCCGGTCAGCTACGCACCGCCATCCAGCGGTTCAAGTACCGCGGGCGGACCGACCTCGCCCGGCCGCTGGCCCGGCTCCTCGCCGATACATGGGCCGCCGGTCGCGGCGCCGCAGATGTGGTTGTGCCCGTGCCCCAGCACCCGGCCCGCACTCGCCAGCGCGGCTCGACGCCCGCCACCCTCCTCGCACGGGCGCTGGCTACGCCGGCCGGTCTCCCATGTGCGGACCAGGCGCTGGTCCGCGTCCGTGATACGCCGCCACAAGTCGGGCTGTCGGCCCGCGCCCGCTGGCTGAACGTGCAGGATGCGTTCGGCCCCGGGCCGGACAGCACCCTGCTCCAGGGACGGACGGTGCTGCTCGTTGACGACGTGAAGACCACGGGTGCTACCCTCTGCGCCAGCGCGACTGCGTGTCGCGCTGCCGGCGCGCGCCGGGTAGTGGGGCTGGTGGTCGGTCACGAGCGCGCCTGACAGGCCAGCGTCTAAGTGCGGAATGGCCTACAATATCAGCGCACTGCAAGCAGGAAGCGGGAAGAGGGGAGGTACGGAATGCTAACCGGCATTCATCACGTGGGCTATGTCTTTGGCGAGCTGGAGCCGCACGTCGCATTCTATCGCGAGCGCCTGGGTCTGGAGCCGACCGCGCACGTTGACGCCACGGAGACGATGGGCATTGAGCTAGTGGTCTATCGCCTAGGCGATGGCTCCAGCGGCCTGGAGCTTATCAGGCCCACGCGCGAGGAAGGGCCATTTTGGGAGTTCCTGCAGCGCACCGGCGGCGGGCTGCACCACGTGGCCTACGGGACGGATGCGGAGCTTGCCGAGGTAGCCGGTGAGCTGCCGGGTCGCGGTTTCACTGTCACGACCAACGGGGCGGAAGATAGCCCCGCCGGCTGGCGCATCATCAACGTGGACCCGGCGATCAGCATGGGGCTGCTCACGCAGCTTGCCGAGCGTTAGGAAGGCATCTGGCGAGCCACGTGGCCGGGGGAGGCAGCCCCCCTGTGGTCCCCCCCGGCGGCGGGGGGGCGGTGTTTACGGCGCTGCGGCGGCAGTTGGTCTGGGCTGTTACCACCCCCCACGCAACCGGGGCGGGTT
>JAJDZR010000247.1 GCA_022824545.1 Chloroflexota bacterium
CTCCCCTGTGCGTCAGCACGGGGGAGGGTGAGGGTGGGGGCCACTGTCGGCCCGGTCTACCTACGCCACCACCTGCCGAATGGTACGCACGATCTCGGCCGGCGTGACCTCCTCACCACGCAGATAGCTGCGGATTTGCCCGACCCCGTCCACGACCACGAAGCGGTTGCTGTGGGTGATCGTCAGCGGCACCGCGGCACTGTCGCGGGTCGTTGGCGCCGGACGCAGAAACCCTACCCGAAAACCACCGACGACCACACGTTGTATCTCCTCCGGCGGCCCGGTCAGAAAGCGCCAGTGGCTCGGATCGGCCGCGTAGCGCTGGGCATAGGCCGCCAGCTTGTCGGGGGTATCCCGTTGCGGGTCTACGGTGATCGAGAGCAGCAGCACCTTGCTGCCGAGCAAGCCATCGGCGCGGAGTTGCTCCTGTGTTTCGCGTAGCTTGGGGCTGAGGACTGGGCACCACTCCGTACACGTCGTAAAGATGAAGCTGACCAATGCTGCCCGCTGGCCAATATCCGCGCTGCCGAACGGCTCCCCGTGCTGGTCGGTCAGCGCGAAGGACGGCGCCGCGCCGTAGCTCGTCAGTTCCTCCTCGGCTCCGCCGCACCCCGCCAGCGCGGCCACCATCAGCCCCAGCCCGACACCGCCGAGGACACGACGAGTCGCCTTCTTCATGTCAGGAGCGGCCCCTGGTAGACCCACCACTCACGCGCAGCTCGAAAGACTGCTGGAGGTTCAGCCACAGTTGCGGTGTCGTACCGAAATACCGCGACAAGCGCAGCGCCATAACGGCAGTGATACCGCGTTCGCCCCGCAAGATTGCCGTAATCCGGCTCGTCGGGACGGCCAACGCCGCAGCCAACGCGCTGGCCGACAGGCCTAGCTCGTCAAGCTCGTCGCGCAATATCTCGCCCGGATGCACCGGCCGCAGACCGTTCTTTGCGTTCATAGAGGCCGCTCGTTACACGCCGATGAACTTCTGGTCCACCACGATAGCCGCCAGGATGAGATAAAGGTAGATCACCGAATACTTGAACAGAAGCCGCGCCGCCACCGCCGAGGCCTCCCTCAGCAGGCGCACGGCATAGAAGACGAACAGCCCGCCCAGTAGGACGGCGCTCGCCAGATAGAACAGGCCGGCCAGCTGGAAGGGAACCAGCAGCAGCGTGATCGCCACCATGAGAATCGAATACAGCACGATCTGCCGCCGCGTCTCGCCGCCGCCGCGCACGACCGGCAGCATGGGGATACGCGCACGGGCGTAGTCGTCCTTGATAAGCAGCGCGAGCGCCCAGAAGTGCGGCGGCGTCCAGTAGAAGATGATGGCAAACAGGTAGAGCGGCAGCAGCCCAATACTGCCGGTCACCGCGGCCCACCCCACCAGGGGTGGCACCGCCCCGGCAGCGCCCCCAATGACGATGTTGCTGGGCGACGACCGTTTCAGCCAGCGCGTGTAGACGAAGATGTAGAACACGATGGCCGCCTGCGCCAGCAGCGCCGCCAGCAGGTTCGCGAACACGGTCAGCACGACGAACGACAGCACGGCCAGCACCAGACCAAACCACACCGCCTGTCGCGGCCGGAGGATGCCCGCCGGGAGCGCGCGGTGCGCGGTGCGGTGCATGACCGCGTCAATGTCTCGGTCCAAGTAGTGGTTGAAGGCGTTCGCGGCCCCGGCGGCTAGGGCACCGCCCAGCAACGTCGCAGCGACGAGCAGCGGGGAAGGCCAGCCGTCGGCGGCGACGATCATCGCGCAGAGCGTCGGCGCGAGCAGGAGCAGGATGATCCGTGGCTTGGTCAGTTGGAGAAAGCCGGCCAGCGGCCCACGATTCGCACGCGCGGTCTGCAACGCCTCGTCTGCCGGCGGCCGGGGGATGTCGGGCGAGTCATCCGCTCCGGCGGGCGGCGGCGGTGGGTCATCTGCCGGCCTCGGCTCCGATGCAACACCAGCCCCGGCGGCTGGTGCCGGTGAGCGCGTCACCAGCGCAGCCAGCGCCACGGCCGCGGTCCAGGCCGCTGACGCGCCGGCAACATGGAGGGCCTGCACCAGCGGCACGAACCCGGCCGTGACTCCCCAGACCCCGATTGCGCCTTGGGCAACGACGCTGGCCACCAGCGCCAGCGCTCCCCACCACACCGCCGGAAACCGGCGCCGCCACGGCCGCGCTCGCACGACCGCGAACACCGCCAGCACGGCGATAGTGTAGGCGGTAAAGCGATGCAGCAAGTGGGTATCAACGAGCGGGTCCACCCCCAGCGGAAGCAGTAGTCCGTTGCAGTCGGGCCAGCCGATGCATGACCACGTAGCGCCCGTGGCCCGGACGGCTGCGCCGGTCATCACTAAGACGTAGATCGCCACCGCGGTAGTGAGCACCAGTGTGCGGAACCCCAGCCATTGATCCAGGCTCTGACTATCGCCGGTCGTCAGGACAGCGTCACCGGCGGGACCCGTGTAGACCGCGAGCATGACCAAGGCACCCAACACCAGCATCGCCAGCCCCAGATGGATCAGCACAACCAACGGGTCCAACTCCGTCATGACCGTCACTGCGCCCAACCCGATCTGGATAGCCAGCAGCACGACGACGCCACTGGCAAGCATCACCAGCCGCCGTTGATGCCGGAAGCGCAGCCAGATTCCCCCGACGACGGCCACGATCAGCGCCGACACCATCGCGCCCACCAGCCGGTGCGTGTATTCCAGGAGCGGCCCGAATTCCAGCGGCGGGAAGAGACGGCCCTGGCACAGCGGCCAGTCGTCGGCGCAGCCCATCCCGGAGCCGGTCACGCGCACCACCGCGCCCAGCACGATCAAGAGGTAGGTCGCAACGACGGTAGCCACGACGAGCCACCAAAAGCGCCCCGGTGTCCGCCCGGCAGCCTCCGGGGTGGCGCTCGTCGGTCCGGAACTGCTAGGCGACGACACGCATCACCCCCTTCATCCCGGCTTCTGTGTGGCCCGGCACGATGCAGGCGAACTCGTACTCACCGGGAACCGTCGGCGCCGTGAACAGGGCCACACCGTGTTTGCCCCCACTCAGTTCCACCCTCGTTTCCTTGTTCCCGTCGCGGACGACAAAGTCATGGATCAGCACGCCCTTGTTCGTCAGCTCCACGCACACGGCCCGACCGGCCTTGACCGTGAAGCTATCGGGGACGAACCTCATCGTGTCGAGCATCGTCATCGTGATGATGTGGTCGGCCGGAGGCTCGCCGGTATTCGCGCAGCCGCCGTCGCTGCCGCCGCAGGCGACGAGCAGCCCGACCAGCAGCCCGACCGCAGCCAGCCGCCACCGGCCTCCGGCTGAACCCATGGCAACGGAGCGGTCGAGATCAGCCGCCATAGGCTCGGAAGAGCGAGCGGAAATAGGTCAACACCCGCTCAGAATCGCT
>JAJDZR010000170.1 GCA_022824545.1 Chloroflexota bacterium
AGAGCAGTCCCACAAGCCCCCAGGCGACAAGACCAAGCAGCGGCAGCCAAGCCGGCCACGGCGCTGCCCGGAGACCAACGTTCAGCAGTGGCAGGAGCAGCGCCGCGGTGAAGATGATCTGGTGGCGTCGGCCAGCGTGGAGCAGCCAGCGGACAAAGTAGCGCTGGTAGTAGCCCCCGCCTTGGAGCATGTGGAGCAGGCGCGCGAGCCACCGCCAGCCGGCCGCCAGCCACACCGCGGATGCCACGCCAGCGGCGAGCCAGAGCACGGCGGGCAAGCTGATGCTGCTCATAAGTCGCTATTAGCTCAGAAAAGATCGCACCAGAGCGCAGAACGTGGTCGGTTGATCAAGATACGAATAATGTCCCGCACCGGGGAAAACCTCCAGCCTGGCCCCCGGAATAGCCTGTGCCATCAACTGCCCCTGTGCCAGCGGCGTCTCTCGATCCTGGTCTCCCCAGATGAGGAGCGTAGGCACCTGGATCGCCGGCAGCAGCGAGCGCAAGTCTTCATTCACTACCCGGAGAAAGGTGGGGCGCAGCCGCCCGGCAGCGCGGTAGTCGTCCGATCCGAAGCGCTCTGCGGCCCAGGCCCGCAGCCGGGACCGCCAGCCACCGGCCGGGTCGCCGCCGGTGGCCGCGAACGCTCGTCGGCCGCCATGCATAGCAGCGGCCCGCAGCCGATCTTTCCAGCCGTGCGGGTGCCTGACGCCGGCGCTATTCACCAGGATCAACCGCCGTACCAGCGCCGGAGATTCCGCGGCCAGCACAATGCCGACGCGGCCCCCGAAAGAGTGGCCGATGACGTGTGCTGCACTCATGTCCAAGTGCTCCATCAGCGCCCGGACGACAGCGGCATAGTCGCGGACGCTCCAGGCTTCCGGGGGAGCCATGCTGGCGCCGAACCCCGGCAGGTCGGGGGCGCAGACGTGCCAGCGATCTCCCAGACAGTCAACGATTGGTCGTACAGCGGCCGCCTGGCCGCCCCAGCCATGGAGCACCATAATAGGCGCCCCGTCTCCTACATGCTCGTAGGTCACTGCGACGCCACGAAGAAGCACGCGAGAGCTTGTCACCATGCCGACCTGGAAAGCGCGGCTGCCGGGATCGGCCCCCAAGGAAAGAGCGGTCACCGGGTCCGGGGGCGTGCTTTCGGAGGGTGTCACCCGGATCGGCTGAGGCACATCTACGCACTGCTGCGGGCAGGTGGCTCCAGTCTACCAGCCAGCCGCCGACGCGGCTTGGCGATGGGCCGGGTCTCTGCCAGCTATGTGGGGTACTGCGCCAGTGATGTGCTCTCCATGTGCGCCAGGAGTGAGCCATGTCCAGTTGCCGGCCGCCGCAACTTGGGCGGCGGCGAATCGTTCAGGGGACGTAGCGAGCGCGACTCGGCCCATAGCACCGTCGCATGAGGGGCGGTGACGATGATGACAGTGGAAGACCGTTTCACGCCGGCAGTAGATGATCTCCCATCGGGCTGGTCCTTGGCCTCCTATGTGGGGCCGGGCGGCCAGGACTTGTATGCCCTCTACGTTGACGGCCGGCGGGAAGTCGCGGGGCTGCCGTCGGCCGAATCGGCGCGCCGCTGGGCGGTGTCGCTCTCCCGCCACCGTCCCAGTGCCGAGGTGCGAGACTTGTCGCTCCCCTTGCCGTGGCCGGAGCTGGATGCGACGACGCCCTAACCACCGGGGCCACTGTCGTTGTGGTCCGTTTCTGCTCTACCCCCCAACCGTCCCCGGAGCCGTATGGATGATCCGCTCGCCTGGTACGCTGATGGAGAGTGGCGGTTCCGGCCGCTCTCTGCGTGGGTGGTCGTCGGCAGCATTAATCGCCCAGTGAGGTGGTCCGAGGATGAACCGCATTACGGTTATTGGCGCCGGCTACGTTGGTTTGGTGACCGGCACATGCTTTGCCGAGCTTGGCAACCAAGTGGTGTGCCTCGACGTAGACACCACGAAGATTGCCGATTTGAACCGTGGTGTGCTGCCGCTCTACGAGCCAAGTCTTGAAGAGTTGGTCCGACGCAACGCCGGTGCCGGTCGGCTCTCGTTTACCACGTCCTACGCCGACGCGCTGCGCGACAGCGAGTTTATCTTTATTGCCGTCAACACCCCGGCCGGCCCGACGGGTGAAGCGGACCTCCGTTACGTGCGGCAGGCAGCCGCCAGCATCGGCAAGGTCCTGCGGCATCCGGCCACCATCATCACCAAGAGCACCGTGCCGATTGGGACCGGTGATCGCGTGGATCATATTCTGGCCCGCGAACTGGCGGACAAGGTGTCCTTCGACGTGGTGGCCAATCCGGAGTTCCTGCGCGAAGGCTCGGCGGTCGCCGACTTCCTGCATCCCGACCGGATAGTGCTCGGCGCAGACCGCCGCGCGGCCGCGGAACACGCCGCCGTCCTCTATCGGCCACTCGGCTGTCCCATTCTCATCACCGACCTGCGGAGCGCCGAGATGATTAAGTATGCCTCCAATGCGTTCCTGGCTACGAAGATCAGCTTCATCAACGAGGTGGCACTGATTTGCGAGCGCACTGGGGCGGACGTTCGCGTGGTGGCCGACGGCATGGGGCTGGACCAGCGGATTGGGCGAGCCTTCTTGGACGCGGGCCTCGGCTGGGGCGGGAGCTGCTTCCCCAAGGACGTCAGCGCATTGGCACACGTCGCGGCGGTCCACGGCTGCCACCCGCAGCTGCTCCGCACGGTCATCGAGATTAATCAGGACCAGCGGCTACGAGTGATCCAGAAGCTCATTGACCTCTTCGGCACGCTGGAAAACCGCACGCTGGCGCTACTGGGCCTCTCGTTCAAGCCCAATACGGACGATTTGCGCGACGCGCCGGCGGTATCGCTGGCGCAACTGCTGGAGGCCGAGGGCGCCGTCGTGCGAGCCTACGATCCGGTCGCCATGCCAAGTGCTCGCCGCTTGCTGCCACACCTCGACTATCAGGACGACCCCTATGCCGCGGCTGCGACTGCCGACGCGACCATCGTGGTGACCGACTGGAACGAATTCAAGCACCTCGACCTGCCGCGGCTCCACGCGGCGATGAAGCATCCCATCATCATTGACGGGCGCAACATCTACGATCCCGACACGATGCGCGCGCTAGGCTTCATCTATCACGGCATTGGTCGCGGTGGCACCGGTGAGCCTACACCCGAAGCGCGGGAGACCACCGTCCCCGCGGCGAGCAGCAACGGCGAGCACCGGGCCGCGGTCCTTGCAGCAACTGGTCAAACGACCACTGCTGCCTAGCCCCTAGACGGCAGCCTCCGCCCTGTACCGGTCCGCGTGCTCAGGAGGCCAGAATCTCGCGCAGACGCGCGGCGATCACTGCCACGTCCCCGTCGGCGATGGTACCGAGATTGAGGTCAAGCTCGTCATCGCTGCCGCCCACGACGATGCTCGGATTACCGGACTGCAACGCCGCGCGCACGCAGTCGCCGGTGTGACCGGAAGCCGGGTCAATGCGGACAGACAGCGCCGGCGCGCCAAAGCGTACCCCGATCTGGACGCTGGTCTGCGCCGCTGCCACCGTATCGAGGTCGCTGACGAGGGCATCAATGCGCCGCTGGACCTGCTGGATGCGTACCTCGTGGTCCATCGTCACCCACTCGCGCACGGCGACCACGGTGCCCATAATCTCTTGGCGGTCGAGCTTGAGCGGGCGTCCGAAGACGCGACCACGGGCCGGGCCTAGCTCGAAGCCGATGAAGCCTTGCATAGCAGCGGAGGCCACGAGGTCTTTGCGGCCACAGAGCAGCCCGGCGGAGTTCCCGCCACCGAAATACTTGGCGCCAAACCCGACGAGATCGGCGCCCATGGCCGTCCAGCTTCGCAGCCGCTCGACGGGGTAAATCTGCGACGCGGCATCCACCAGGACCGGGACGTCGTGCTCGTGGGCAATGGTGAGCACCTCGGTCAGCGGCAGCGCTCCGTCTTGCCCATCGAGGTGGGCCGGGACGAGCACGACGGCCGTCTCGTCGTCCATGGCCGCGGCGAGCTGTTCGGCCGAGGTGCCCGCCGCAGCGCCCACCTCGACGAGACGCGCGCCGACGATGGTGGTCGCACGCTCGTAGTGGTAGCGTTGACTGGCTTGGATGAGCACGTTCCGCTTCATCCCGGCCGTATCGGGCAGGCGGGCCATCTTCTCCTCGTCGTCCCCGGCGATACAGGCCGCCGTCCCGAGCGCCAACGCCGCGGCGCAGCCGGGCGTGACAAAGGCCGCCTCACACCCCACTAGCTCGGCGATA
>JAJDZR010000154.1 GCA_022824545.1 Chloroflexota bacterium
GTAGCCCCCCGCTGGTCCCCCCGCGGCTGCGGGGGGACGGGCCTCACCCCCGGCCCCCTCTCCACCCTGTGGAGAGAGGGAGAACGCGGGACGGCTTGACGGCAAGCTCGCCGGCCGCCATAATCCCGATGAGTGAACGACACCATGCGCGACTACCGCCGCGGCATATGCTTGACCGGACCCCGATGCAGTATGCCGGCTGACCGGCGATACCGCGCCGGAGGTTTCGGCGTGATCGTCGGGCTGCTGGCGCTGGTGAGCGTCGGCCTAGTGTCCGCGCCGGTCGCGTGGGCCGACGTGGCACAACGGCCGATTCTCACTGCCGGCGCGGTCGTCGCCCTCCAGGGTACGCCGCACCTCTGGATTGCAGACGACGAGGAGACGCTGCACTGGGTCGGTGACACTCGCGCTCTGGCCGAACGGCAGGTCAACTGGGGGCAACGGTCGGAAGTCACGCTGTCCGAGCTGCAAGACTTGCGGCGCGGCGATCCGTGGCTGTCGGCCGGGCTGCTGAAAGACGGCGCCCTGCTCTATCTCGTGCAGTGGCCCAGCGAGGCCGCCGTGCCCCGGCTGCTGCATATACAGTCGGTGGCCGACCTGGAGCTGTTCGGCGTCAGCTGGCGCAACTATGGCGCGCTGGTCTATGAGCCGGCCGCTTGGGAGCAGGAATTCGGGCTGGCGGTGGCGAGCCTGGACCGCGCTGCGCTGCCGCTGGTAACCGGACCGATCCTGTCATGGGGTGAGTTCGGAGACCTGCCGGGCGAATTCGACAACCCGCGGGGACTGGCGGTAGACGCGGCCAGAAATGTCTACGTCGCCGACTATCAGAATGACCGCATCCAGAAACTCTCGGCCACCGGTCAACCGCTCGCGCAATGGGGAACGAGCGGCGAGGGGCCGGGGGAATTCCGCGGTCCGAGAAGCGTCGCCTTGGATGCTCAAGGCAACGTCTACGTCGCCGACTATTGGAACCACCGGATTCAGAAGCTCTCGCCGGTTGGCGAGCCGCTGGCGCAATGGGGCAGCTACGGGCAGGGGCAGGGGCAGTTCGATCATCCGACGGTGGTGGCGGTGGATACGCAAGGCAACGTGTATATCGCCGAATACTGGGCACACCGCGTCCAGAAGCTCTCTCCCGCCGGCCAACCGCTCGCGGTGTGGGGCAGTCAAGGGTCCGGCCCCGGACAGCTACTCTGGCCCCGGGACCTCGCGCTCGACGCCGCGGGCAACGTCTACGTCGCGGATAGCGGCAACAACCGCATCCAGAAGTTCTCGCCGAGCGGCCAGCCGCTCTTGCAGTGGGAGATTACGGCCGATCCGCTTGACCCCGAGACCGAGCCGGTCGCGCCGACCGCCGTCGCTACCGATGCCGCGGGGAACATCTACGTCACCAGCGAGAAGTGGCTGGCGAAATACTCGGCTGAAGGCCAGCTGCTCGCGCAGCGCCAGTCGGCGCGCTACGGCGCCGGAGTGTTTTATCGGATAACCGGACTGGCGGTGGATGCACAGGGCACGCCGTTCGTACTCGACCGGGGGTCCAGCAGTGTGGTGCAGGTACCGGCGAGTGCGCTGCAGCCCGCCGGCGGGGGATAGGGCTCACGGAGAGTCGAACCTAACCCCCGGCCCCTTCCCTGCCAGGGAAGGGGAGTCTAGGCGGCGGGCGGTTACGAAATGGGCCTGGATTGCGGCCTGCGCCGCAATGACGAGGTCCGGCCCCCCTATGGTCCCCCCGTCCCGACGGGGGGACGTGGGTTCGCGCTGGCGCGGGGAGAGACCGACCTGTGCTAGGTGGAGAGAAGGTCTGCCCGTGCCGCCGGTGCAGGAGCCAGCGGCCAGGGCACAGTTTCGACGACGAGGCCCAGGCCCACGGCATGGAGCGCCTTTTCGATGGTGCTGAGATGGGAACGGTGGTCGGGATTGAGGAGCTTGCGGACCGCAGCTTCGCTGACCCCCAGCCGCTGCCCTAGCGCGACGTTCGTCAGGCCTTGCTCTCGCATGGCAGTGTAGAGCGCCACTTTAGCCGCGGCCACCGGCCGGAGGGCGACCAACTCTTGCCCCTTCTGGATGGGGCTGGGCAACGGGATTGCCCCACGCAGGGAAAAGTGGGCACCAAGAGCGCCCACCAGCGCGTCTTCCGCTCGGACTAGGGCGTCAGTGCGACTGTCTGCACAGGTCAAGGCCCCAGGCACATCAGGAAACGACACCGAGAAGCCACCACCGGCTTCCGGCTCCAAGATACACGGATAGGCATAGCGCATTTAGAAATCCTCCTGGTTGATCCCCAGCTGCCTGAGCAAGTTGCGGAACGTGCCGGGTTTCAACTCGCCATACGGGACCATAGTGAACCGCTGGCCGATTTACAGTCGGGCGTGACTCCCCTTGCCACGCCGCGGATCAAAGTCGACCGCCAAGCCGTGCTTTCTGGCGTAGCGTCTCGCTCGCCGGATGAATTCCTTGCCGGTCATCACCTCATCATCGCACCGATAGGTTCGATTGTCAAACGAGCCGCGGCCTGAACCGTCTATTTTTCATAGCAATGACGGGGCCTCGTCCCCCTATGGTCCCCCCGTCCCGACGGGGGGACGTGGATTTCCGCTGGCGCGGGACTGACGAACGAGATGGCGGGCGGTGAACTCTCCCTCTCCACGTGTGGAGAGGGGCTGGGGGTGAGGTGGTCGCTCCCAGGATCACCAGTTGGTGAAGGAGCCGTCCTCGCGGTGGAGGTGATCGCGGGGGACGGGATGGCAAGGTAAGCGCGCGGCTGCCTCGCGGTCGAACACCACGCCCAGGCCCGGCCGCTCCGGCGGGAGCAGATAGCCGTTTTCCCACGTCATCTGTACCGGCACGACGTTGGTTAGCGCCGTCCCCGGCTTTTGAGGCTGCTCCATCACTCCGACGTTGTTGCTCGCCAGATTGAGCGCCAGGCAGGCGGCGGACGACACCGGCCCCAGCGGATTGTGCGTGGCCAGCTTGATGTAGTGGGTTTCGGCCCAGCCGGCGACCTTCTTGGCTTCCGTAATCCCGCCGACGATGCAGAGATCGGTGCGGGCATAGTCAATCAGGTCGTTTTCGATCAACTCGCGGAACTCCCACTTGCTGGCGTACTGCTCGCCGGCAGCGAGCGGGACCGACACGTGGCGGCGCAAGTGGTGGAATGAGGCCGCGTTCTCGCTGCGGATGGGGTCCTCGATAAAGAAGGGATGATACGGCTCGACCGCGCGGCAGAACCGGATCGTATCGGCGGGGTCCAGCCGGGTATGCACGTCGAAGCAGATTTCGATCTCTTCACCGACGGCGTCGCGCACTGCCTCGACCATCTTGATCGACTCGCGCACCGCCCGCGCCGGCTCGAACAGATTACCGGCAGTATTCGGGCTGAAGCGGACGAACTTCCAGCCCTGGTCCTTTGTGCGGAGACAGCTCTCGACCAGCGCCTCGATGGTGCCGCCGCCGTTGTGCGGATAGCACACCACCCGGTCACGGGCGCGGCCGCCCAACAACTCATACACGGGCACACCCAACGCCTGCCCCTTGATGTCCCACAGCGCGATGTCTATGGCTGAGACGGCGCTCGACACAACGTTGCCGCCGGGGAAGAAGCCGCCGCGGAACATCCGCTGCCACAGGTGCTCGATGCGAAACGGGTCTTCACCGAGCAGGAACGGCTTGAGGTGGGCCTCGACGTAGGTGGCGATGGCGAGCATCTGCGGCGTCGCCCCGGCCTCGCCCACACCGCTGAGGCCGGAGTCCGTGTCCACGACCACGAAGAGCGCCGGCTTCCCGTCATCTACCGGGTACGCGGTCACGTTCGTTATCTTCATTGCCGCTCCATTCTGCAAGGTCTTGCTCCAGGCTGTCCGACGGCCAGGTGTGCATCACCTTACCATCAGACGGCGGATGGCGGGAGGGGTTCGGACCTAACCCCCGGCCCCTTCCCTGGCAGGGAAGGGGAGTCTATGCGGCGACCGGGGGCGATGAC
>JAJDZR010000241.1 GCA_022824545.1 Chloroflexota bacterium
TTGTTCCCGACGATGCCGTGCCGCCCCGGATGGCAGCCGGTCGCCAACGTCGTTGCATTGACCCGTGTCTCACTAGGGTAGGCGCAATAGCTGTCGCGTACCCAGGTGCCGCTCGCGGCCATTGCGGCGAGGGTAGGGGTCGCCTCCGGGACGATTAGGTCGGGCCGCAGGCCATCCCACACGACGATCACGACACGTCGCTCACGCACTGGACTACTCCTGGGGCGCAGCGTGCCGGGGACCGAACAAGAGCTCGCCCTCCGGGTCATGTGCGGCGTAACGCCGCCGCGCCACCTCTCCGTTTTGCACAGCATAACAGTAGACGCAACCGTGTGGGCAGGTGTCGTAGGCGCCGATGTCGCGGGACTGATAGCACAGACAGTCGGGACGATTGCCCTTCAGCCGAGCGGCGATGGGCCGACCGGCGACGGCGGCAAGACGCTTGCGGAACCGGTCGCCATAGAATTCCGGGATATCCGTCTTATAGCTGGCCGAGATAATCATGCGGCACGCGGCGTCGCCATGACTGGGATTAGCTGTTGGCGCCGTGCATTCCCGTGCCGTAGCCGGCCGGTCCGTCCTGTGCGGTCACGTCAACCACTGCCTCGGTGATCTGCCCCAGCTGCCGTCCGTCTACGGTCACGTCGGCGGTAATCGCCAGGCGCGGGTACGGCCAGGTGAAATCGGCCGGCACGTGGATGGTGAAGCGTGCTACGCCGCTGCCGCTCGCGGCTACGTCGAGCTGGCGGGAGTCTGCGTCCGGCTCCCAGGACCGCGGCAGTTGGAGCGCGACGCTGGCGGACGTGGGTGCAGCGCCGTAGTTCCGCAAGCGCACCTCGACGGTGAAAGCACCGCCCGGCGTCACCCGCGACTGGTACGGGTAGATCGCCGCCCAGGCCGGGTCCAGACCGTAGTTCGTCTCGCCGGCGATCAGGTCCTCCCAGTGCTCCTGCTGCGTCCGCATTCGCTGGGCGTAGTGCTCCAAATCGGCGCGCGTCACGTCGAACGCCGGGCCGTGACCGGGAGCGATCACCTCCGGCTCGAAACGCAGGAGCTTCTCGACCGCCCGCAGGTGGCTGTCCTTCTCGACGTGGTTGCGATAGATCACGTTATGCCGGATACGCACTGCGCCGTCGGGCAGCTGATCCTTGAAGTAGTTGTCGCCGGTGAACGCTACTCGCTTGCCGTCAATCTCTGCCAGCAAGGCCATCTGGTACTCGGTGTGGCCGGGCGAGTGGATAGCGGTCAGGCGGAAATCCTCCCAGCGCACCTCCTCCCAATCGCCGACGGTGCGGTCAACGCGGATCGCCTCGGCGTTCGTGCAGCCGAGCAGGTGGCCCTGCGGGTGTTCCAGGATGTCCTTCATGTTCTCGTAGGCCCAGACCTGCGTGCCGTGGTGCCGTTGCAGGTAGGGGAAGCCGTTGAGGTGGTCGTCGTGCATGTGCGAGGGCATCGCCACCGCAATGCGCTGCATGCCCCACCGCTCGCGCAGGGCATCGAGGCCGTGCTCGACGAAGCGCAGCCGGTCGCCGCCACCGTAGCCGGCATTGAACTGCCCAAAGTAGTTGCCGCTGGCGCTGCCGTAGTCCACAAACAGCGCCTGACCGTTATCCGCGATGATGGCGTAGAACTGGCTCGTCGAGGAGGTACATTCGACGACATGGGGTGTGACCTCCAGGAACTGCTCGTCGAGCGTCGTGCCGGTCTGGCCGAAGCTGTAGAAGTCCAGCCACCCGCGGAGCTTTGCCTGGAGCGCGGCCAAGCCCGCCTCCGGGTCCGCCATCACCTCGCCGTGCGAGGGGCAGAGCAGCTGTGGGCCTTGGTTGCGTAGATGATGCAGCGAAACCAGCGCAAAGTCCACGCCGTCCGTGGCGCCATACTGATACTGGAGGTCGTGAAAGGTGGCGACCTTGCCAGGCGAGTGGATCAGGTCACCGCTGAAGGCCACTGTGCGACCGTCTATCTCGGCCACCAGCGTAATCGAGCCGAGCGTGTGCCCCGGCGTGGGCAGGACAAAGAACTCGTAGCCGCTGGCCGGAAACCGCTCGTAGTCGGTCAGCTCCGCTGCCACCGGCACGCTTTCCGTCAGCGTGAAGTAGGTGTTGCGGACGTAGTACAGGTGGAAGATGCGCCGGTTCTGCCAGAAGTTCTCGACATCGTCGAACAGATGCCGCTCGTGGGCCGGTACCGCAATGGGGAGGCCGCGCTCGGCGGCGCGCCAGTCACCTTGGCATTGGTCGCGGTGGTGGTGCGTGTGCAGAATCCAGTCCACCTCCCGGACGCCGATCTCGCCAAGATGGGCGAGGATGCTGCCGTCCCCGAAGTCCACCAGCGTTGCACGGTCCGGCGCATTGGGATTGATGACGACGTAGACCGCGCAGGTGTCCTCGTAGCGGTACAGGTGCTCACTAATCCGCTCAAGTGCTGCCATGCCCGCTGCCCTCCCATCGGCTGTCGTACCGGGAGACACTGACCGAGCAGTGTAGCAGTCCGTGTTGACAGCCCTCCTTGCCGGTGATACAGACATATTTTGAATAGTGCCGGCAATACAGATGCTTGGCACATAAATCAATAGATAGGTATTATAGCCGCAGCGTCTCCTCGCTCGCCGGGCGCCAGGGGACCCAGGTAAGGCGAGCGGCAGCCCCCACTCGGGGGAGAACCGGTAGGAGGGAGTGCCAATGGCCAGCGTAATTCGCAGACGGTACCTGGGTGGCGCCGCAGCCGCACTGGGCGGTTTGCTGGCGGCGGCCTGCGGTGAGGTTGAGGTGCGCTATGTCCAAGGGCCAGCGGGGCCAGCGGGGCCAGCGGGCGCGCAGGGTGAGCGCGGCGCGGCCGGCGCGGCCGGCGCTAAGGGTGCGGCCGGGGCCGCCGGTCAGACTATCGTGGTTGAGAAGGAGAAGCCGGTCGTCGTCGAGAAGGAGGTCGTGAAGGAAGTCATCGTCGAGAGGCCGGTCGTCGTCGAGAAGCCGGTGATCGTCGAGAAGGTGGTCGAGAAGGTGGTCGAGAGGAAGGCATCCAGGTTGGTGGCCTGGACCGGGCCAACCATCGGGAGCGTTGGTCGCGGCGCCGACTTGTGGACCAAGCTCGATGCGCTGTTCGCGGATATGCACCCCGAGATCCAGCTCACGCGGAGTCGACCGGCGCGCCCGGAGGGGAAGAGCAACGATGATGTGCTGATCGCTGCTGCTGCTGCCGGCATCGCACCGGATGTCTACTCAGTCAATGTGACCGCCTGGCAGCAGGCGCGATTGGTCGAGCTGGGACTGCCGCTGGCCCTGGACCGCTACTACTCGCAGAAGCCCAATCTCAACCGGATCTACCGCTGGATGAGGGAACAGGCGCGCTTCAACGGAAGGCTCTACGGCGTGCCGCACGAGATGGAGTTCATCGCCTTGTGGTACAACGCGAAGGTGTTCGAGAAGCATGGGTTGGAGATTCCCTCGACGTGGGAGGAGCTCCTGAAGGCCGCGCAGACGCTCCTGAACGCCGAGGTCATGCCGATTGCGGAGCAAGCGCATTGGAACTACGGGCACCTCTATAGCCTCACCCTGGCCGCCATCGGCGGCAAGGAGATTGTGGACGATATCGTCGCCGGCAACAAGCGGTGGGATAGCGCTGATCCGATCAAAGCGGCTGAGGTCATATTGGACCTGCAGCGTCGTGGCTACCTGCCTCCCAACCCCACTGATGAGGGCGATCCCGACTATCCGATGGGCGCCTCCTTCGTCTCGGGCAAAGTGGGGATGTGGGCTACCGGTACCTGGAGCGTTGGGTGGATGCAGCAGCAGGCGAACGAGTCGCAGGGGGAGTTCGCCTTCGAGTTCTCCGGGATGCCCTCACCCACTGACACCCAGCCGCTCGAATCCAACCTGGCCGGGGGCTCGGGCGGCGGCCACAGCGTCTGGTCGCAGAGTCGGTTGCCCGAGCAGGCGGCGACCTTCCTGGACTTCCTGTTCGCGCCCGAGCCGCAGAAGGCCTGGATCGAGACCACGTTCCAGATTCCGCCCGTGCCGTTCCGGGTCGGGGACTACAACGTCTCGCCAGGCCAGCGCAGGGCGCTCGAGATCATCCATGACGCGAGGGAAACGGGCTTCGGTTGGTCCTTGGACGTGATCCTGCCATCGAAGGTGCATGCGGCGTTCTGGCCCGGCGTGATGGGGGTGCTCAGGCAAGAGATCACCCCCAAAGAGATGATGGCCCGCATCCAGCAACTCTGGGAGGCACGTTAGGCTGGGAACTAGAGCGGGAGACAAAGAGCCGCTCGAGGCCCGCTAGCCGTAGCTTGTGTGCATCGGCCACCACATTAGACGTGGTGGCCGGTGCGTTTTCTCCTTCGATCCTGGTTCACTTCTCTCACTGATACACGCCTACCATGATCTGGCAAAACACGCATTGACTCGCCTCAACAGGTCGCCTATCCAGATGGTGAATGGAGGTGAGCATGACCGCGCGGCCGAGGTCTGTCAGAATGAGCAGGGGCCAACGGCATTGCACTAGCCGGGGCGCTGGCCGCCTGCGGGCCGACTAGCGAAGGGGATAGTGACGCAGCCCGCACGCCGGAGCCGCCCAGGGTCCTGGCCTGGGCTGGAGTGGACACGGCCAGTTTCAGCCATGCGATGGCCTGACCAGGATCAGGTCGGCCGGTAGGTCAGCACCGTCGAGCCATTGCGCGGCAGAGCGATGGGAAGGCCCTGGGTAGCCAGCTCGTCACCGGTGTGCGCCGCGTACTGCTCCGCACTGTAAGGGTCAGTGAAGATATAGCGCTGTGAATCCCCCAGCCCGCGCAGCACCACCCGCCGGACCCCATCGTCGGCCCGCAGGCGGAAGACGACAAGCAGCCCCTCACCCGTGGCTGGATCGTGGTACTGCCAGCCATCCCAGGCATCCAGGGAGGAGGGAAGCGGGAACAGGGGGTAGAAGTCACCCCACAGCAGATGGCGGACCTGCTTATAGACCGCGAAGTGCTTTCGCGCTCGTTCGCGGTGTCCCGGTGACCATTGAACCAGGTTGTCGCTCAGACCGAAGGTGGCGCCGAAGCGGGCCTGAAAGGCGCTATCAGGATAGTCTGCCTCGTCGTAGGGGATGGCACCCCAGGGGTTACCTTCGCGGCAAGGCCGGCGGATGTTCATTTCAAGCCAGTTGGCCGGCAGGAAGCGGCTCCCACCAGAGAGGTGGTTGCGGGAAATGTCTGTGTCCTGGGTATGGTCGCTGCTGAAACAGGAGTGCGCCCGGCGCAGGCAGCCCAGATCAGCGCGCCGCCCACCCGACGAGCAAGTGTCAATAAACAGTAGCGGGTAGCGTTCCCGCAGCCAGTCCAGCAAGGCATACAAGCCCTCAATGTGCCTGATCTGGCTGATCCCCCGGCGGTCAGGCCCATCGCGTATTTCCCAGTACAGGCGCGGATCCATGTTGAAGTCCCACCGGATCCAGCGGATGTCATGGGTTTCCAGCATGTGCGTAAACATCCCTTGCATCCACTGGATCACTTCCGGGTTTCCAAAGTCAACCAACCCATGCGTGGCCATGGGCGCCCGCTGTTCGGGCGTGGCCATCGCCTTCAGGTGTTGATTGGCCTCGGTCGGCTCGATCCGCAGCACCCACTCGGGATGCTCGCGGGCCAGCGTCGAGGTGAGCGACGCTCGCTCCGGCTCGAACCAGAGACCGAAGTGCAGCCCCTTGGAACGCACGTAGTCGGCGAACACGGGGAGACCAGAGGGAAAGACAGCCGGGTCCACCTCCAGCCAGTTCCCGACCCCAGCCGAGAAGCCACCTTCCGCCGGTGAACCTGGGGGTAACGAGGGATCGAGGTCGCGGATGCCAACGAACCAACCGGCGTCGATCTCGAAGTACTCGAGACCTAGCTCCGCTGCCACGTCTACCTGGGCGCGCATGATGTCCTCGTCGAAGAGGTTTGTGAAATAGTGAAACTGGTGGTAGTAGGTGGGGGGCAGATGCCGCTCCTCACCAAGGCGCGGCACAAAGTGCTCCAGCAGGCAGCGGCGCAGCGCGTTTGCGCCCTGGTCACGGTCCCCCTCGTAGAAGCCGAGCAGCACGGGAGCAAAGGGGATTTCCTCGCCCTCCCGCAGCGTGAGGTCAATCCCCCAACTGCCACCGCGCATCAACGCCGTCTGGCCCTCGCGAGAGAACCGCACCTGCCAGTCACCCGACCACTCCAGGCCCCCGAAGATGCCGGACTGGTTGGCCTCGTCGCTCACCAGGAACAAGGGGATGTGGCCCTGCGAGGAGCGGCCGTGGAAGCCCGAGTCGAGGCTCACCCCGCGTCGGTTATAACCGAGCACCGTGCGCTCAGAGACCGCATACGCCTGTGGCGGAAAGAAGTAGTGATTCACCCCACCGTTGAGGCCGCGCACTGTCGGCGCACCGATCACTCCCCAATCGAAGTCCAGCCTCAGGCTCTGGAGGTCACGCACATGGGCTATCGGCCGTGTCCCCACGTTCTTCAGGGCGGCGGCCACGCGGAGCGCACCGGTACCACTCAGGGGTTGGTGTGTCACAGCGAGTTCGAGTGGCAGTTGCGGGTGGCGGTAGACAGCCTTTCGGCCACCGCCATCCAGGGCTGTTACCTCTGGTGGCAGCATGCCAGACATAACATCGTCGGGTGGTGCTCCCTCGGCACTAAAGGCAATGCCTGGCCCCGGGGCCAGCGCCCGGCCGAAAGCGCCTGGCGCCGGACCGGGGAGAGCGTCACGCAGCGAAAACGCTTCCGTTGTCATTTCTCAACTCCCTTGCTCACTAAGCCGCTCAAACGCTGCCACGCTCGCCGCCCTCCCATCGGCTGTCGTACCGGGGGACACTGACCGAGCAGTGTAACAGTCCGTGTTGACAGCCCTCCTTCCCAGTGTCACACTGGGGCGCAGGTGGTGGAATCGCAACTGACTGATAGGAGGAGCGCGACATGCCGAAGTTTGTAATCCTGCTCAACTACACGGAACAGGGCATCCGCAACATCAAGGACGGTCCAGAGCGCGTGCGCGAGGCAATCCAAGGCGCCGAGGCTGCCGGCGCCAAGGTGGAAGCGTGGTACCTGACGATGGGTTCCTATGACGCCATCGCCATTGCCGAAGCGCCCGATGACGAGACGGCGGCGGCCTTGCTGCTTGCGCTCGGCGCCCTCGGCAACGCGCGCTCGGAAACGCTGAGAGCATTCTCGCTCGATGAGTTCGAGCGCATCCTGGCGAAATTACCATAACCTGCACTTGGCCTGAGCAGTGCCGGGCGTGCCGATAACCCCAGCCGCCCGGCCCGATACCGGCTAAATCCGAGTGAGGTGCTGAACAGCGATGTTGGCGATCACGAACGCTCATATTCTGCCGATTGATGGCCCGGAGATCGCGGCGGGTGCGATCCTGATAGACGGCTCGACCATCGCCGCCGTCGGCAACGGGGTCGCCATCCCCGGCGACGCCGAGGTCATAGACGCGGGCGGTCAGTTGGCCCTCCCGGGGATGCTCGATGCCCATACGCACCTCGGTATCCACGAGGAAGGCGTTGGCTGGGAGGGGAGCGATACGAACGAGAATACCGACCCGGTAACGCCCCACCTGCGCGCGCTCGACGGGATCAACCCGGAGGAGCTGGGCCTCCTCGATACCGCGGCGCACGGCGTCACAACGGCCGTCGTGCTGCCCGGCAGCGCGAACGTCGTTGGTGGTCTCGGCGCTATCATCAAGACCTCCGGCCGGTTCGTTGACCGGATGGTCGTCAAGGCCGAGTGCGGCCTGAAGGTAGCGTTCGGAGAAAATCCCAAGCGCGTCTACGGTGATCGCAAGCAGCTACCCGCGACGCGCATGGGCGTCGCGGCGGTGCTGCGCGAGACGTTGGTGCAGGCGCAAGTCTATCTGCAAAAGCTGGAGCGGGGTGCCCAAGACCCGGACAAAGCGCCCGACCGCGACCTCCGCTTGGAGACGGTCGGGCGCGTGCTCCAGCGGGAAATCCCGCTACTGGCGCACTGCCACCGCGCCGACGACATTCTGACCGTGCTGCGTATCGCCGCCGAGTTCGACGTGGACGTGATCTTGGAGCATGCGACGGAAGCCCACCGCATTGTGGAGGAGATCGCCGCGCGGCGGGTGCCCTGCGTCGTTGGCCCGACCTTTGGCGCACGTGCAAAGGTCGAGCTGCGCGAGAAGACCTTTGCCTCGCTCGGCATTCTGGCCGGCGCCGGTGTCCCGGTGGCGATCTGTTCCGATCATCCGGTCCTGCCGAGCAAGTACCTGCGCCTCTACGCCGGCTTGGCCGTCGCCGAGGGCATGACGGAGCGAGATGCGCTGCGTTCGATCACGCTCACTCCGGCCGAGATCATGGGCGTCGCCGACCGCGTCGGCAGTCTGTCTCCGGGCAAAGACGCCGACATCGTGCTCTTCGACGGCCATCCCCTCGAGCTGCGCTCCCGCGCAACGACCGTCATCATCGACGGCCAGCGGATCACAGGCTGATAGTCGGCATCGCACCTCACCCCCGCCCCCCTCTCCACGTGGTGGAGAGGGGTGTTTGCTTCCTGTCATTCCCGCGCAAGCGGGAATCCATGTCCCCCTGCGGAGCGGGTGGACCATAGCTCACAAGGGTAGGTTTTTGTAGGGGCGTGATTCATCGCGCCCAGGCGCTCGTCATTGCGGCGTAGGCCGCAATCCAGGGCTATTCGTGGCCCCCGGCCCCCGTCAAGGCACGGAAAGCGCCTGGTGCCGCCCCAGCGCTGGCCTAGGCGTCAGGCCCGGTGCTGCCCACTCCCACGGCCGTCCATCCTGCTCATTCTTCCATCCCGCAAATCCTGATGCAGACAAAAAAACCTACCCCTGTCAGGGGACCATTAGGGGGGCCAGTTGCGATCCTCCTATGGCGCGAGGATTGTCAATGGAGCGACCGGTACGTTTCGCAGCACCCAAAACGCAATAACGCCTATGAGCAACACCCAAATCCAGCCGGGCGGGATGAAGATACGGGGCAGGACCGGCACGCGGAAGGCACGTGTTGCTCCGGCAGCATACGAGTACGCGATGAACGGGAGTGATAGGAGCGTCAAGGGGTT
>JAJDZR010000132.1 GCA_022824545.1 Chloroflexota bacterium
CCTCGGCGGCGCCGCGGGCCAAGGTGGTGCTCGACATCGCCCGCATGGTGCGGGAGGGACGGACGAGCGTGAAGTGCCTGTGGGTCGAAAAGCCCATCGCCAACTCGCTTGCCGACGCCGACGCCATGGTCGCCGCCTGCCGCGAGGCCGGCATCGTCCTGCTGATGAACGCCATGCGCGCCTCCGACGTTTACTACCGCCGGGCGCGGGCGCTCATTGACGCTGGCGCCCTCGGTAAGATGCTCCAAATCACCACCCACTCCGGCGGCAACGTGTCCCACATGGGCACTCACATTATGGGCGCGATGTGCCTCCTCGCCGGCGGCAGCGAGCGGGTCTCCTGGATCGTCGGCGAGGTCGAGAGCGACGAAAAAGCCGCCGGCGACGTGGACTTCACCGCCAACGTCTACCTCGCCTTCGAGAACGGTGTGCGCGGCTTCTGCCGCATGATGCCCAGCGGCCCGGCCAACTGGATGATTGATGCCATCGGCGAGACCGGGCGCATCCACGTCCGCAACGTGGACGAAGGCTACGAGTGGGAGCTATGGCGCATGGGCCACGCGGTCGAGGGGGAGCGGCCGACGCCGGTGCGCCACGTCTTTCCCCGCCCGCAGCGCATCTGGAGCGCCGGCGTCGGGCAGGTGAAGGACGCCATCGCCTGTATCGAAACCGGCAAAACGCCCAACTGCTCCGGCGAGATGGCCGTCCACCTCCTGGAGATCGCCATTGCTATCCGCGAGTCCCACCGCCGCGGCAATGTGCGTATTGACCTGCCCCTCACCGACCGCGATCAGGTCCTGCACTCCTCCGAAACCCTGCACGGCGACCTGCCCCGCATCATCACGGGCGGCGAACGCCCGCCGCCGGCGCACCTGCTCGCCCAGATCGCCCGCCGCGAAGGTATCGGCCAGCGCCGCCCTGTGTCATAGCTTTTTAGCCACAGGGCACACAGAGCGCACAGAGTAGGGCCGCAACATGTTGCGCCCGTCCCCCCGCCGTGCGGGGGGACCATAGGGGGGCGTCATTCCGGCGCAAGCGGGAAAGACCGGGAGATGTCAACATAACCCAGCTACCTTGCGCCCCATACCGGCAGAGCGACCGAGGCTGCCATCGAGTACGAGGATGTACCGTCCAGGAGACAGCGATGATTGATTGGAGTGCCATACCGCGGCCCGACTTTCTGCAGGGGGATCGTCGTACTACCTATCGTGATCCGGCCGGCCACTATCACGACGGCGTCTTCCGCGTGTTTCATAGCCGGGTGATCCGGGAGGCGCCGGACCGCTATGACTGGCGCGTGGCCGTCACCGAGAGCCGCAATCTCGTTGACTGGACCGAGCCGCGCGTGATTACTCCCCACGGTAGCGCCGATGAGTACGCCAGTCCGGGCAACGTCATCCGGCACAACGGGCGCTGGCTCCTGTGCCTCCAGGTCTACTCGCTGGATCACGAGCCGAGCGGCCGATCACCGCGCATCGCCACCATGGTGAGCGACGATCTGGTCCACTGGCGTGACCCGGAGATCATGCTGGTGGAAGGCCCGGATGTGCCGGTGGCTGAGATGGACCGTATGATTGACGCCTACCTCTTCCGGGACAAGGACGATGGTCGCAAATGGTGGTGCTTCTACAAAGACAAGGGGCGTGCCGACCGGCCCGGTATCGCACCCGATGGCCGGAAACGACCGCTGCGGGGTGTCGTCGGCACGGCCTATACCTACGATTTTCGGACCTGGCGCTACCACGGCTTCTTCCGCGCCTGGGAGAATGTATGCGTCCTGGTGGATGGGGATGAGTACATCTTGCTCCATTCCCCGCGCAACGGCATTGGCGTGAAGCGCTCGCAGGACCTAGCGCATTGGCAACCCCAGGGTGTGTGGACGTTGGGACAAGCGGACTGGCCTTGGGCGCAAGGGCGCCTATCCGCCCCCCACGTGCTCGACCTCCGCGACCGACCCGAGGTCGGCAAGTACGTGATGTTCTTTCACGGTTCGACACGCGCCGGCGTAGCGGTGAATGAACCGTTCGGAGAATCGAGTCTAGGGCTGGCCTGGAGCGACGACCTGACCCACTGGTCCTGGCCATCCTAGAGGCTGACCAGCCGTGCCGGCTCAACCGTTCTTGAAGAAGCAAGATCGCAATGTCCACACTAGCTCTCGGAATCATGACCCGCCACGTCGAGCGGGACTCGCTGGCGGAAGTCGCGGCGGCCATCGCCGGCTACGGACTGACGGCGGTGCAGCTGACGCTCGAATCGGCCGGGCTGGAGCCGATTCCGGCCATGCTCGACCGGCCGACGGCGCAGCGCATCGGTGCCACGCTGCGCGACGCCGGGCTGACCGTCGCGGCCGTGTCGGGCACCTTCAACGTGCTCGATCCGGACCTCGCGCGGCGCCGCGACTACCTGGGCCGCTTTGCCCGGCTGTGCGACGCGCTCCCCTGGCTGGGCGCCTCGGTCGTGACCACCTGCACCGGCACCCGCGATCCGCATTCGATGTGGGCGCCGCATCCCGCCAACGGCGAGCCGGCGGCCTGGGACGAGCTAGTCGAGCAGACGGGCATAATGGTCGGGATGGCCGCCCGCGCCGGCGTCACCATGGCGTTCGAGCCGGAAACGGCCAACGTGGCGAGCAGCCCGGCCAAAGCGCAGCGCCTCCTGGAGACGATCAATTCGCCGCACCTGGGCATAACCCTCGATCCGGCGAACTTCTTCCGCCCCGCCGACCTGCCCCGCATGAGCGAAGTGCTCAATGACGGCCTGCGGCGCTTGGGGCCGGCGATAGCCTTGGCCCACGCCAAAGACGTGCTCCCACCGGGGCCGGGCGAGCACCATTGCCGCTATGCAGCCGCTGGCCAAGGGCGGCTCGATTACCCGCTCTACCTCCGGCTCCTGCGCGAGACGGGCTACCGCGGCGCGCTCATCATGCACAGCCTGGATGAGGCCGATACTCCAGCCGCCGTGGCTCACCTGCGCCGCGCGATGTCGTAGCCCGCTCTCAGCCGGTACCGGCGGCGCGCCGCAGGTTGATGAGCGCACCCTCGGCCCGCCGCACCAGCCGCTCCAGGCGGTTAGTGAGGGTGATGACCGTCTGATCGTCGCTACTCGCCGCCTCGCCGAGCACCCTGACCCGCCGCGCCAGCGCAATCGTCTCCAGCTCCACCAGTTGCAGCCCCACCTCGCTGCCGACTGTCGCCAGCACTGCCGGCGGCAGGTTTTGCAGTGCTGCACTGACCTGGTCCAGCGCGTCGAGCCGCTGCAAGGCCGCCGAGCGCGGCCGCAGCACCCCGGTCAACTCGATGTGCTGCTGGAGCGCCTCGCCGTAGCCGCGCAGCACCTCGCGGGCAGCGGCATAGCCGCTCGGGTCCATGGTGCCTAGCCCGGTGGAGGTCATCGTTGACGCGCCGGCCTCGTGCAGACGCTCCAAGTCGTAGTGTTCGAGCAGGCTCTTGAGCCGGGGTGCCGGAGCCGTCCCGGAATCCTGCGGCTCGACCGGCGCGGATGCCGCCGGCTGAACCGGTGCCGGAGCCGTCTCCCGTGGCGGTGCCCCGATGCTCGCCACGATGCTCGTCACCACCAACACGACCACGCAGCCGACCAGCCATAGCCCAGCAGTACGCAGTCGTCCACTCACGGCACCGCCTCACTCAACACCGTGCCGCCGCCGCACACCCCCTCTCCAAATGTTGGAGAGGGGGCCGGGGGTGAGGACAATCTACGCCACCGGGCGCGTGCCGTGCCAGTAGACTGGCTCGCCGTGCGGCGACTGTTATGATCCAGCCAAGCAGATCGAGGAGACTGGGCAGCAATGAAGATCACGCGCGTCGAGAGCATTCCGCTCCAAGTCAGCTTTCTTCCCGACGTGGCGCCCCACATGCACCGCTCGACGGGCAATTGGTCGCGCTCTTTCATCCAGCGCATCGAGACGGACGGCGGACTGGTCGGCTGGGGCGAGTCCAACGCCGGACAGTCGGTGGCCGCGGCCGAGCAGCTTGTCGGCTCCCATCCGGCCGCATACCTGTTCGACGACTCCGTGGGTATGGGTATCCAGATGGCCTGCTTCGACCTGGTGGGCCAAGCGCTGGGCGTGCCGGCGTACCGGCTACTGGGGCCAAAGGTCCGCGACTGGTGCCCCTTCTCCTGGTGGTGCATTGATATGCCGGCCGAGGATTGGGTGGCACAGGTGCAGTACGCTGCGGACCAGGGCTACCGTTCGGTCAAGCTGAAAGCCCGCGCCTGGCGCGACATCATCGCCCAGATCGCCGCGCTCAATGCGGCCGCGCCACCGGGCTTCACGCTGGAAGTGGACTTCAACGGCCAGCTTATCGAGTCGGGCCGGGCCATTACCGTGCTGCGGGAGCTGGAGCAGTTCGAGCGGCTGGCGATGTTCGAGAGTCCCATCCCCCAGGAGGACGCGGAGGGCTACCGCCGGATTCGCCGCCATATCTCCCGCACGATGGCGCTCCACATCGGCACACCGCCGGTGATGACGGTCATCCGCGATAACCTCTGCGATGGGTTCGTGATGGGCGGTAGCCTCACGGAGGTGCTCGCCCGCGCCGCCACCGCCC
Source organism: Chloroflexota bacterium (assembly GCA_022824545.1). Taxonomy (GTDB): domain Bacteria; phylum Chloroflexota; class UBA11872; order UBA12225; family JAJDUF01; genus JAJDUF01. Next base: position 4,569 of record JAJDZR010000132.1, read on the forward strand.
ACACGGCCGGAATGCCCTTCTGGTTCCAGTTCGCCGCGACCGGCATCGGCATGGCCTTCACGTGCCACCTGATCGCTGCGCTGCCGGGGGCGAGTTGGCCCAGCATCGCTCTCGCTGCCCTGCGCCCCGAGGACTATCTCTGCACGCCGCTGACCGTGCAGAACGGGTTCGTCCGTGTGCCGGAGACGCCCGGACTCGGCGTGCAGATTGACGAGGCGGCAATCCGCCGCGACCAGATACCCGCCGACGCCCCCTCGCTGGTAGACGACTACTTTGCCCAGCGCCGCGTACACCGCATCCGCTGGGCCGACGGCACTTTCTGGCTGTTCGGCGACGACCGCGAGTATCGGCGCATGTTCGATGCCGGGCAGCTACCAATCTTCGAGCGGGGCGTCACGCTGGAGAGCATCGAGGACGACGGCAGCCCCGCTTTCGAGCGGCTGCACGCCCGCGTCGCGCACGGACCCACGCCCGAATAGCCGCTCATCGTGGCAGCCGCCGCCAACGAGCACGCCGGGAACGCAACGCGAGAGGAGTCCGCGACATGGCCGACGACCAACAGGCCGCCGCTGCCTGGCGCGAGGCGGACCTGCGCCACGTCCTGCACAACGGCACCAACCTGCTCGATCACCTGGAGCACGGACCGCTCGTGTTCGTCCGCGGGCAAGGCGTGCGGCTGTGGGACGCCGCCGGGCGCGAATATCTCGACGCCACCTCCGGCCTAGCGAACTGCAACCTCGGCTACGGCGAGCCGGAGCTGATCCAAGCGGCGGCCGACCAGCTCGCCCAACTGTCCTTCGCTCCCAGCACCGGGGGGATGGCCAATCCGCCCTACGTCATGCTGGCGCAGCGCATCGCCGGCCTGCTTCCCGCCGACCTCTCCCGCGTCTTCATGACGACGACCGGCTCGGACGCGAACGAAGCCGCCTTCAAGCTGGCCCGCTGGGTCAATCATCTCGAAGGACGACCGGAGAAGCACAAGATTATCAGCCTACTCCAGAGCTTCCACGGCAATACGCTGGCCACCACGGCCGCGACCGGGATGTCCGTGCAGTGGTCGGTCGGCGCGCCGCTGCCGCCGGGCTTTCTGCACGTCGAGCCGCCGTTCTGCTATCGCTGCCCCTGGGATGTCGGTCGTCGCAACGACCGGTGCTGCCTGCTCGGGATCGAGGCCCTTGAAGCGCTCATCCAGCGGGAGGGACCGGATTCCATCGCCGCGATTGTGGCCGAGCCGGTGCTGCAAGCCGCCGGCGCGCTCGTTCCGCCGCCGGAGTATTTCCCGGCCGTGCGCCACCTCTGCGACCGCTACGACATCCTGCTGATCTACGATGAAGTGGTCACCGGGTTCGGGCGTACCGGCAAGCTCTTCGGCCTAGAGCACTTCGACGCCGTGCCCGACATGGTCTCGATGGCGAAAGGCCTGGCCGCCGGACACTTTCCGGTCGGCGCCCTGGCGTTCCGTGAATCGCTCTTCGAGCGCCTGCTCGCCGCAGCCCGCTCCGGCGCCGGGCACGTCTTCTACCACACTCATACATTCTTCGGAAACCCGGTGGCCGGCGCGGTCGGCCTGAAAGCCATCGAGTTACTGGAGCGGCGCGGGCTGGTGCAGCATGTCGCGTCCGTGGGCGAGCGCCTGCTGGCCGGGCTGGAGACCCTACGCGACACTGGCATCGTCGGCGACGTTCGCGGAATCGGGCTACTCGCCGCCGTGGAGCTGGTCCAGGACCCGGCCACCGGAGCGCCGTTCGACCACGATCTGGGCGTCGCCCGGCAGGTCTACCGGGAAGCGGCCGACCGGGGTGTACTCGTGCGGGCCAGCGCATTCGGCGACGTCATCATGCTCACGCCGCCCCTGATAATGACCGCCGCCGAGGCGGATCAGGTAGTCATCACGTTGCGCGAGGCACTGACTACCGTGCGCGAGCGGCTCTGAGCACCCCTGCCGGGATACCCCGGCCCTGCTGCGGCTAACCGGTCCGATTATTGAGGATGCTGATGCCGACAATCACGTTCCAGAGCACCCAGAGGAAGTAGCAGGACCGCACGACCGACATCGCCGTCTCCGCGAGATCCAGGTCACTGCCGCTACCGACCCGGACAATGAGCGCCCCCAGCGCGACGATAGCGGCGAGCGCCGCCACCACGCAGGCGGGCCGGTTGAAGTCGCCTCTGGTCGCCAGCCCCACGCTCAGGGTCAGGTAGCCCAGGGCAGCCGTAAACGTGCAGATCAGGCTAATTCCCAACTCCGCCGTATACACCGGGACCATGGCCTGGAGCGCCTGCGGCGACTGATACGCCGTATCGGCCAGCACGATGCTGATTCCTTGCGAGAATATCCAGCCGATGACCGTAATCATCAAGAACAGCACGCCGTAGCGGGCGAGCGCATCTCCAAACCCATCGTCCCGGATGACCGCTTGGAGCGCGAACAATCCGTACAGGGCTATGCATAGACCGAGCGCGACGAGCAGCAATGCGCTCTTGCTCCACGCAGCGTTCGAGGCCAAGGCGCTAATCGAGGCCACGGCATCGACTGAAGGCGCGCTGTCAATCAGCATCCCGCCCGGCACGAGCAGGAAGAACACCAGCGCCACGACCGGCCCGGTGAAGAACGACCAAGCGCCCAGCTTGGAAACTGCTATCCGCCTCATCACTCCCTCCCCATGTGACCAAATCTGCTAGTAACATAATCACCGGCAACGATTCTGTCCACAACGGACGCAGCCGGCGGCAGCGCGGTGACGGCCGCCGGCGCCGAGGAGGTACGCATGGCAGACGAACGTCCCAACATCCTGTTCATCATGACCGACCAGCAGCGCGGCGACTGCCTCGGCCTCGATGGTCATCCCGTCCTCAACACGCCCAATCTCGACTACCTGGCGCACTCCGGCACGCTCTTTCGACACGGCTATTCCGAGACGCCGAGCTGTATTCCCGCCCGGCGCACGGTCATGTCCGGCCAAGCGCCCGCGACGAACGGCATGGTCGGTATGACCGGCGGCGTGGACTGGCAGCCGGCCGCCACCCTCGCCGGGGAGCTGTCCGCCGCCGGCTATCAGTGCGAGATGATCGGCAAGCTGCACCTCTGGCCTCACCGCAAGCGGTTCGGCTTCCACCACATGCTTGTCGCCGACAGCACGCGCGGCAAGGACAACGACTACCTCGACTGGCTCGGCGGCGCCGTGCCCATCGAGCGCTGGGCGATGGCCCACGGCGTCTCGCCCAACGGCTGGATCGGCCGGCCCAACCACCTGCCGGAAGAGCAGACACACACCTTCTGGTGCATCACCCAGGCCATCGAGTTCCTGCACAAGCGCGATCCTACCGTGCCGTTCTTCCTCAACGTGTCGTTCATTGACCCGCACCCGCCCTTCACCCCGCCGCAGTTCTACTACGACCGCTACGCCAGCCGCGACCTCGGCCAGCCGGCCGTCGGCGATTGGGCGCCGCAGTTCTCCGAGCCGCAAAAGGGCTTCGATCCCGAGGGCCGGATGCCCCGGCGCCAGCAGCTACGCCTCGACGAAGACACCATGCACTACTGCCGCGCCGGCTATTTCGGCCTCATCAACCACGTGGACACGCAGATCGGTCGCCTGCTGATGTACCTGCGGGACGCCAAGCTGCTTGAGGAAACCTTCATCCTGTTCACCTCGGACCACGGCGAGATGCTCGGCGATCACAATATGTTCGCCAAGACCCGGCCGTTCGAGTCGTCGGCGCGGGTGCCGTTCCTAGCCCGCGCCCCGATGAACATGAGCTACCCACGCGGTGTCGTGACGGATCGCCCGGTCGGCTTGCAGGACGTGATGCCGACCCTCCTCGACGCGGCCGGGCTGCCCATCCCGCCGTCGGTCACCGGGCGCAGCGTCCTGCCGTTGATGCGCGGCGAGGACGTAGCCTGGCGCGAGGCGCTGCACGGCGAGCACGCCGGTCAGTACGATCCCGACGACGCCAATCACTATCTGGTGGACGGCCACACCAAGTACGTGTGGCACGACCAGACCGGCGAGGAGTTGCTGTTCGACCTGGACCGCGACCCGCTGGAGCAGCACAACTTGCTACACGAGGACGGCGCCGAGGCACGGGTAGCGCCGTGGCGGCAACGGCTGATCGAGCAGCTCCGCGACCGGCCGGAAGGATTCACCGACGGCCATCGCCTCATCGCCGGCCAGCCGCGCCCCTTCCTCGTCCCCGGCGTGGCGCAACTCTGACGGCGCTGGCGGGCGCGGGCCACCTTACCGCAAGTCCAGGCTCTCCAGTGTCGGCCGCGGCTCGTCAAAGTCCTGGCCAGCAGCACGGGCCGCATCCCGCCGGGCCAGCCACTCGTCTACCGCCTGTCCCAGGCGCTCGCCGGCTTCTTGCCGGCCTTCTTGCCGGGCCTGTTCGAGCCGCTGCACGCGCCAATCTTCCAGCATCCCCGTCAGGCTCATCATGCCTCCTCCGATCTCCGCCACAAACACCGCGACCACAGCGGAACCGATCCCCCACGTCGCAAACCCGGGTAGCATGTCGGGGGACGGCTCCGGCGGCCACAGCCACCAGACTCCCAGCCCCATCAGGGCGATGAAGATGATGCTATAGAGGTTCCGCACCCGGTACGGCACACTCCAGATCGGTACCCGTTCCCCGCGGGCCGGCGCGCAGCGGGCGGCCCACCAGCCCCACACCCGGCCGAGCATCCGGCGCATCCGGTCTCCTTTGGGGCCAGACCGCGGCAGCAGCCATCAGGGACGGCCCGCTTGACGCGATAGTAATGAGTATACCGCCACTATCGGGGGAATCTCGGTAACCTCCAGTTGGAGCTACCGACTGGCGAGAGGCGGCCGTTGCTCTCCTCCAAGCACGGAACGCATCCCACAGACAGCGAGCGGTCGCGGTCTCTCCTCGCCCATGCGAGGAACCCCTCCCTTTCATTCGTAGCCGCAGCGGTAACTGCGGCCACTCCCATTATAATTACCATGTTATAATATGTCAATGATGGTATCGGGCGCTACTCCCGGTCGCTCGCGCGTAAGCGGGAATCCTGCCCCTCTCCCACGACAAGAGGGCCGGGGTGAGGGCAACCTCGCCGCAACTCTAGCCGAGGTCAGCCAGGTCTACGATGCGGCGCTCGCGGATGGACGTGAACGCGCCGATTGCCAGCGCCGTGGCCAGCAGGCCGTCCCGCGCCGTCGCGCCCGTCCTGATTGGCCGCCCCTCGCCGACGCTCGCCGCGAACTCTCGCATCAGCGCGCGGTAGCCCGTGTAGTCCTCTTGCTGCTCCGGCGAAAGCTGCTCGACCGTCGTTGACTCTCTGGTTTCTTTGCCGTCGCCCAGCGTCAGGCCGGCGAAATAGCCGTAGATCGTGGCACTCTTCCCATACCCATCAAACAACTGGTAGAAGGACTTCTTGACGTGGTGCGCCGGCCCGAAATCACCGATTACGGCCGATGCCGTGCTGCCGTTCGCGTAGTAGATCGTGCAGACGGTGCTGTCAATGAGCGCGGAATCCGGGTGGGTGAACGCCCCGCCACCGGCAGCAATGGCGACCGGCTCCGAGTCGTGGAAGTACGAGAGCAGGTCGAACGTATGCACACCTTGGGAGATGACGTTGGCCCCGCCCCGGTCCGGCGACTGCGCCCACAACGCATCGCCCCAGCGCGGATCAATCATCTGCCCGGTGGACACCAGCGATTGCGGGATGAAGGCTTTCGCCCGCGTGACCAGCGGGGCAAAGCGGGCCTGAAAGCCGACCATCAACTGCACGTCGTTGGCTACGACGGCCTCGAAAATCCGCTGCGCCGCCGTCACCGTCAGCGCCAGCGGCTTCTCGATCAGAATATGCTTGCCGGCGTTCGCCGCCATGACGGCGTAGTCGGGGTGCGAGTCGTGGTGCGTCGCAATGACGACGGCCTGGATACGCGGGTCCTTGATGGCCCGGCGGATGTCGGTACTCACGCTGCCGGTGCCCACTGCCGCCTGAAGCGCCGTGGCCTTCTCCGGCGCCGCATCGGCAAACGTGACCACCTCACCCAGAGCAAGCGCCGTCAAGTTGCGGGCGTGGATTGTTCCCATCCCGCCGCACCCCACCACCGCTACCTTCAGGTCGGTCATCGTCACTCAACCCCTTCAAACTCAGGGTAGTCCTAGGCTCTATCGTACCGGCCCTATCTCGTCATTCCAGCTTTCGCCGGAATCCACGTCCCCCCGTCGGGACGGGGGGACCATAGGCTCATAAGGGTAGGTTTTTCTGTGGAGTGGTCTACCGTCCCCCAGTTCCCTCGCGCCTTGGGCCGGCGTAACCAGTCTCCGGGTGGGTCGTCTTCCCTGGGACCTAGCCATGACTGGTCGCCGCTCGCACTCCCCTTCCCTGCAGGGAAGGGGCCGGGGGTTAGGTCCGACTCACCGCCCAGCGGAAAACCTACCCCTGTCAGGGGACCATAGGGGGCCACCACCGACCACTCTCCTAGTTCGGCAAAATGCCGTTGTCCTCCAGCACCCGGCGCAACTGCGCCATCGAATCGTCGGAGAGCGGCTCGAACGGCGGATGCACCCACCGCTTGCAGATACCCAGCAACTCCAGCACCGCCTTTTCCTCGGCCGAGGTCTCCGTGTTGCGCCGCGGCGGGAACTGCTTGATGATCCTGATGAGCGCAAAGGCCTTCTCGCGGGCCTCCGCGATCCTTCCTTGCTCCCAGAGCGCGTGGACCTCGCTGTGCTGCTTGGGGAAGCTGGAGGCCGTGCTCATCGTGCAGCACTGCACGCCGAGCGCCAGGTAGGCCAGGTGATTGCCGCCCCCGGCGCCGAGCACCTGGAACGATTCGCTGTTCAGCATCGCAATGCCGGTCATCTGGGTGAGGTCGTAGCCGCCGATCTTCATGCCGGCGATGTTCGGATGCTGCGACAGCTCGGTGACGGCCTCCACCGTCGGCTCCAGCGCCCGCGCCGGGTTGCTGTAGAGCCACAGCGGCAGCGGCGACCGATCCGCCATTGCCGACCAGTAATCCACGCTCATGCTCGTGCTCATCTTGCGGTCGGTCGGCAGGAGATGGTAGCCCTGGATCGGCAGGTGTGCCGTCTCGTCGAAGAACCGGTACACCTCGGACATCACCGGGTCGCTGCAACCCACGATCAGGGTCGTGCGCCCCTGCATGTGCTCGGCGATGATCTTGGTCGCCTCGACTCGATGCGCGTGGGGCATCGTGAAGTTCTCGCTCCCCGATCCGAGCACCCATAGACCGGCGAGCGGATTCTCGAAGAGATAGTCCAGCAGCCGCGCGTAGCCCTCCCGATCCGGGCTGCCGTCCTCGTGCATCGGGCTGACCAGCACCGGCATCACACCATTCAACATCGTCACGTCGTACCGCTCCTTTCTTTCGAGGGACTTATGTACACCGCCCGCCTCTACCAGACTCCCCCGCTCTATCGCTCGGCGATGGAGCGGGGGCCGGGGGGTGAGGGGGAAAAGCCGTCGGTTAGCTCGCACGTTCGAACGCAAAGCTATACAGCTTGGCCTGGCCGTAGAGCCGGAAGCGCAGCTGAATGCGCTCCACCTCCACGCCGGCGAGCGTGCGGTGCTCCCGCCAGCGCACCGGCAGGCGCACGCCGTCGGTGAGCACCCGCTGGCAATCGTCCGCGCCATAGCCGGGCAGCGGCTCCCCGCTGGCGGCGTCTACGATCTCCACCGTCACCCAACTGCGGTACGGCTCCGGATCGGCCACGTTGACGACCAGTTCACGCTCATGGGCCTCGCGCACGGCGATGGGCACGGTAGTAACGGTAGCCGGCACCAGCCGGTCAATCGAGCGCACGTCCACAAAGCCGTCCAACCGCAGCGTCGCCAGGCCGGCTCGCGACGGGTAGACGATCCCGCTGCTGGGTACGCCCAGGTCCTCCGTGAACTTGCGCGGCGTGTTCTGAGCCGGCCAGCCCTTCCACTCACTGCCGTTGCCGGAATAGAAAATCCAAATCTTGTCGTCGTGGACGATGGTCTGGCTGCTGGACGCAATCCAGCCGGCGTCCCACTCGTTGGCCTCGCCCCGCGCCACAATCGGCCGGTGCGGCTGCAACCTCCGAAACTGCTCGCCATTCCGGCTGACGGCCAACCGCAACTCGCCGGTGAGCGCGTGGAACCAATCGTCGTAGCGCCCGAACTCGTAGAGCATCAGATAGTGCCCCTCGTAAGGCAGCACCGAGCAGAAGTGCAGCTCGTCTTCCGGGCCGGTGTCCGTGTCGAGCACCGGATTCAGCGTGCTCGGCGTCAAGTCTTCGAGCGTCGGACCGCAGGCCAGCCCGATCTTGCGGACGTGCTCCCGGCCGTCTTGCGTGGGCTGGATCAGCTGACCGTACCACTTGTAGCGGCGGTTGGGATCGGGGTCCTGGTCGTCACGGAGCGGCTGGCACGGGTCAATGCCGTGGCCACCGTACAGCCCGTGGTCGGGGTCCACGTCTACCGGGTCGCTCCACCACTTCGCATCTGCCGAGTACATTACCTTGTACCGCTTCGGCCCCGCCCCTTTGGTCGCCGCCTTGAAGCGCCTGTCCGGGTCCGCTTCGGCCAAGTCCAGCATCGGCCGCATCTTGGTGGAGTGGCTGTCTTTTTTGCCGCGCGTGTTGCCGAGGACGATGTTGTTGTCCGTGCTCCCCAGCCACTCGTAGCGGCCGACGCGCGGCTTGGCCCAGTTGATGCCGTCGGGACTCTCGGCGTACCCCTCCTGCCAGTTGCGCTCCCGAATGTGCCCGATCCCGGAGTAGATCATCTTGAACAGCCCGTCCGCCGGGTCGTACATCACCCCGCCGGGCCACGGCCGCGCCTGCATCGCGTCCCACTCGTCAAGCTGTCCCAGTGCCAGGATGGGGTTGTGCGGGTACTTGGTCGCCGTGTTGACAACCTGCTCGGCGCCGTCCAGCGCCGCCACCTCCTGAAGGTCTATGAAGAGCACCCGCTGCGAGCAGGCTGTGTCTAACGCAATGGTCATCTACCTTCCTCTTGCTGTGAGATAGTGCGTAGCTATCAGCTTTTGGCGATCAGCCGTCAGCCGGGGCACGTCATTGCGGCGGAAACCGCAATCCACCTCCCCTGCCCCGCCATTCCAATTATCCTCACATCCCGATGCAGGCAATCATCAGTCCCCCCTGCCACAGCGGGGGGACCATAGGGGACCAGGCGGCTGATCGCCGCGCAAAACCGTATGATGATACGCTTAACCCGCTCGCGCAAGCCACAATTGCCGGTCGAGGCCGGCGGCCAAACATAATACGCCACGGCAGCGCAGCAGCCCGAGGCACAACGGGAGGAGCTATGGTTCGGATGGCCCTGATCGGGTGCGGTGCGAACGCCGCGCCCTACCTGGCGGCCGCACAGCAGTTCCCGGAGACAGCGATTACGGCCGTCGCTGACGCGGACCCGGCCCAGGCGGATCGCGCAGCCCACACCGCCGACGCCGCGGTCCGCGCCGCCACGCTCGACGAACTGCTTGACGGCGCCGCCGAGACGTTCGACGCGGTTATCGTCACCACACCAGCCGCGACCCACGCCGTCCTCGTGCAGCGCGCGGCCCAGGCCGGCAAGCACGCCCTGGTCGAGTCACCACTTGCCCCTACGGCCGCCGAGGCGCAGCAGATCGCCGCCGCCAGCCACGCCGCCGGGGTGCGGCTGATGCTGGCACACCCGGCACGCTTCCAGGCCGATCACCGCGCCGTCAAGGAAAGCCTCGAAGACGGCGAGCTAGGCCGGCCGGGGCTACTCCGCATCCACCAGTGGTTCGCCGCTACGGACGGCAGTGAGCGGGCGGCCCACGCCGGCCTCGCCGCGCTGGACTTAGCGCTGTGGATGTTCGGTGGCCTCCCGACTCACGTCTACGCCGTAGCACGACCCACTCAAGCGACCGGCCTCGCCGCTGCGGAGTACGCGCAAGTCCACCTCGGCTTTGCCGGTGGCGGCATGGCGCTCATTGACTTGGCCCACACGCTGCCCACCGGCGACGGCTATGACTCGCTGACGCTGATCGGCTCGCTTGGCGCCGCCTACGCCGACATGCACCACAACGTGCAGCTGCTGTACGGCGGCGGGCATCCACAGGCCGTGCGGACGGAGCCGGACGAATCGGTCTTTGCGCTGGTGCTGGCCGAGTTCGCCGCAGCCATCGCGGAGCAGCGGGAGCCGGTAGTCGGCGGAGCGGACGGACACGCCGCGCTGCTGGTCGCCGCTGCCGTGGAATCGTCGTTGGCCGCAGCGACGGCCATGACGCTGACGGAGGGCCGCTATGAGCGCGCCTGAGCCACTGCGGGTCCTCGTCATGGGGGCAGTGAAGCACGACTACATCCTGCACGGCATGGCGGCGCATCCTCGCTACGAGCTACTCGCCGTGACCGACGATGAAGCCGCGCCCGATTGGGCGCACGCACGCAACGCGGCCACCGCCGCCGCCCTCGGCCTCTCGTATCTCCCTGGCGTATCGGCCGCGCTGGACCGCTTCCAACCGCAGGTCGCGTGCGTCACCCCGGAAGTGCCTCGCCACGCCGCCCTCACCGTGCAGGCGGCCGAGGCTGGCCTGCACATCGTCCAGGACAAGCCGCTCGCGCTCGCGCTCGCCGACTGCGACCGGATTGTCGCGGCGGTCGAGCGCGCCGGAGTGCGGTTCCTGATGTGGAGCCGGAATACCTTTCCTACTATCCAGCAGGCGAAGGCGGTGCTCGCCAGCGGCGATCTCGGTGAGCCATATGCCACCCACGTGGACTTCTATTTCGCCAAGGACGCCGGCGCCCTGCTCGGCTCCGGGGAGCCGGAGGAAGTCGAGGTCAGTTGGGACGGCCTCGGTGAGCTGACTCTCGAAGGCATTTACCCGCTGGCCTACCTCCACGAGCTGCTTGGCGTCACCGTCCGGCGCGTCTTTGCCCGCACCACCGCGCACTTCTTCCAGCGACACGCGGACCGCGGCGTGGAGGACCTAGGCTCGGTGACGCTGGAGATGGCGAATGGGCTGGTCGGATCGCTGTGCATCGGACGCATCGGTGAGCCGAGCCATCCTAACATCGGCGAGCTACGGCTACACATCCTGGGCACGAAAGGCGCATTCGTCGTCGCCGAGCCGCGACCGGAGGTATCGGTGTATGCCCGCGGCCTCAAGCCGGGCGACTATCGCCAGCGGCGCGTGGGCCTGGACTACGAGCGGCGGCTCCTCGACAACTTTGCCGCGGCCGTTGAAACCGGCGCGGACACAATGCTGACGGCCCGCGATAGCCGCGCCATCGCCGCGACGGTTCTCGCCGCCATCGAGTCCGGGCAGACTGGCCGGCCGGTCGAGGTGTCGTCGTTAGCAACATCGTAGGGGCGTGACCAGTCGCACCGAGGACCGCACGACGACCATTTTGAGGAGGGTCACATGCCAGCACGAACCGTATTTCGCTGCCCGGACGGCTACGCTTGCGACCTCGCGGCGACGCCGGATGGCTGGGTCTTGGCGGCGGTAGGGCTGCCCGCCGTGGACGACCGGTTCGTCCGCAACATGGACCGCAGCCGGGAATGGGAGCATATCCGCGCCCGGCTGCATCCCGGCCGCAGCTATGCGGAATGGGGCGCAGCGGTGGCTGACACCGCGGCCACCTTGCAGCTGATCGTGCAGCGAGACAGCCGGACCACGACCGTGGCCACCGTGACGGCCGAGCAGTTCTCCGGCGTCGCGGTGGTCGGCGGTGCGGACCCGGCCTATCTCTGGACCGCCTACGATGGCGAGCAGTGGAGCGTCACCCTCCGGCAAGGCGGCGAGCAGCGGGTGTTGTATTCGGGCGCGGCCGTCGCTCTCGGCCCGGCCCTCGTGCGCGACGAGTCCGGCGCCCTCTGGTACGCCTGGACCAGCCGTGCCGGCACGACCGATACCATCCGCCTCACGAGCGAAGGATCATCCGACACCCTCACCCTGCCGGGGCGCTTGCCGAGCCTCACGCCGGTAGATGGTGGCGTCGCGGTCTGTTTCGAGCGCCCCTCCAGCGATGCCATCCACGTCTACGGCGCAATCTGCACCGACGGCGCGCTCCGCGATCCGGTCCGGCTATCGTCGCGGCAGACACTCAACTTTCAGCCGCGCTGCACCACCGCTGCGGACGGCCGCGTGGTGGTAGCCTGGGAAACCTCGCCGGCCTGGGGCTTCGACACGCGCGTTGAGCAGTGCCGCGAGATCGAGCTAAAGCAGCTCGACCCGGCGAGTGGGCAGGTTAGCGCCGGGCCGGGGGCGGATGCCGGCCTTCTCCCCATTCCTCCCCGTGCTTACGACCGCCGCAAGGGACGTGCCGTTGGACGCGGCATGTTGCTTAACATGAACCCCTCGAACGTCCACCTCCTCCGCTCTGGCGACGACCTGCTCTGCACGTTCCGCATGTTCGCTCCGCTGCAGGAGGCACATTCGGGGGCAAAGGCATTGGGTACAAGAGACGCTTGGGACCTGTGCGTCATGCGCTGTCACGGCGAAACGTGGTCCGCCCCGCAGCGCATCACCGACGCCGCCGGCTTCTCGCACCATCCCTATGGCGCGGCCTCCTCAGACGGACACCTGCTGGCCGCCGTCCACTGCTTCGAGCACACCAAGTTCCCACCGCGCGACCATCGCATCGAGGTGCTTCAAGCCAACGGCGCTTTGCCACCAATGCATGACCGCCACCGGACCTTCGCCCCCGTGCCGATCCAGCCCACCACCCCGATCACCCATACGCCCGCCTTGCCGGATGCTCCTGATGGTCTCCGCTTGGTGTTTGGCGATCTCCACAACCACACCAACTACTCGTCCTGTTACCCGGCGCTCGACGGCATCCCCGACGACAACTTCCGCTGGCAGAAAGACATCCTCGGCCACGAGGTGCTCTGCATCACCGACCACATGCGCCTGTCGGATGCCGACTACCGGCAGCGCCTCGACGCACTGGAACGCGAGCACACCGCCGAGCGCGTGCCGCTCTACAGCCTGGAGTGGGCGCGGCCGCCCTGGCACCACTCCAACTTCTTCACCTATGACAAGCAGGTGATGAAGCGCCTGCGGCAGATCGTCCTCGGCTCCCTGGACTACAGCGAGATTTGCGAGGCCGTCGTGGCCGAGCTACCGGCCAACACGGTCGCGGCCATCCGCCACTGGCACGGCGACACGCACACGTTCTGCTACGACCAGCGCGTGGAGTGGGGCATGGAGGTGCTGCACGGCCGCGGCGATGAAATGGCTACCGAGCCGGATATGGCCGGTCACACCTCAACCTTTCCCTTCCCAGCCAACTTCATCGAGACGGAGGACGCCAAGCTCGCCCTCATCGGCGGCTCGGACCACCATATGAGTATGCTGGGGTCCTGCGTCACCGGCTTCTGGGTCTCGGAGCTGACCGGCGAGGCGGTGTTCGATGCCCTGCGTCACCGGCGCACCGTCGCCTGCGCCAACGGCAAGCTCGCGCTGTGGCTGCACAGCGACGGGGTAGCGATGGGCCAGGAAGGAACGGTGCAAGCTCCCGGCACGCTCACCGTCTCGGCAGCCGCGCCGCTGCCCATCGAGCGCCTGTCGCTCTGGCGCGACGGGCAGTGGATCCAAGAGGTGCATGGCTTAGGGCAGCAGGTCCGGCATACCTTTACCGACGCCGACGCCGGCCCTGGTGACCACTACTACATCGTGCGTGCCCAAACGGAGCAACCGGCGCGCTATCCCAAAGGCCCGATCATCGGCTACACGGCCCCCATCTGGCTCACGGTGCGTTAGCAAATGGCCGGACCAGTCCAATCGAGAGGTGCGGAATACGCAACTACTCGCAGTCCCAACCGGCTGCGGACGTTCCTCCTGTGTCTGCTGACGACCGCAGTCGTTGCCTTAGCCGCCATCATCTTGGCCGCCTGCGCCGACGATATCGTACCGACTGGTCAACCCGCGCCGGCTCCAGCCACCGCTCCGGCCGCGTCTCTGGCCGCGACGGCCGCATCAGCCGGGACGGCTGCCGACGCCACCGACTCAGTGGCAGCGGCGCAAGCCTTCCTCGGTACGCTCACCGCCGAGCAGCGCGCCGTGGCCCTGCTGGCGCTCGATGACCCGGCGCGGCCCAATTGGTCGAACTTGCCGGCGGGGGCGATCAAGCGCAACGGTGTACGTATTGGAGACCTGAATGACGCTCAAACTGCGGCTATGCATTACTTCTTGTCAACAGCCCTGAGCGCCGACGGCTACGCCACCGTCGTCGGCATAGTCGGCGCCGAAGCCGCGCTGGCCCAAACGCCGAGTGCGGCCCGCCGTCAGTGGAGCGCCGACAACTATTGGCTCGCCTTCTTCGGAGAACCCTTGGCGGGCAGCAAATGGGGCTGGCAGTTCGGCGGTCATCACCTCGCCGTGAACGTCACGGTCGTCGCCGGCCGGAGCTATCTCTCCCCCGCGTTCCTCGGTATCGAACCGGCCTCCTTCACGTCCGGCGGCGCCACCGTCGCACCCCTCGACGCCCACCTCCAAGCCGGCCTCGCACTCATCAATGTCCTCGATGACCAGGCGCGGGCGGCGGCGATAGTCACCAACCGCCCGCGTGAACTGTGGGCCGGTGCCGGACAGGACGGCACGATTCCACCGCTCGAAGGCACCCAGGTGGCCGACTGGAGCGCGGCGCAGCAGCAATTACTGCTCGACACGATCATGCTTTGGGTAGGCTTGCTCGACGTGCCCAGTAGCCAAGCCCGCATGACTGAAATCCGGGCCGACCTCGGCAACACGTACTTTGCCTGGCATGGGCCGGTGGATGGCAGCGGCTCGATTTATTATCGTATCCAGGGGACTAACCTGATTCTCGAGTTCGGCATCCAAGGCGACCTGGGCAGCGACGCCGGCCACTATCATTCCATCTACCGCAATCCTACCAACGAATACGGGACAGGGGTGTAGGTATGTCTACAGCTGACTACGATCTGCTCATCCGGGCCGGACGGCTCTTCTGCGCCGCCACGGGCCTGGACGGACCGGGTGCGGTGGCCGTCCGCGGCGACCGGATCGTGGCCGCCGGCCCCGACGTTGCCGGCACGGCACAGGAAACTCTCGACTTCCCGGAGGACCTGCTGCTGCCGGGGCTGGTGGACCTCCATACCCACCCGGGACCCGCCGACTGGAAGTACGGCATTGACGCCGACCAAAACATGCTGGCGCGTGGCGCGACCACCGTGCTCTCGCAGGGCGACGCCGGTGCAGTCACGTGGCCGCAGTACCAGGCGGAGATCATCGCGCCGGCCCAGACGCGCATTCGCCTGGCGATCAACCTCGCGCGGCTCGGCGAGTCTCGCCCCGGCCCGTGCTTTCAGCGCGCCGACGACGTGGACGTGGACGCCTGCGTAGCCGCGATAGAAGCCGGCGGCGAGTCAATCTGGGGTATCTCCGTCAACCTCAGCACGGCCGGCTGCGTCGGACTCGACCCGCGCGACGTGCTCCATGACGCGATCACGGCCGCCGAGCTTACCGACCGCCCCTTACTCTACGGCCTGCGGCGCGAGACGACCAACTGGCCGCACTGGTCGCTGGCCGAGCAGCTAGAGCAACTGCGCCCCGGCGACGTGGTGACCTACTGCTTCCATCCCGGCATCGAAGATGGCGCCGGCTGCATCGTGCAAGACGGCCGCGTGCTCCCTGAGGTCCGAGCGGCGCGCGAGCGTGGCATCCTGTTCGACGTGGGACACGGCATGGCCTCGCTCGACTTCAGCACGGCCGAGGCGGCGCTGGCCGACGGCTTCCCCCCCGACACCATCTCCACCGATGTCTACCAGCGCCATCTCGGCGCCGTGCCCCAACACGACCTGCCGCGCACGATCTCCAAGCTGATCGCCGCCGGCATGGCCGAGACCGCTGCGTTCGAGGCAGCCACCGCGCGTCCCGCGGCCGCGCTCGGCCTCGCCGGCGAAATCGGCACCCTGGCGCCCGGCGCCTGCGCCGACCTCGCCGTCCTGCACTACAACGGCGACGCGCTCCCCCTCACCGACGTCGGCGGTGCCACCCGCCCCGGCGGCTGCTGGGAGCCGCTCCTCACCGTCCGCGCCGGCCAAGTCGTCTAACACATCTTACCCGGGACCGCTTGTCCGCCATGGCGGCACAGGCCGCAATCTAGGAGCCAGGGGAGCACCCGTCATTCCCGCGTGCGCGGCAATCCAGCACATCCATAGCCACCGGCAACATCGCTAATTGGAAGGCGGTGGCGGTAGCTCGCCCTCGTAACCAACCAGCCGGCACAGAACGACAAAGTTCATCCACAGGAGAAGATTGCGGTCCGCTTCACTTCGCTCGTTATCGGGGAATCTCCCTTCATGCACCAACTCGTTCCTTACCTTAATCACCCTACTTCTTAGATCATCACTCATGCATACCGATAATTCTTCAGATAGCAACTCTACTCGATTCCTCATATTCGACCGGTATCCTCCTAACACGAAAGACTTGAGTTGGCACTTCACGTGATCCGATACGGATGGTACGGAAATGTCATCAATAGCCTTGCGTAGAGCAGGTTGAACATGTTTCTTGAATGCGCTTTTGGACATGATTGTATCTTTCCCCCGAGTTTCTGCGTGCTGTGCAACTAGCGCATCCAAAAGAGTGGCGGCAGCGATACCCTGATTCTCCCGGAATTGCCTCGCCTGGCACGCCTCCACAAAACCGTCTACATGTTCCCTTATATCCTGGTCACTCAGCACTCTCACTTGCTTCGGGAAATCCGAAGCTGCCAGTTCGCACAGGTTTACTGGATGTGTTGACCATCCGTAGCGGAACGTGACCTCGGAATAACCACCTACCACAGGGGATTGATGTAGTGTCTCAGAGAGACAGCCTCCGTAGTCATAGCCTTTGCCATAAAGCCAGTTGAGCTTGTTACCGCTCCAGAGACGTAAGACTGGAATCAGATCTTCCATAAGAGAAGCTGCCTCATCCAGTGACTTCCTAGCAGGTAGTCCTTGCGGATCTCTGCCTTTCTTCCTGATTATGATGTCCGCCGTATGTTCTACTCCTCCAACAGACTGGAGATGTGCTATCCGGCACTGATAATCTTCGACCGGCTTTATTGTCAGTGAGCTATCTTGGAAACTGAAAGTGATTGACTGAGGTATATGAGTGTCACTTCGCCCAAGCACTAGGCTGGCAATCGCGAACCTGAGACAATCATAGTCCGGATTTTCTCTACGTGATTGCTTCTTGGCTCGCAGATTAGAAGCTCTGATGACTATCTCATACATGCCTTTTTCATGGTTTGCATGATATCTTCTCGATAGGACATGAATACATCCTTCAGTCTGTAGAGACCAACCACCGTCACGAGTGTAGTAGCGCAGATTATGTTTACATATGTCCTCCTCGGCATCTGGCCATGCGACATGAGGAAAGAAACAGCCAATCGTGATCTGACCATCGGGAGCCTGAACGGCTTCGAAATAACCTCTGGCTTTTTCCTCAGACGTCTCGTTATCTTCGACGACAACTGCGCCCTCATATGAAGGAAAAGACGACCTGTAGACCTCCATGAACTCCATTAGCATCCTCCGTAGCAGCCTACCACCCCAGCACCTTCAAGCCCCGCATAGCGGGAGACCGAGTTCGCCGAAGTCATTAATAGCGACACCGCGCAACTCTTCTGGTAGGCATCCAGTGAGCGCATTGCCGCCGAGGCGCAATATCTCGAGGTTGGCGAGCGCCCCCAACTCAGTTGGGAAGGCGCCGGTCAACTGGTTGTCGTTGAGGAACAACCACTGCAGGTTGACGAGGGCGCCCAGTTCGGGCGGAATGGGGCCCGTCAACTGGTTGTTGTTGAGGGCCAACGCCTGCAGGTTGGCGAGGGCACCCAATTCGGGTGGAATGGAGCCGGATAATTGGTTGGTGTGAAGGATCAGTCCCTGCAGATTGGCGAGGGTGCCCAGTTCGGGCGGAATGGAGCCAGACAGTTGGTTGTTGCTGAGTTCCAACTGCTCCAGGTTGGTGAGGGCACCCAACTGAGGCGGCATAGGTCCCGTCAGTGCGTTGTCGCTAAGGTCGAAGTGGCGCAGAAAAGTGAGGGCACCCAGTTCAGGCGGGATGGGACCAGACAGTTGGTTGTCGCGGAGGTTCAACACCTGCAAGCCCCGGAGGGCACCCAATTGGGGCGGGACGGTGTCAGCCAACGAGCGCTTGGAAAGATTCAGCGCGGTCACTCGGGGAGGCGAGCCGCTGACGGTGATGCCGTCCCACGTGGTGATGGCGCGGTCCGCACTCCAGTTTAGCGAGGCACCGCCGGCCATAACGTCCTTGGCCTCCAGCAACGCCGAGCAATCGGCAACCAATCCGGGGTTGTCTTGTGGGTTGGGGACCGCGACGCCATCGGCGCACGGCCCAAGCCACCGAACCACTACTGCCTTGAGCCGGGGAATGGTAATGTGCTGCCCGAAGATAGACTCGTACCGTTGTAGTCCGGCTGCCGCTCCGACGAACTCTATCCGGTCGTCATCTAACAATCTCTGCCCCGTGTACTCGGCAAGATACACAATGGCGCTGTCCAGTGAGTCAGGCTCAACATCAACCCGAAAGTCAAAGGTGTTTTCTCCCTGCTCAATGACTTGAACAATCTTGCCACGAAAGTAGAACCGCTGCCCGACATACTGCTCATTGTTTCTGAATAGCTCTCTGTAGCCAATGGCTTGACTCTGCGCCTTGACTTCCTCCCAGTCGGGCGTTGCCACGGGAGTAGTTTGCTGCGCCGAGCTTGCCCCTTTTTCCGCGTCGGAGGGTAAGCATCCGGTGACGCCAAGGGCGAGCAAACCGGCAATGATGAGCGCCGCGAACCGCTGCCTCATGGTGTCTCCCGCTCTCCCCGTGCCTTGAGGTGGCAAGTATCCCAGCCTTGCGCTGCCCTTGTCCAGCCGGAAGTGTATGTACATGCACGAAAAAGTGAAACCTCTGAATATATCACCATCATCCACGGGGATGACGGGGTGGATTTTGTGACGAGCGCCGGAGCTATGGACTGCGGCTTCCGCCGCAGTGACGGTACCCCACCTATCCTGTCCATCCATGTGGATACCCCACAGCCCCTCGCCTGCTATGCTGAGGGCCGCAGCCGCCATATGCGCGGCTAGGCGTCACATGCGGCCTGGATTCCGGCCTCCGCCGGAATGACGGGAATGGAGGAGCCATGAAGACCTACCGAGTAGCAATGCTGGGCTGTCGGTCGCGCGGCACGTCGGCGGCGCGCGCCTACCACGCCAATCCCCGGATCGAAGTCGTCGGCCTGTGCGACCTCGTCCAAGAGCGGCTCGACACGCTCGGCGACGAACTGGGCGTGTCGGCGCGGTTCAGCGACCTCGACCGGATGATCCGGCAGACGCAGCCGGACCTCGTCGCCATTCCCACCGGCACCGAGTTCCACTATCCGCTGGCCATGCGCGTA
Source organism: Chloroflexota bacterium (assembly GCA_022824545.1). Lineage (GTDB taxonomy): Bacteria > Chloroflexota > UBA11872 > UBA12225 > JAJDUF01 > JAJDUF01. The sequence goes on from JAJDZR010000132.1 coordinate 23,943, forward strand.
CTGGAGCACGGCGTCAACATCGAGGTCGAGAAGCCGATGTGTACCGACCTCGCCGAGGCCGACGAGGTGCTCGCCAAGGCCCGGGCACAGGGCGTCCGCGTCGCCGTCCACCATCAGGGGCGCGTCGGCGGCTCCATGCGTACCATGGCGCGGGCCTACGCCGAGGGGCGCATCGGCAAGCTGCGCTATATCTACGCCAGCGACAAGGGCTACTACGGCGGCTACGGCCTGATGAACATCGGCGTCCACCTGCTCAACTACATCATCAAGTTCGCCGGCCACTGCCGCAGCCTGACCGCCACCGCTCTCACCGACGGCCACCTCATCACCCCGGACGACGTGATCCCCTCGGCAAACGGGATGGGCACGATTGCCGGCGAGAACATCACCGCCACGCTCCAGCACGAAGACAACGTGACGACCAACCTGCTCCTGCACCGGTTCCCGGTCGTGGACTCCACCGCCTCCGGCATCCAGCTCTTCGGCACCGAGGGCCGGATGATCTGGCGCAGCCCCGGGATTTGGTGGCTCCCCACGCCGCACTTCCTCCCCGACGAGGAGCACGGTAATTGGCAGGCGCTGGAGGAAGAAGCGCCCGACCACTACGACCCCGACGGCCCGGCCAACCTGGACGATTATTGGTTTGCCGAGGAGTGGGTGCGGGCGCTGGACGAGGGCCGCGATCACGAGGCCAGCGGGATCGAAGGCCGGCACGTCATGGAGATCATGATGGGCGTGTTCGAGTCCGCCGCCTACGGCACGCGCATCCACCTCCCGCAGACCCAGCGCGACCATCCGCTCGTCCGCTGGCGTCGCGAGCACGGCCTCGGCGACCCGGCACCGATGCCGCGCCCCTACTACGACTGGCTCGCCGCCGAAGACCACCGCCTCGGCCGCACAACAGGCTAAACGCGCCGTAGTCTTGGCGCCGGCCGCTGCAAAGAGACGGTCTATCCCCTCCCCTGGAGCTTGCTCCGGGGGAGGGCTAGGGAGGGGGCCAAATACTCCGCCGCTCCGCCTCGCTATGGCAAAGAGTCACCCGCCCTTGCCGCCCCACGCCTGCCGGAACTCCGCCGCCGTCGGCAAGCTCGTCCCCGAGACGTAGGGGTACCGCTCGATCAGCGCCGCATCCAGCTCCACCCCCAGCCCCGGCGCCGTCGGTGGCAGTTGACGGCCGCCCTCCATCCGCCGCGGCTCGACCAGCACCTCGTCCCGCAGCGGATCGAGCAGTTCCGGGAACTCGGCAATCGTACACGTCGGATTGGCCAGGCAAGCGTGGAAGTTAGCCGCCAGCGACACGCCCGTCGCAAAGCCGTGCGCCGCCACCGGTACCCGCCGACGCTCGCAACGCCGCGCCACCTCCAGGAACGGCATGATCCCACCCAGCCACGCCGTATCGGGCTGCGCGATGTCCAGCGCCTCGGCGTCCAGCGCCCGCTCGAACTCGGCCACGTTCGTAAACCGCTCGCCCATCGCCACCGGCACGCTCGTCGCCGCGCGGATGGCGCGATAGCCGTCCAGGTCCTCGAAATAGGTCGGCTCCTCGAAGAACAGCGGCTCGAACGGCTCCAGCGCCTGCAGCATCCGCGCCGCGTAGTCCGCCGACCAAGCGTGCTCCAGCAGCGGCGTGCGGCCGGCGTCGAAGGCCACGTCCATCCGCCCGTCGAGCATCTTATGCACCGCCTCTGCTCGCGCCACGTCCTCGTCGAATGTCCCGAACCCCAGGCGCACCTTGATCGCGTCGTACCCCAGGTCCAGGCACCGCTCTATCTCGTCACGCACCGCCGGCAGCGGCCAGTAGCCGGGGCACGTGCTCGCGTACAGACGCACCGATGGCTGCGCCAGCCCCCCCAGTAGCTCGTAGACCGGCACGCCGAGATGCTTGCCTTTCAAGTCCCAGAGCGCCATCTCGATCCCGCTGATGACGCCCATGCCGATCCCGTTCTGCGTCCAGTGCGTCGCATCCACCAGCTTGCGCCACAGCCGCTGGATCGCCAGCGGGTCCTCACCGATGATCGTCGGCGCCAGCACCTCGACTATGGCCTTTGCCACCAGCGGCGCCTTCACCCCGGCATAGGTCTCGCCAACCCCGACCGCGCCGCTATCGGTCGTAATCCGCACAAAGCTCGCGCTCCGCAGATAGTCCGCATGGCGATACGGCGCGCTCAACAGGATGCACTCGACACTCGCAATCTTCATCCGCCCAAACACCTCATCAGTTCGGCTCCATAGTAGCATGGCAGCGCCGCCGCCACTGCCGCTACGATGCGTGATATACTATCGCCGAGGCTGATCGTAGGGAAGATAAAGCGAGGAAAGGGGCCATCCATACCCAGGCCCAGTCCGATTGCGCTGTTGGGGAAGACTAAGGTAGTTCAATGCGACAGTTCTTTACGAATCGTTGGATTATTCGGGTGTTGTCCATGGTATTACCCGGTGCTCTGACTGCGCTCGCTGAATACATGATAACGGGAGGTGTGGGGGGATGGGCGCCCTTAGTTGCTGTGGTGATAGGCGGCTTTGCATCGGTGCTTGTGCTGTGGCTTGTGGATAAGCGCAAGGTTGAAGAACCTCCTGCACAACAGAGTCTCCCAGCACACTACACAGAAGGCAAGGACTTTTCCCCCCGAACACCTGCGGAGTTGATAGCATCGGTTAAAGGCTTGACCGACATTGCAGCTGCAAGCGCTACCCAGCACGACATAGGGCTATGGTTGAGAGTTGATGGGACTGCTAGAAACGTTAAGGAGCATATTTCCAGTGATGTAATTGAAGTTAGCGTGGTAGAGTCAGGGACTAAAGTGTCATTGTTCTTGGACTTCGCTGCTAGTCGTTGGGGTGCGCGCCTCAGGTCCCTTGATGTAGGGGATTCGGTCTCGGCTATTGGGAGAATAACGCACATTGCTCGCAGTGGGCATGTCGTACTGGAAGACTGCGAACTACTGAACTAGCACGATTCGTTTACGAGGCTCCTTCCGATCAGAGAGGCTACCAGCGGGCAGTGCTGGCACAGTGCCCGTGCGATTCTCTTCCCGATCTGACCTCGAGCCCGCGCCTACACCGCGGGCACACCGTTTCTAACCTGACTAAACAACAGGGCGCACCAGGCAGAAGTACCAGCCAGCAGCGGGCGCAGGTGAGCACAGTTAAAACTTGCCATCACTGTTTCGCCTGATATACTACTCACTGGGCTTTGGTCGAGCGACATGCTTGCAAGGAACACTCACTACGGAGGAGAAAGAGATTGAAGCATGGCAATGAAAAGAGCTTTCATTAGTTTTGACTTTGACCACGATGAAGAGCTTCGCGACGCATTGGTAGGTCAGGCGAAAAACCCCGATTCTCCATTCCGTATCGCAGATTGGTCGGTGAGAGAACCCTTTACCAGCAATTGGAGAAAGAAGGTCCGGGAACGTATACGACGAACTGATCTGACTATTGTCATCTGCGGAACGAACACACATACGGCGAGGGGCGTGGCAGCCGAGCTAACCATCACCCGCGAAGAAGCGAAGCCTTACTTTCTGCTGAAAGGGCGACCGCATACGACTTGCACAAAGCCAGCTATGGCACTTAAGGCAGATAAGATTTATAAGTGGACTTGGGAGAACTTGAAGAAGCTGATCGCAGGAGAGAGATGACTCATGGTTGAGCAGTCGAGCGAGAGTCTACTTCATCGCACGAAAGAAACCTATGATGGATCCTTCAGCACGGACCTGCTAGAGCAGTACAAGCTCTTCGTCCAATCTGCCGAGAACGTGAGCGCGCGCCGGGTCGCATCTAACCGTTACCTACTCCATCAACGCGGCCCTAGTCGCGCTGTACGGGCTTCAGTCCACGAGTTTCGGTCAGAACTACTGGGCATTGCCGATTCCCGTCATGGGAATTACCGTCTGCCTGCTCTGGTTTCTAATCATCAAGTCGCACGCCGACCTGAACGGCATCAAGTTCGATGTGATTCACGAGCTTGAGCAGCATTTGCCAGCGGCGACGTACAAGTATGAGTGGTACTTGGCTGAGGGGGGTCAAGGCAAGACCTACCGGGCAGTAACAACCATTGAACAGTGGGTGCCTGTACTGTTCGCTTTGCTGCACGTGGTCTTGGCGATCTTGATCATTCTCGCAATCGCTGGCGTCATAGAGTGGACGTAATGACCATCACCACCGAATACGACAACGCATAGGGCACCGTGGCTGTTAGGGTGTGCCCGGCACCACCCGTACCGACACGTCCCGCCCCGCCGAGTTCACCGGCCCACCGGCGGTATCTTCCTCCTCGCCCGGTCCAGTAGGGCAGGCATCGGCCAGCACGCGCCGCGATACCTCAGTCACGAGCATTCCTTCGGTCGGCAAGTGCTCGGCAATGAGTTGGCCGTGCGGATCGGTGGCGAGCACCAGCCCCGGAAACCAACTCGATCCACTCTTGCCGGCCTGGTTGGCGTAGAAGATGTACAGCCCACTCTGCGCCGACCACCGCCGCATCAGCTTGACGTGCAGCGCCCGGTGCGCCTCGGCCTGCTTGCTCTGGTCTCCGTCCGGCCCGACCAATTCAGGCATCCCGCTCCCGGCCACGCAGAGCAGGAAGAACTCGGCGCCAGCGTCCGCCGCCAGCCGAAAGTAGTCGCCGCGCTGGAGGTCGGCGCAGATACCGACCGCAAAGCGCCAGCCTTGAGACTCGATCACCGGCAGCGTCTGCCCTGGCTCGAAATACTCGCGCTCGCCCCCCGGCAGCCACATCTTGTCGTAGGTAGCGAGGTAGCCGGCCGGCCCGACGATCAGCGCGCTGTTGAACCGCCGGGCGCCCCGCCGCTCGACCGTGCCGACGACGGCCGTCATCCCCAACTCCCGGCAGAGCGCCTCCAGCCGCGGCACCGCCATCCGCGCGGCGTCGTCTATCGCCGCCAGCCCCGCGTCGTCTGCCAAGGTGGATTTGTTGACCGAACCAGTGATGCACTCTTCCGGGAACACCGCAAACCGCGCCCCGGCGTGCCTGGCCCGCCGCAGCCACATTTCCACTCGGTCAAGGTTGACTGCCGGCTGGCCCATCGCGCTATGCATCGCCACCGCCGCGACTTGCACCGTCTCCGCGTCCGCCGGATCGCCCGGCGCTGATCCACGAGATACAGCCGGCAGCGTGGCCGAACCCATGACGCCGATCCTGCTCCCCGGACCACTAGCCACCGATTGGCAGGCGCGTATAGTTCGCGTGGTAGTCGGGGGGCTGGTCCATCATCGGGCAATCGGCGTGCTTGTAGCAGAGCGTTAGCGCCCGGCGCCGGTGCGGCGTGGGGTTGGGGCCGGAGCGGTGCAGCACATAGTTGTTCAGTAGGTAGGCTTCGCCCGGCTTGGCCGGGAGCGGGACTTCCTGCCCCACGCGCTTGTCCGCCTCCGCCTCCAGTTGACTACCGCCGTCTTGGACGCGATGCTGCAGCAAGCCGAGCGCTTGCGTGCCGGGCAGAATCTCCAGCGCGCCATTCTCCACCTGCGCCTCGTCCATCGCCGTCCAGATAGTCACGAACTGACCCGGTTCGGCGGGGTGTCCGGGGCCGGCATCCTGATGCCACTTCAGCGGCGAGCCGTCAAAGGCCGGTTTGAGCAGGGCAAACGCCCGCGAGATCGTCACCTCCGGCCCGAGCAGCTGCTCGAGCAGCGACAGAAACGTCGGGTGGCAGAAATACTCCAGGAACACCGGGTCCCGATCGAGCTTGGTGAGCTTGCGGTAGTGCGGCGACGGCCCGATGTAGTCATACCCCGGGGACGCGCCCAGCTTCTCCCGCAGCGCCGGCTCGATCTGGTACTGGATTTGCTCGCTGTACTTCGATCCCAGCGTCAGATCGTCCAAGTGCTGCCGTAGCTCTGCCAGTTGCTCATCCGACGCCACTTGGCCCAACGGCAGATACCCATCCGCCTCGAACCGCTGCACCTGCGCTTTCGTCAACATCACACCCTCCCGTCATATCCCACGACCGGGCTGGGAATCACCCACTCGCCGCTGTTGTGTCCGCCCGGTAGGGACACGGCAGCATCTCTCCGTGGAACTAGCCCGAGACTCCCCGCAGTGGCGCGGCCTCCTGCACTCCGACCACCAGCTCGCGGCCCAAGACACGGAGCGCGCTATTGATCCGGCTGGTGTCGGTGCCGTGCCGGGGATCGAGCAGGAGACCCACCGCTTGCTCGTCTGTACCAAGCTGTTGGGCGAAGGCGATGCGCGTCAGACCACGCTCACGGAAAACCAAGGCCAGGGCGGCCTTCGCTGCCATGTCAGGAGGCACCACGACGTAGTGCTCACCGGCTTGCCGCGCGCTCGGGACCGGGATCGGCTCCCCATCGTCAATCCGTCCCGCAATCGCTTCTTCCAGCGCGTCCTGGGCTTCGGCGAGCGCTTCCGCCTCATCCACGCCGGAAGTAAGGCACTCCGGCAAGTCGCGGAACGAGACGACGATCTCGTCCTCCCCAGTGCGTTGCAAGAGCGCCGGATAGAGAAACCGCATAGCTTCCTCACACGAAGATCATCAGCGAAAATCGGCCCGTTCCAGCCCCAGTTGACGAATCATACTGGACAGCAAGCCAGCACCGATCTCCTTGCGGCGGTCCTTTACGATAGTCTTGCGTGTCCCGTAGTACAGCGTGATGTGGCTCCCCTTCCCACGCTTGGCGTCGGTACGGACAGAGACTCCGCGCTGCCGCCCCAGCTCGAACACCCTGGCGATGAACTCCCTCCCCTTCACACCTTTAGTATGGGGCAGCAGTGCCTGAACATCAAGCGTTAGGCTGACAACACACCATATCGGCGATAGCGTGCGAAGGCTGAACAGAACACGTATGCGATTAGCGTAGCCCTCGGTAGTGTCTTAGTTTGAAATAATGGATTTTCGTTGCTGGGAATTACATCGAATGTTACTCCGGCAGGCCGCCGCGCTCGTGAGCAGGAGCAGGATTCCCTACCACGATATCCGCCCGTCAGGGTTTTCGGACAGCCTCATGTAGAATGCTGGCAAGTAAGGCCCGCTCCTAGACTCCCTCCGGTCGAGGGCGAAAACGGCCTCTAACAACTTCCGCGCAAAGAGAGGTGTAGCATGCAAAGCGTTCAGGGATTCGGCGGGTTCTTCTTTCGGGCAAAGAACCCGGATAGACTCGCGAAATGGTATCAGGATCACCTTGGCATCAATCCTGCTCCGACGAACATGGAGATGGAGCCCTGGGTGACCGAGTCCGGGGTCACGGTTTTCTCGCCCTTCGATGCTCACACGGACTATTTCGCAGCGGACAAGACTTTCATGCTGAATTTCCGCGTGGCCGATTTGGACGCGATGGTCGCACAACTGAAGTCTGCGGATATCGAGGTCAGCCACGAAAGCGAGATGGAGGGCATCGGCCGCTTCGCCCGCATCCACGACCCCGAAGGAAACGCGCTCGAACTTTGGGAACCCACGTCGTGAGATTCGACATTTCAAACTAAGACACTACCTAGCCCTGCGCTGCCAGGTAGTCGTCCAGGCTGTAGTCCGGGTCGCGCAGTTCGGCGAACATCGCCGCCTCTTTCTCCTGCACCTCTAGCGCCTTGTCGTGTACCTGGTCGGCCACAGCCGGCGGAATCACCAGCGCGCCGTTCTCGTCCGCGTGGATGAAGTCGCCCGGCCGCACCGTCATGCCGTCAATCACCACCGGGCTATTGATGTCGAGCCAGCGCAGCCGACCGTGCATCGGCGACACCCCCGCGCCCCAGCAGGGCAGCGGCACGTCGCGCACGCCGGCCAGGTCCCGGATGCTTCCGTTCGTCAAGAACCCGACCGCGCCGGCCAGCATCATCCGCGTGCCCATCCCATCACCAATCGTGACGGTATAACGTGGCCTGGGACCAACCGATTCCATGACGGCAAAGACCGGCAGCCCCTCGGCCCCGGCACTTCGTGCCGCCTGCTGGATCGAGCGCAGCCAGTCGTTGAACAAGCTCCCCACTTTCTCGGTCCCCGCAGTCGTGCTATCCATCCGAGCGGTCACAGCGATGCCCACCCGCGGCCCCAGCTCCGGCATCAGGGCGCGCACGTCTGGTCCGGTGTACCCGACCGTCGGGTCCTGCACCTCCAGCAGCTCCAAGCCGTTGGCCACCGTCGGGGAATCGAACTCCACCAGCCGCCTGATCTTCTCGTAATCCATGCCGCATGCCTCCGCGTGTGGTGTCGGTCAGCGCCAATCCTACCACTGTTTCTGAGCACACCGCCCGTCGGCGCCATCTGTACGCCAGACTACGGCCGTGCCTCTACCCAGCGCGTAGAATGTCCTATGAGCGGAGTGCCAAGATCATGATGAATCGGCGACGCCTGGGCGGCGCACTGCTTCGATTGGCGCCTTTGGCCGGCCTGCCAGCACTGGCCGCCTGTCAGTTCGGCGGCGATACAGCGGCGCCGGCAGTAAGTCCCGTCGCCCCCACGCCGACACCGCGCCCGCTGCCCATCGAGTCGGTTGACCCCGAGGAGATCATCACCCTGCTCCCCCCGGACGGCATTCCGGCCATTGACAACCCTGAGTTCATGTCCATCGAGGAGACGATCAACCGCGGGGTCATGGACGACGGCGAGCCGGTGCTTTCCTTCGGTCACCAGGGTGTCTGGCACGCCTACTCGGTATTCCAGCTTGACCACCACGAGATCGTCAACGATGTCGTCGCCGGCCTGCCCATCGCGGCGACCTGGTGACCGCTCTGTTTCACGGGCATCGTGTATGCCCGCGAGATCAACGGGCAGGTGCTCAACTTCGGCGTCTCCGGCAAGCTCTACCGCAACGTCCTGGTCATGTTCGACCGCCAGACCGGCAGCCTGTGGAGCCAGCTACTCGGCCAGGCCATCGGCGGTCCACTTACGGGCACACGCCTGACCATGCTCCCCGCCACGGTCATGACCTGGGACGCATGGCGACGGGAGCATCCCGACGGCCTGCTGCTCCGCAAGGAAGAGCCGAGCAAGGCCACCTACGCCTCCTACTGGAATTCCGGCACAATCGGCGTCGCCGGCGAGACGCTAAAAGATCCGCGGCTGCTGGCCAAGCAGTACGTCGTCGGCGTGCGCGTCGCCGATCAGCCCAAAGCCTATCCCTACGCGAGACTGAGCGCGCAGCCCGTGGTCAACGACACGCTCGGCGGTTCGCCGCTGGTCGTCGTATTCGATGAGGCGCACGGCGGGGCGGGGATTGTCTTTTCGCGCCAGGTCCAAGACCGCACCCTGACCTTCGCACTCCAACGGACGACGGAGACGACCGTCCTGCTGACGGACGAGGAAACCGGCACGCTGTGGCACGGTCTCACCGGCGAGGGCCTGGAGGGACCACTGGCCGACCAACGCCTCCAACAGCTTCCCGCGACCGATTCGTTCTGGTTCGGCTGGAAGGACCACTTCCCCAACACCGCCGTCTGGGGCGAGTGAGCTATCACTATCACGCCCGGCCCGCAAACTCCTGGCCGCGGATCAGCATGAAGCGGAACGCTCCCGGCGGCTGCTCCGCCTCCAGCTTGATGCGGTGGTCCTCATCGCGGGCACCGAGGTACTTGGTCTCGGCGGGAATGTAGTGCAGCGCGAGGCCGCGCCGGCGGTACGGCGTCTGGTTGGCGCCGGTCCGGTGCATATTGTGTCCGTGATGGAACATGCAGTACCCGGCCGGTAGCTCCACCGGCACCGGATCAGCTAGCTCCGGCATGGCGAGGAACGCATCCTTCTGCTCACTCGGCACCGGCCCCCACTTGTGGCTGCCGGGGATTACCGTCATACAGCCGTTCTCGACGGTGGCGTCGTCCAAGGCCACCCAAGCGCTCACTGCCATCTGAGGGATGAGCCACGGCCACGCTGGCGAGTCCTGGTGCCAGTCGGTCACCGTGCCGTGGAAGCGCGGCTTCATCATCAGTTGGTCGTGATACAGCTTGATGTTCGGGCCCATCAGCGCCTCGACCACATCCACGATCTCGGGCTTGCGCGCCATAGACTCGAAGAGCTTGTCAAAATAGGCCAGGTGCGTCATCTTGCGGGTCCGGTCGAGCACCGGCACTTCTTCGGTATCGTTTTCACCCCGGAATTGCCGCTCTCGCTGGATGTAGGCCGCCGGCACATGGTCCACACGCCCCTCGACAATGTCCGCGCTGCGCTGTCGCAAGGCGGCCAACTCATCATCCGTTAAAACCCGGCCATATCGCAAGTAGCCGTGCTCGGCGAAAAACGCTTTCTGATCGCCAGTGAGGGCCATCGGATACCTCCTTGCCACCCGCACGATCTCCGACCGACAGCCCGGAGTCTATGGTAGCCGCCCCGGCGCGTCAAGTAGCCGCGCGCCCTGAAACCTTGGTCAGTGACGATGCCGAAAACACGCCGGACCGCCTCCCAACACGAAAATAGTGTACGCTATATTCCCAGGGTGCGGTTGGCGAGAGGTCAGCATGAAAAACATCACGTTGAGCGCCGACGAGGGCTTGATATCTGCGGCACGCCGGCACGCCGCGGCCGAGCGAACGACCTTGAACGCCCAGTTTCGGCTGTGGCTTGCAGACTATGTCGGACGCAAACAACAGGCGGAGGCCGCCATCGCGACCATCCGAGCGTTGCGTGCCCGCATCTCTACCGGCGGGCGCAAGTTCACACGGAACGAAATGAATGAGCGCTGAAGTCTTCATAGATACGAATATCTTCATCTACTTATTCGATGAAACCGCTACCGCCAAGCGCCAGTGCGCCGAGAGCCTGGTGCGCCAAAGCCTTGAAGATGGGACTGGGTGCATTAGTTATCAGGTCGTCCAGGAAACGATGAATGTCGTTGTCCGCAAGCTAGGGGCAAAGCCTGATGACGCGAGACAGTTACTGGACGATGTTCTGATACCGCTCTGGCAGGTAAACCCGACACCTTCACTGTACCGGCGCGGTCTTCTCATTCAGACTCGATACGGACTCAGCTTCTACGACGCGCTTATCGTTGCGGCCGCACTTGAAGCGGGCTGCAACCGGCTCTACAGCGAAGACATGCAGCACGGCCAGCAGATACAACAACTGACCATACAGAATCCGTTCGTGCAACGTTAGTAGCGAGCGGCCTCTAGGGAACCGGGTACGAGGGCCGCCGAGGATGAAGCGGCTGCGTCACCTACGACCCAAAGGAGCGATGCGTATGGCTACGACCGCCGGAGAACCGGCGCCGGTCGCCCCTATCGAGGATGCCCACGTCGTTCCCATCGGCGCGCTCCGGACCACCGCGCTTGCGCTGCTCCGGCAGGTGCGCGTGCCGCCGGACCATGCCGAGCAGATCGCGGAAGTGCTGATTGATACCGAGCTACGGGGGTACAGCGACCACGGCATCCTCAGCTTGGGCCGCCTGATAGACCGCTGCCGGACCGGCGCCGTCAACCCGACCCCCCAGCCCCGGATCGTGCGCGAGGCACCGGCGGCCATGCTCTTGGACGCCGACCAGGGCTGCGGCATCATCGCGTCCCGGCAGGCAATGGAGTGGTGCATCGCGGCCGCGCGCACGCAGGGCTTCGCCAGCGCCGGCGTGACCAACTCCAGCCACTTCATCGGGTGCGCCTTCTACGTCGAGATGGCGGCCCGGGCCGGGATGATCGGCTTTGCTTGCGGCTCTGCCGGCCAAGCGATGCCTCCACCCGGCGGGCTGACCGCCATCCTCGGCACCAATCCGCTCGGCTACGCCTACCCCGCTAGGCGCTACGACCCCGTCATCCTCGACATGGCCACCACTGCCAGCGCCGGTGCCAAGATCAGCCTCGCGGCGCAGCTTGGGCATCCGATTGAGCCGGGCCTGCTCACCGATGCCGCCGGCAACCCGACGACCGATCCGCGTGCCCTGGGCAACGGCGGGCTGATGCTGCCTACGGGCGGCTACAAGGGGTTCGGCTTGGCGATGGTCGTAGACTGCCTGGCCGGCGTGTTGACCGGGGCCGGTTTCGCGCTCACCGGCGGTATTACGCACGGCCAGTCGGGACACTTCTTCTGGGCGCTCAATATCGAGGCCTACATGCCGCTGCACCAATTCCTATCCCGCGTTGACGAGCAGCTAGACCAGATCAAACGGTCCCGCCGAGCACCCGGCGTCAGCGAAATCCTAGTGCCCGGCGAGCGCGGCCAGAGGCGGCGCCGCCAGCTCTACCGCAGCGGCACGGTGCCGCTCCCGGCCGTCAGCTGGAACGAGCTAGGCCGCCTCTGCGCCGACCTGGACGTACCCGCCCCGGGACGAGTGCCGAGTGGCGAGCGGCCAGTCGTCAGTGGCTAGTGTCCCCCACCCTAGCCCTCCCCCGGAGCAAGCTCCAGGGGAGGGGATAGACCGTCCCCCCGCCGCAGCGGGGGGACCACAGGGGGGCCAGCCCCCCTCCTCACCTCACCCCAGAAACCGCAGCACGGTGAAGACGGCATTCACGACGAACGCGATGAACAGCCCTAGCATGGCAACGAGGAGTCCCACAAGCCAGCAGGTCAGACGGGCTTCCAGCATAACCAGATCAGCCTTGGTGACTATCTGACGCAGCACGGCCCGCAACTCCCCCAGGTCCGCCTTGGTCGCAAAGTGCTCCTCGGCGCTCACCGGTGCAGCAATCACGTGCCCTCTCCTCGTGTCTACAGCCTCTCCCAGTATACCCGGTGGCGAGTGCCAGGTGACCGAGCCACGGGCCACACTAGCTATTGACCATCGGCTACCGGCCACGGCGATAGTGAAGGTGTGGACATTATTTCATGAGGAGTGTTAATATAACTCCACTCGCACCACTCTCCACCAACCACGCGCCACTAGGGGGAGTCTCCATGTCGCCACGCGCCCGCGCCCGGCAGCCCATGACCGTCTCCACCATCCGGCACAGTGAGGCCTCCCGCCCCAACATCCCCACCGCCGAGTACCAGCCGGCGATGACCGACGAGGAGCAGAGCGCCATCCCCGTCGCGTACCCACGCAACACCGACCTCGACCCGCAGCTCGTCTGGCGCGGCAAGGACGCGCAGGATCAGGCCGACTTGACCGCCCATGCGCCCCCGCTCTACATCCAGGAAAAGGTCCACCCCAAGGCGCTCATCAACGATCTAGTGGCCAGTAGCCAGTGGTCAGTGGCCGGTAGCCAGGGAGCAGAGGCCAGTCGCCAGGAAACACGGGCCACTGGCGACAGGCCACAGGCCACTCAACTTGATCTCTTTGCCGACTTCAACGGCTTCCCGGCGGGCGCCGACCGCACCGAGTTCTATCAGCACGAGGGCAACTGGTCCAACCGCATGATCCTCGGCGATAGCCTCCAAGTGATGGCCTCGCTCGCCGAGCGCGAGGGCTTGCGCGGCAAGGTGCAGTGCATCTATCTCGACCCGCCCTACGGCATCAAGTTCAACTCCAACTTCCAGTGGTCCACCACCAGCCGCGACGTGCGCGACGGCAACGCCGCCCACGTCACCCGCGAGCCGGAGCAAGTCAAGGCCTTCCGCGATACCTGGCGCGACGGCATCCACTCCTACCTCTCCTACCTCCGCGACCGCCTCACCGTCGCCCGCGACCTGCTCGCCGACTCCGGCTCCATCTTCGTGCAGATCGGCGACGAGAACGTCCACCGCGTCCGAGCAGTGATGGACGAGGTTTTCGGCGATGAGAATTTCTCACAGCAGATTATCTATCGGACGACAGCCCCACTAGGATCAAGCGGTCTATCAGCTCCTGTCGATTACATACTGTGGTACTGCAAGGATAAACCGTCTTCCAAATATCGTCCTCTCCTTGAAGAGAAAGATAGAGGGTCGTCTACAAATTACATGTGGACGGGCATGTTTGAGCAGCGGCGCAGGCTAACCTCCCTCGAGGCCATGGAATCAGAACTGCCTGATGACTTATTCTACCCTAGCGACTTCGCGTCAACTGGCTACACCCAATCTTGCTTCTATACCATCAATCTCTGGGGGCACGAGATAAAACCCGGTAAAAAGAGTTGGAGAACCAACATTGATGGCTTTCAGAGGCTAAACCGAGCATCAAGATTGATGCCAATCGGTACAAATCATCGCCCGTGCTATATCCAATACTTCCGCGACAATCCTACCCAACACTACAAGAATACTTGGATGAACACTCGGGCAGCTATGAGTATGAGATACGTGGTCGAGACACAGGACGAGGTGATTAAGCGCTGCATCCTGATGACCACCGCCCCCGGCGACCTGGTGCTCGATCCGACCTGCGGCTCCGGCACGACCGCCTACGTCGCCGAGCAGTGGGGCCGGCGCTGGATCACGATAGACACCAGCCGCGTCGCGCTGGCGCTGGCCCGCGCCCGCATCATGGGCGCCCGCTACCCCTACTACCTGCTGACCGACAGCAAAGCCGGCCAAGAGCAGAAGGCCAAGCTATTGCGCCGCCCGCCGTCGGAAGAGCCGACCTACGGCGACATTCGGCAAGGGTTCGTCTACCGGCGCGTCCCCCACATCACCCTCCGCGCCATCGCCAATAACGCCGAGATAGACGTGATCTGGGAGCAGTACGAGCGCGAGTTGTCAGTGGTCAGAGGCCAGTTGTCAGTCGCCAGTGGTCACGGGACACAGGCGACTGGCAACCGGCCACTGGAAGAATGGGAGATTCCGCGCGAGCGGCCGGACGACTGGCCGGCGGAGACGGAGCCACTGCTGGCCGAGTTCTGGGAGCTGCGGATTGCGCGGCAGCGGGAGATAGACGCCTCCATCGCCGCCAAAGCCGACTACGAGTACCTGTACGACCAGCCCTACGAGGACAAAAAGACCGTCCGCGTCGCCGGCCCCTTCACGGTCGAGAGTATCTCGCCGCACCGCACGCTGGCCGTAGACGAGGACGGCGAGTTCATCGCGGAGGCGCCGGGCGGCTACGGCCCGGGCAAAGACTTTGCCACGGTCATCCTCGACAACCTGCGTACCGCCGGCGTCCAGCAAGCGCACAAGGAGGACCGGATCGAGTTCACCTCCCTCACGCCCTGGCCGGGCAAGCTGGTCTGCGCGGAAGGGCAGATCAGTGGCCAGTCGCCAGTGGTCAGTGGCCAGCGATCACGGGCTACTGGCGACCGGCGACCGGCCACGGACCTGGCTACTGGCGACAGGCTACCGGCCACTGAACGCCGCGCTGCGGTATTCATCGGCCCGGAGTTCGGCACCGTCTCTCGTCCCGACCTCGTCGAGGCCGCCCGCGAGGCCGCCGAAGCCGGGTTCGACCTGCTCATCGCCTGTGCCTTCAACTACGACGCCCACTCGACCGAGTTCGAGCGGCTCGGCCGCATCCCGGTGCTGAAAGCGCGGATGAACAACGACCTGCACATGGCCAACGACCTGAAGAACACCGGCCATGGCAACTTGTTCGTCATCTTCGGCGAGCCGGACATTACAGTGGCCAGTGGCCGGTGGCTAGTGGCCCGTGGTGGGAGGAAAGTTGGGAATTATGAGCAAGTCAAAGAGCTATCAGGACTTAGTAGTCTGGAAGAAATCAATCGAGTTGGCAGAGATGGTTTATCACGTCTCTGCGCGGTTTCCACCGGAGGAAAAGTTCGGCCTGACCAGCCAGGTTCGGCGGGCGGCAGTGTCGGTAGCAGCGAACATCGCCGAGGGGGCGGAGCGCCACGGGAGCAGGGAGTTTCTTCAGTTTCTGGGGATAGCCAGCGGTTCGCTGGCGGAGACGGAAACCTTTCTGATCCTGGCGCAGCGTCTGGGCATGGCGGCCTCGGAGGAGACCGCTCCGCTGCTGGCACAAGCGTCGGACGTTGGTCGGATGCTCAACGGTCTCAAACGCTCGCTGCGGTCCAGAGCCTGAGCAGCGTGGATTTCCCCCTCACACTGACCACTGACCACTGGCTACAGGCCACTGTCCACGGCGTGGACGTCTTTCATCCCAACGCGGGGAAAGTGTGGAGTCACGGGCCGGAGGGGATTGCCTGCTGGTTCATAGACACCGACTACAACGAGGAGAGCTTTTTCGTCCGCCACGCCTACTTTCTCGGTGCCAACGATCCGTACAAGTCTCTAAAGACGACCCTCAAGGCGGAGATCAACGCCGAGGCGTGGGCCACGCTCAAGAGCGACACCTCGCGGCCCTTCCCCCGCCCGAAGCGGGGGCGCATCGCCGTCAAGGTCATCAACCACCTCGGCGACGAGGTCATGAAAGTGTTCAGAGTGCCCAGTAACCAGTAGCCGGTGACCTGTAGCCCGTAGCCTGGTCACTGGCGACTGACTACTGGCGACTGGCGACTGGCGACTGGCGACTGACTACTGGCGATTGGCGACTGGCGACTGACTACTGGCCACTGACCACCAGCCGGAGGCCACTCATGGAAGATCGGTTCTTCACGCAGCCCGTCCTCAACTCGCCCTACGGCTACCCGGCCCGGCACTGGGAGCTTGACGACGACGGACAGCCCACGCAGCGCATCATCGAATCACGCCGCCGCGCTGAGTTTGTCACCGCCGTCCCCGCGCCTCGCCGGCGGCGGACGTCGGGCATGCAACAGCAGCTAATCTTCGACGAGGGGCAGGGGTTATCCACGGAGGACCAGCAGTATGCCGCCACTGCGGAGATGGTGAACGAGATTCGCCAGCGGGTGGACCAGTGGCGCCAGCTCCCCAACCCGCACGACTGGCGCGTGACCCCCGAAACCGCGCGGCTGCTCCGGCATTGGCGACATCACGAGTTCAGCGACGTTCGCCCGTTCTTCTGCCAGGTTGAGGCCGTCGAGACGCTGATCTGGCTGACGGAGATTGCCCCCACGTTAGGGCGGGAAGGCCGGCGCTTTTCCGACTACCTCGCCAACGCCAACCGGGACGCCAATCCGGAGCTACTGCGCCTAGCCCTCAAGATGGCCACCGGTGCCGGCAAAACGACCGTCATGGCCATGATTATCGCCTGGCAGACCATCAATGCGCTCCGCCGCCCCAACAGCAACCGGTTCACGCACGGTTTCCTGATCGTCACCCCCGGCATCACCATCAAGGACCGCCTGCGCGTCCTGCGACCCAACGACCCGGACAGCTACTTCACGAGCCGGGAGCTGGTGCCGAACGACATGCGCGCCGACTTGGAGCGCGCCAAGATCGTCGTCACCAACTACCACGCCTTTCTGCAGCGCGAGCGGCTGGAGCTTTCCAAGGGCGGCCGGGCGCTCCTGCGGGGCCGGGGTGCCGAGCTGGATACAAAGGAAACCGAAGGTCAGATGCTCCAGCGCGTCATGCCGGAGCTGATGGGCCTGAAGAACATTCTGGCGTTGAACGACGAGGGGCACCACTGCTACCGGGAAAAGCCCGGCGAGAGCGATGAAGGCCGATTGACGGGCGATGACCGCCAAGAAGCCAAGCGGAACGAGGAAGCCGCCCGCGTCTGGATTTCGGGCCTGGAGGCCGTCAAGCGCAAGCTCGGCCTCCGTCAGGTCATAGACCTGTCGGCAACCCCCTTCTTTCTGCGCGGCTCCGGCTATGCCGAGGGCACCCTGTTTCCGTGGACGGTGAGCGACTTCTCGCTGATGGACGCCATCGAGTGCGGCATCGTCAAGCTGCCCCGCGTACCCGTCGCCGATAACATCCCCGGCAGCGACATGCCCACCTACCGCAACCTGTGGGAGCATATCCGCACCAGGATGCCCAGGGCCGGGCGCGGCAAAGCGCGGAATCTCGATCCACTCGCAATCCCCTCACAGCTTGAATCGGCCCTAGAGGCCCTCTACCGCCACTACGAGCAAACCTTCCGGCTATGGGAGGCGGCGAAGATTCCCGTTCCGCCGTGCTTCATCATCGTCTGCAACAACACCGCTACGTCCAAGCTGGTGTACGAATACGTCTCCGGCTTCCATCGGGAGCACGATAACGGCTCAACGAACTTTGAGAACGGTCGGCTAGAACTGTTCCGCAACTTTGACGACTCTGGCAATCGGCTGGCACGGCCCCGCACGCTGTTGATTGACAGCGCGCAGCTCGAGTCCGGCGACGCGCTCGACCGCAACTTCCGGATTATGGCCGCCGACCAGATCGAGCGCTTCCGCCGGGAGCGGCGCATCAGGACGGGTGACCTGCGCCAGGGCGAGAACATCAGCGACCAGGACCTACTCCGCGAGGTGACGAACACCGTCGGCAAAGAGTATCGTCTGGGTGGGCAGATCCGCTGCGTCGTGTCGGTCTCGATGCTCACCGAGGGCTGGGACGCGAACACCGTCACCCACATTCTCGGCGTGCGCGCTTTCGGCACCCAGCTGCTGTGCGAGCAGGTCATTGGCCGCGCACTCCGCCGCCGCTCCTACGACCTCAACGACGACGACCTCTTCAATGTCGAGTACGCCGACGTGCTCGGCATCCCGTTCGACTTCACGGCCAAGCCGGTCGTGGTCGCACCGCAGCCACCGGTGCGGACCACCCATGTCCATGCGGTCAGCCCCGAGCGGGATGACCTCGAGATCGAATTCCCGCGCGTCACCGGGTATCGCGTGGACCCACCCAAAGACGAGCTTGACGCGCAGTTCACCGCCGACTCGGTCCTGACGCTGACACCGGAACTCGTTGGCCCGACCAGAACCAGGAACGAGGGGATCATTGGAGAGGGGGTTGACCTCAATCTCATCGAAGATGGCAAGGTCCGTCCCGCCACCTTGCTGTACAACCTCACCAAGCACTTGCTCGAAACACACTATCGCGACGCGAATGAGGCTCCCAAGCTCCACCTGTTCGGCAGATTGAAGGCAATCGTGGGACAGTGGCTCCGTAGCTATCTGGTCTGCAAGGGCGGGACCTATCCCGGGGAGCTGGCCGATATGGCCGGCGAGCGTATCGCGGCTGCGATC
>JAJDZR010000128.1 GCA_022824545.1 Chloroflexota bacterium
GATTGCGCCCTACCGTTCGAGGAAAAGCGGGGCGAGCATGGTGTCTACCGGCACGTAATCGTCGGTCAGGATTTCCTGTGGCCCGGTGTTGAGCCACGACTCCATGGCTGACTGCCGCATCACGTGCGTGGTCGCAGGTACCGCGGCGGGACTGGGATAGGCGTTGAACCGCTCGAACTCAATCGGCTGCGCTGCTGCCGCCACGACGTAGGTGCCGCGTGTTCGTATCGTCGCTTCGATGATTCCGTCGCTCTCGCCGAGGACGTAGACGTAGGGGAAGACCTGCCGGAGGGTCCGCACGAAGGCTTTGAGAAACCGGCCGTCAACGAGCTTGTCCACGATGTTCGTCACGTAAATGCCGTCCTCGGTAAGCAGATCGCGCATCTGCTGCGAGAACTCCAGCGTGGTGAGATGGTACGGCACCGAGAAGTCGTTGAAGGTGTCTCCAAAAATTAGGTGATAGCTGTTTGGGGGCAGGTCGCGCACGGCCATCCGCGCGTCATCGTTGTAGGAGATGACCCGCGTGTCCCAGGGCAGGCCCATGTGCATGTGCGCGACTTGCGTCACTGCCGGGTCTATCTCGATGACCTCAACGGTGACCTCGGGATAGCGTGCCTCCAGCGCCCGCGGCATGGTGTAGCCCCCACCACCCAAGAACAGCGTTCGCATACGTGGCTGGCGCTCGGCCACGTACTGCGCCGTTTCGGCGGCGATCTCGACGTACCCGTAGATAATCACCTGCGGATTGGTGATCGAATTGAAGCTATGCACCAATTGATCGAGCTGGAGCCGCACGACATCCTGGCCGCGGCGCTGGACCTCCGTCACTCGAATGCAGAAGTAGTTGGTCTCCAGCGTGCAGTTGTCGGCGCGTACCGACGGCCGGGCGGCATTGCCGGCCAGGGCCAGCGCACCCACCAGCAGCACGGCCGCCGGCCAGTGCGCCCGGTGCAGTTGGCCGAACAGCAGGGCCAAGATCAGGAGTACCACCGCGACCAGCAAAACGACGGTGCGTGTGCCGAGTAACGCGATCAGGACAAAGCCTGCCAAGTAGACGCCGACGATGCTCCCCGCCGTCGAGACGGCATAGAGCTGGCCGACGATGCTGCCGGTGTGCGTGAGGCTGGTGAGCGCCCGTTTGACGACGATGGGTGTCACCATGCCCAGCACGCAGCTCGGCAAGAACAGCAGGCTGGTCGTCATCAGCAGGATTCTGGGGAGCGGAGAAAGATCGAACGTCCATTCGTGCAGGGCGGTCACCACGGCCAAAGGAGCAGAGCTAACCACGCTCCCGGCGAGCAAGCAGAGGCCCAGCGTGCTCGGCGCCGGAAAGCGGTCGGCCAGCCGGCCGCCCAAGTAGTTGCCGATGCTGATGCCGGCGAGCACGATGCCGATGATCGTGGTCCAGGTATAGAGGGAGACGCCCAAGTGCGGGGCGAGCAAGCGTCCGGCCACGATCTCCAAGATCAGCGTGCCGGCGCTGGCCGTGAACACGATGAGGTAGAGACTCCCCTTCTGCCACATAGTGGACATCGCGGCCAAAATCCCTCCCTCGCGGTAGCCCTCGACCGCCATGCCTAGCCGCAGTACCCACGGACCGGCTGCCAGCGGCGGAGCTGCACAGGAGAGTGTATCGCACCGCAGCGCCTGGACCTCACCCGGCAGGGCGGGAGCGGCCGCCGGCCGTTCTCGCCCGCTCTACCACCATTGACCACTAGCTACTAAACCGCCGTGAAGCGATTGGTAGAATGGCGCGAGCCAGGTCATGGGACGGATTATTGCCATCGCCAGTCAGAAAGGCGGCGTGGGCAAGACGACCACCGCCGTCAACCTGGCCGCGGCATGGGCCGAGCGCCAGCGTCGCGTGCTGCTGATAGACCTCGACCCCCAAGCGAACGCGACGGCCAGCCTGGGGCTATCGCTCGACGGACTGTCCACCACGTATGATGTGCTACTGGGGACGGCGTCGCTGCGTGAGGCCGCCGTCCCCGTGGGACTCGCCGGCGGCCGCGCCAGTGTAGCGGGAAGCGGTGCCGACGGCGCGGCGCACTTCGATCTCGTGCCGTCGAGCATGGACCTGGCCGGCGCCACCATCGAGCTAGTGGAGCTGACCGACCGGGACCGGCGGCTGGCAGATCACCTCGCCGCAGTCCACACCGCCTACGACTACGCACTGATTGACTGTCCGCCGGCGCTCGGCTTGCTGACGATCAACGCGCTGGCCGCCGCCGATACCCTGCTCGTGCCGGTACAGTGCGAATACCTGGCGTTGGAAGGGCTGACCGACGTGCTGCGGACGCTTCAGAGCGTCCACGAGCGCCTGAACCCGGGGCTACGTGCCGTTCATCTTGTGTTGACGATGTACGACCTACGGACCAACCTCTCCCGGCAGGTCAGCGCCGAGGTGCGGCGGCATTTCCCCCAAGAGCTACTACAAACGGTGATCCCACGCACGGTGCGGCTGGGCGAGGCGCCCAGCTATGGCCAGTCGGTACTCGCATATGACCCGACCGGCCGCGCCGCGGCAGCGTACCGAGCACTCGGCGCCGAGCTAGAGGAGGCATTCACAGATGCCGCGACCTAAGGGCGGGCTGGGACGTGGCCTGGAGGCGCTGCTGCCGGCTGCGCCGCCGGAGACGGACACGGCTGCCGACGATCCAGCAGTGCAGTTCCTGGACGTAGACGCGATTGATCCCAACCCCCAGCAGCCGCGCCGGACCTTTGACGAGGAGGAGCTGCAAGAGCTGCAAGACTCCATCGCCGAGCACGGCGTCCTGCAGCCCGTGCTCGTCGCCCGGGTGCCTGGCTCGTCTCGGTACCAGCTCATTGCCGGCGAGCGGCGCTGGCAGGTGGCCCGGCGCGCCGGCCGCACCCAGGTCCCGGCCGTCGTGCGGGAGGTGACCGCAGATGAGTACCTGGTCCTGGCCCTCGTCGAGAACCTCCAGCGCACCGACCTGAACCCCCTGGAAGCCGGTGCAGCCTTCCGACAGCTCATCCACGACTTTGGGTTGACCCAGGAAGAGGTCGCCCGCCAGACGGGACGCAGCCGCATGGCCGTGTCGAACACGATGCGGCTGCTCAACCTCTCCGATAAGGTCCAGGAACACCTCCGCCGGGGCAAATTGACCGAAGGGCACGCCCGCGCGCTGCTCGGCGCGCCGAGTCCGGCCGCCCAGAACGAGTTGGCCGAGCAGGTGATTGCCGAGGGGTTGAGCGTGCGCCAAGTCGAAGAGCTGGTCCGGCGCTTGCGTGAAGCGGCGGGCCGCCGGTCGCGTTCGCATCCCGCCCCGTCGAAATCACCGGAGTTGGCCGACCTCGAAGGGCGGCTCGAACAACTCCTCGGCACGCGCGTCGAGATCGTGCAGCGCCGGGGCAGCCGGCAAGGCGGCCGGCTGGTCTTCCACTACTTCTCCGACGAGCAGCTCACCGCCCTCTGCGACCACCTCCTCACCGACGCCAACTGACGGCGCAAGCTGTCCACCATGCCGCCGGCCTTGGATGCCTGGCGCTCGTTGACCACGTGGCAGGGAAGGGGGAGATAGCGTGCGCTTTAGGATCAAACCAGTTTCATTGAAAGAAGAAAAAGACCCTGATTTACACGTGTAAAGCAGGGGGATTGACAAATAGGCTATTTAGTAGTACATTAAAGGAATCACCGGCAACCGCATCTCACCGCAAGATTGCCGGTGTTTTCCGTGTCTACTCTTGAGCTTTACCGCCGCAAGAGCAGCTTACGTTTTAATCATACCATAGTGGCGGCGAAGAGTCAAGTTTGTAGGAGAAAGGGGGCTTGATGCAGTATGTCCTACTCCGCACGCACTCCTGGAAACGGCTCACCGCCCAGGTGCAATCCGCCGCCGGAGCAGTAGCCTACCTCGCCGGTCTCATCTGGACCCACGCCCGACTCCCGGGCTGCGCTCTCTTGGGTCAGAGCATCGTGAGCGGGGTCGCAACGCCGCTCGCCGTCTGGGCGATGACCGGCCTCGTTGATGCGCTGGCCGCCGCCGCCAGCGGAGCATCCGACTTCTGGCCGGTCGCTATACCGTGGCTGGCTCTGCTGTTCGCGGTCTTCTTCGCCCGCAGCGCACAGTACGCGGTAGCTGCCTACATCGCGTTATTCGTCCACGAGCGGTTACAGGCCGTGCTGCAGCGTCAGGTCTTCGAGCAGGCCGTCGCACTGCCCCTCGCCAGCTTCGAACGCCCAGACTACTACCAGAAACTGGAGACCGGACAGCGTGCGATCGGTCGTCCCCCCGGCGGGATAGTGGTTGCACTGACGGGCCAGATCAGCGTGCTCATCGGCTTGGTGGGCTTGCTGTTGCTCTTTGCTCAGGCGCACTGGCTGCTCGCCGTCGCGCTCGTTGCGACGACGGTCCTACGTGCGGGGGTTGGCGCGTGGCAATCTAGGCGTTGGATCGAGGTCAATTACCGTGCCTCCTCGGAGCGGCGCGAGATGGGCTATTGGGCAGCGCAGCTATCCAGCCGCGCGGCGGCACCGGAGTTGCGTCTGTTCGGTGTAGCACCTGTGCTCCTCGCCCGCTGGCGACGTGCCTTCGAGCGCTTTCTCAGCGTAGCCACGGCGGCGCGGCGGCGAGCAGCCCGCGCAAATCTGGCAACCAGCGCACTCCAGGAAGCGGTCGGCTGGGTGGTCATCCTGGCGCTCTTGCTCTTCGCCCTCCAGGGCACCGTAAGCATTGGCAGCCTAGTGGCGCTGCTGTACGGGTTGAGCCGGTTTCGCAGCCTGACGGACTCCTTGTCGTGGAGCACCCATGGACTGGTAGAGCAGGTGTCGCGCTTGGCGCACCTGCGGGAGTTCCTGGCGTTGAAACCGGAGCCGCAGTTACGGCACGCCAGAGCGAACGGAGTGCCATCGTTGCGCGAGGAGGTGCGGTTCCAGAACGTCGGCTTCACCTACCCGGGCGCGGACCGACCGGCGCTGGCCAACGTCACCCTAACGCTGCGGCCCCAGGAGCGGGTGGCGTTGGTGGGTGAGAACGGCGCCGGCAAGACGACGCTTGTGCGCTTGCTGCTCGGCCTCTACCGCCCGGACGCCGGTCGCATCACCGTAGATGGGACCGACTTGACTGACCTCGACCCGGCACAATGGCGTCGCCGTGCGACCGCGATCTTCCAAGACTTCATGCGCTATCCGACGAGCGTGGCCGAGAACATCGGCTACGCCGACGTGGCGTTGCTCGGTGACGATGCGGACCTATCAACGGCGGTGCATCCGCGGATCGTGACCGCGGCCGAACGGAGCGGCGCAGCGACGTTCGTTGCAGACCTACCTGCCGGCTACGCCACGCCGTTGGGCAAAGAGTTCGAGGCCGGCGTGGAGCTCTCGGCCGGACAGTGGCAGCGGCTCGCCATCGCCCGCGCCTACTTACGCGACGCTCAGATCGTAGTGCTCGATGAGCCGACGGCGGCGCTCGATCCGCGTGCCGAGGTCACCGTCTACCGGCGGTTCCGCGCGGCCGCGGCCGGTCGGTGCGCGGTGTTCATCTCCCACCGGCTCGGCTCGGCGCGTCTGGCCGCCCGCATCATCGTGCTGCGGGCGGGACGTGTCGTCGAGGCGGGCGATCACGAGGCGCTGCTGGCGCGTGGCGGCGAGTACGCGCGGATGTACCGGCTTCAGGCGAGCTGGTATGGCGATGGCGCGGACGGGGAGGTACAAGCATGGTAGTTCAACGGCACAGTGAGTTGCGCGTGACCGGCCGGCTAAACCGGGGCCAGTTGCGGTATGTGCTCCCGCTGCTGCGCTTGCTCTGGTCCGTCAACCCGATCGTCACCACGCTGCTCGCCGTGTTGATTACCGGCCTGGGCCTCTTTGCGGTGGCACAGGTTCACCTGCTGCGTCAGCTGGTGAGTGCGGCACAAGCGGTGGTCGAGGGCAACGCGCCGCTGCTCGCCGGTCTGTTCTGGGGTGCCGCCTTCGCTGGGCTGGGGCTGCTCCAAGCCACCCTCAATGTCCTCCAACGCACGGTTAGGGACCGCCATCTGGATGTGCTGCGTGGAGTCATCGAGGAGCGTTGCTTTCGGCAGGCACAAGCGATGCCGCTGGAGCAGCTGGAGCGGCCCGCACACTACGACCGGCTGCACCGCGCGCGGTACGGCATGGAACGACGCTTCTTCACAACCGTGGCCTTTTCCTGGAACATCCTCCAACTCGGCGTCGTGCTGGCCTCGCTCCTGCTGTACCTGGGGCAGTTTCATTGGGGACTGCCGCTGCTCTTGTTCCTCGGCGCTACACCCGGCGTGCTGGCGCACGAGCGCCGCGTCCGGGAAAGGAACTATCTGTTTCGCCGGCATACCCACGACGAACGGCGCTTTGCGGTGTTCGGCAGCCTACTCACCGGCCGCGCGGCCGCGGCCGAGATCAGGTTGTTCGGCTTTGGTGCCTGGCTGATTGGTCAGGCGGATCGTTTGTGGCAGCGCTTGCGTGGTGAGCGTATGGCACTGACGACCCGCGAAACCCGGGAGTCGGTCATCACCGAGGGGTTGAACGCCATCAGCTACATCGCAGCCCTGGCCTTCAGTGTCTGGCTGCTGGCCACCGGCCGGGCCGATCTTGGCGCTCTCGCCGCCCTCTTTGTGGCAATCGAGAGTTTTCAGCACAGCTACTCGTTGTTGGTCCAGACCGCCTCGATTGTCTTCTGGGACCTGCGCTATATCCAGGACTTCTTCGAGTTCCTCGCGGGACCGCGCCTCGATCTGGAATCGGGACAGCGGTCCTCCGGCCCTATCCGCGAGGGTATTGTGTTCGAGAACGTCTCCTTTACCTACCCCGGCAGTGAGCAACCGGCCGTCGCCAACGTCAACCTGACGATCCGGCCCGGTGAGCGCATCGCGCTCGTCGGCGAGAACGGCGCGGGGAAGACCACCCTCGTCAAGCTGCTCATGGGGCTGTACCGCCCCACCGCTGGCCGGATCGTCGTGGATGGTGTTGACCTCCGCGACGTGGCCGCGGCCGATTGGCACCGCCGCTTTGGGGCCGTGTTCCAAGACTTCCTGCGCTACCAGACCACCGTCCGCGACAACATTGCGCTTGGCTGGAGCGCCGGCGAAGAGCGTGAAGCGGCCTTGGCCGCAGCGGTCGCCCGCAGTGGCACCGATGAGGTGGCGGAGACGCTGCCGGATGGCCTGGGTACGCTGCTGGGGAAGGAGTTCCACGCGGGGACCGAGCTGTCGGTGGGGCAGTGGCAGAGGCTGGCGATTGCCCGCGCGTATTTCCGCCCGGCGGACATCCTGATCCTCGATGAGCCGGCCTCGGCGCTCGATGCCAAGTCGGAAGCCGCCGTCTACGAGCACTTCACCGCGCTGGCGGCCGAGCGGACCGTGGTACTGATCTCGCACCGGCTGGGGTCGTGCCGGATCGCCGACCGCATCCTGGTGCTGCACGCCGGCCGGCTGCTAGAGGAAGGCAGCCACACCGAATTGATGGCAGCCGGAGGCACCTACGCCGACCTCTACCGGCTCCAGGCCGCCTGGTACCGTTAGTCGGCAGTGTCTCTACTGTGCCTGCCAGGCTCCGAAGAGGAAACTTAGCACGATGGCTACGCCCTGCCGATCCACTGGTGCCAAAGTGCCAAGCCTGCGGACAATCATGGAGGCTGAGAGAGTCGCGAGTAACGGCTTGGTCATGGTTGGCAAGAGGAGACCGGCTGAGGGCCAATCATGCAACCGGTACTCCCCCGGTTGGCTTTTAGCCGCTAGCCGACTCGTGAGTGCCATGACAATGAGATCGCGATAGCGGGATTCTTCCGCCCCACTGAAGATCACCACTGCGGGTCGGCGTTTCTGCGACGAGAGGTCAGTGAAGGGGAAGCGGACGAGCACGACATCCCCGGCTTCATAGGCGGTCGTAGATGGCGTCGTCATCGTTCTCCCATACCTGTGCAAACGCTGCCTCCGCAGCATTAGCCCACTCGCTCGTAGTATCGTCGTCGAAAGCCGCTGCTTCACTCGGCGTAGGTGGTGGGGCTAGAATAATCGTCACTGGCCCAGGGGGTAACGGAATCGTCTCCTCGACAATGAGCCGCCCCTGCCGGTCAACTTCCGCCCTCAGCACAAGCGTCTGTGTCACCATCGGTCTACTCCGTCCTGGGTTTCGGCGTTGTGACCGGCTCACTCCGGCCGTTGTTTCCTAGTGCCCGCCGCTGCGGCTGAGGTCTACGTTGGGGAGCTGATCGAGGTCGTTGAGCATGTGCGCCCGAATCTCCTGCACCCGCTCCGGCGTCTGGGCTTCGAAACGGGTGGTCAGCGCCGGCTCCGTATTCGACGCCCGCACTAGCCCCCAGCCGCCGTCAAAGGTCACGCGGATACCGTCGAGGGCCACGAGCGGGTAGCGTCCTTCGTAGTGCGCGCGCAGCCGCTCGATTACGCCGAACTTGGCGTCGTCGGCGCAGAAGTAGCGCTCCTCGGAGGTGCTGTGGTAGCGCGGCAGCCGGTCCACGAGGGCGGATAGTGGCTCGGGTTGGGCGGCCAGCGTGGCAAGCAGCTGACTGGCGGCGAACGAGCCGTCGTCGAAGTCAATCACCGGATCGTTGAAGAAGAGATGTCCGCTGTACTCGCCGGCGAGCGCCGCGCTCTGCTCGCGCCGCTTGGCCATGATGTTCGGATACCCCGTGCGCCACATGACCGGCGTGCCGCCGAGCCGCTCGATCTCCTCGATGAGCGCCAGCGAGCACTTCACGTCGAAAACGATCCGCTGCGGGCCGTCGGCGAGCACGCCACGGGCGAGGATCATGAGATATTGGTCGGGCCAGAGGATGCGCCCCTGGTTATCCACGACCCCGAGCCGATCCCCGTCGCCGTCCAGCGCCACACCCACGTCCGCGCCCACCTCAATCACCTTCTGCTGCAAGTCGGCGAGGTTTTCCGGCTTGAGCGGATCGGGGACATGGTTGGGAAAAGAGCCGTCGGGATCGCAATACAGCGGGACCACCTCGTTGCCCAGCGCCTCCAAGAGCCGCACGCAGGTCGGACCGGCCACACCGTTGCCCGCATCAATGACGACCTTGAGCGGCCGCTCCTGGCGCACGCGCGATGTGACGTAGGAGACGTAGTCATCGAGGATGTCGAGCTTCTCGGCTGGCGGTGTGCCTCCCGTCCCCATCTGCGTGCTCTCAGCGGCCAACACGCGCAGGTCCTGCAACTCGCTACTGGCCAGCGGGATACCGGGACCGTCGGCGACCGGGCCGCGCTTCCGCACTTTCAGCCCGTTGAACTGCGGCGGATTGTGGCTGGCCGTGACCGCTGCGCCGCCGTCGGTGTGCAGCGTATTGACGGCAAAGTACAACACCGGAGTCGGCACTTCGCCAATCCAGGTCACCGCCACGCCCTGCGCCGCTAACCCTGCGGAGAGCGCGCGCGCGTAGCCGGGGGAGGTGAGGCGCGCATCGTGTCCGACTACGGCAGTATGCGGGCCGGTCTGCGCCGTCGGCCGGTCGAGACCGACGAGAAAGCGGCCAAACCCCGCCCCCAGGGCGGTCAGGACGGGCGGCGAGAGGTCATCGTCCACCAGCCCGCGAATGTCGTACTCGCGGAAGATCAGCGGGTTGATGGTGGACCGGTGGGTAGTGCTAAAGCTCATTGTTCCTCCTACGCTCGTCGCGCTCCCGCAGTGGACACTTGACTACGGGCAGGGCGGGACGGCGCTCACGTGCGTTACCGCCGACATCTCAACGAGCGGCCTGTAGTCGCGCGGCGATAGCTGACAGGTTGGGCATCGGCAGCAGTGGGATGATGTACTACGCTAGTGCAGAGTAGATCAACGCCATTATAGCGGTGAGGAGGGACTGGCTCGTGGCAAACATGGAGCGTGGAGAGCCGAATCCGCTGCAAGGGCTGGATGCTGCTGTCGAGCAGGCACTACAAGACTGGCAGATGCCGGGCCTGGCGCTCGCTATCGTCAAGGACGACGCGGTGGTGCTATCGAAGGGCTACGGCGTCCGCGAGCTTGGCCAACCGACGCCCGTGGACGAACGGACCGTGTTTGCGATTGGCTCGGTCACCAAGGCGTTTACCACGGCAGCCCTGGGAATGCTCGTAGACGAAGGGAAGATCGGCTGGGATGATCCCGTAACCGCGCACCTGCCCGATTTCCAGCTCTACGACCCGTATGTCACGCGAGAGATCACGCTGCGCGACCTACTCACCCACCGCAGCGGTCTCCCGCGCGGCGATCTCATCTGGATCGGCTCCGACTTTGATCGCGCGGAAATCTTGCGGCGGCTGCGCTATCTGCCGCCGCGCTGGAGCTTTCGCAGTCACTACGGCTATCAGAACATCCTGTATCTCGTGGCCGGGCAGGTCGTGGCCGCGGTGACGGGCCGGAGCTGGGATGAGTTCGTCCGCGAGCGCATCTTTACGCCGCTCGGCATGACCGATAGCTCAACCTCGGTCACGGCCCTGGCACACGCCGGCAACGTGGCGGCGCCGCACGTCGACGTTGATGGGCAGATACGGCCCGTTCCCTACCGCAACATTGACTGCATCGCCCCGGCGGGCGCGATCAACGCCAATGTCGCCGAGATGACGCACTGGATCAGGATGCTGCTGGCCGACGGTCGGTATGGAGACAACCGGCTCCTCAGCGCGGACACCATGACCGAGCTATTCACCCCGCAGACCGTCATGGGCCTGGAGGCGCCGGAGATCAAGGCGTATGGTCCGCAGCTCCGTAGGCACACGCACTTCGCGGCCTACGGGCTGGGCTGGATGCTCTACGACTACCGCGGCCGCAAGATCGCCTCGCACACCGGCGCCATTGACGGTATGCGGGCAGCCCTCGGTCTGGTACCCGAGGAACGGCTCGGCGTAGTGGTCCTGACCAACCTGAACTTCGAGAACCTCGCACCCGCGCTGATGTTCAAGGTACTGGATGCCTACCTCGGTGTCCCGCCTTGGGACTCGTTGGCGAAATGGCTGGCAGAGGCCAGAGCGTCCGACGAGCGGGCGGAGCGGAAGTGGGCGACGCGCGAGAAGGAGCGAGCGCGGGACACGACGCCGTCTCTCCCCCTAGAGCAGTACGCTGGCGTCTACGAGGACGCCTACTGCGGGCGCCTGACCGTAACCCACGGGGACGGAGCGCTCGTCCTCCGCTACGGACGGTCACACTGCGGCGATCTCACTCATTGGCACTACGATACGTTCCTGGTCACCTGGCGCCAACGCCACCTCGACCGCAGCTTTGCGACCTTTGCCCTAAACAGCACGGGCGCAGTCGAAACCCTGGCCCTGGAAGACACCGGCTGGGGCCAAGACTACCTGTTCAACCGGCTTCCTGACTGAGAGAGGTGATTCCTAGTCACAAGCACACGGGCATCTACAAGCAGGTTTGGCTCGGAGTACGACGATCATGGCCGAGATAACCCTATTGACCTCCACCGGTAACCGGCAGATTGACGATATTCTGCGAGGAGTTATCGGTGTCTTCGAGGCCGCTTTCCCGGGACGCACGCGGGCCTACCATCTCGTCGGAAGCTATGCGGATAGCACCGCTCTGCCTGAGAGTGACATAGATTTCGGCGTGCTGTTCAAGGGACGGATGGAGGAAGCTGAGGCGCAGAAGGCCTGGCAGCTTTCGCAATCCTTGGCGCTGATAAGCCCGGTGTACCTGGATTTCATGGCGGCCGGCGAGAATGAACTCCTTCATGCCGATGATGTCACTCTCAAGCTAGCGAGCCGGCTCATCTACGGAGAGGACATACATGATGCGATCCAGCTGCCTTCCCTAGAGGCGTACATCCGCCACTGCACCTCTGGAGCTGTCACCATTGCCAGCGCGCGGCTGAGAAAGCGCGCTGTAGTTGTCTATCCGCTCGATTACCCCGATCCCTCCGGCGAGTTCTTTGGCTACCCACACGAGCCGGCTGCGGATGGCTCCTTTGGTGCTGACATCGGTCCGCTGAAGTGGCTTGTCGCCGTCGTTGGGCGGGCCGCCCAGTCCATTCTGGCACTCCGGGAAGGCCAATACGTTGCGACCAGGGCTGCCTGTCTGCAGACCTATCGGGAGTACATTAACGATCAGTGGGCTGACTTTATAGAGGACATCTACGTGCTGTGCCGGGCGCGGTGGCGCTATGGCGTTCCGAGTACCACCGCGGAGCGACAAGCGCTCAGAGACCTATGCGGGCATACCCTGGCCTTTGAGAATCGCTTCCTCGACCTCTACCGAAGCTATCTACTCCAAGAGTTGCGGCGTGGCAATGAAGAGCCAGTCTGGGTATCGCCTTCAGCGTTCCTCTACCAAACGGGCCTTTCTGGCGAGGGGTCCCGAGAGCGCATCGAACG
>JAJDZR010000206.1 GCA_022824545.1 Chloroflexota bacterium
CACCCCCTCTCCACATGGTGGAGAGGGGGCCAGGGGGTGAGGCCTACCCCTTTCAGGAAGAGCGAGGGTGGGGGCCAAATCCGATCGGAAGCGAGGACAACGGTGAAAACCTACAGAGCGGCGGTGATCGGCTGCGGGCGGATGGGTGGCTTCATTGACAATGAGGTTGTCGGCGAACCGAAACACGAGCTGCCCTACGCCCACGGCGGCGGCTTCTACGCCTGCGACCGGACCGACCTAGTGGCCTGCTCCGACTTCCGCGAAGACCTGATGGCGCTCTTCGGGGAGCGGTACGCGGTTCCCAAGAGCGGGCAATACACCGACTACCAGGAAATGATCGCCAAGGAAGACCTCGACATCGTGAGCGTCGCCACCCATGTCGAGCACCACGCTGACATCGTGATCCACGCCGCTGAGCAGGGCGTCAAAGCCATCTTCTGCGAGAAGGGCATGGCCCCGTCCCTCGCAACCGCCAACGCCATGGCGGCTGCCTGCGAGCGCCACGGCACCGTCTTCAACATGGGCACCCAGCGCCGCTACCATCCGGGCTTCTGGCAGATGCGCGAGATCATCGCGCAGGGCGAGTTGGGTGCGCTGCAAAGCCTGGTGATGACCTACGGCGGCGGTCTCTTCGACCACGGCTGTCACACCATGGACCTGGCGCAGTTCCTCAACGGCGATACCCCCGCCGTTTGGGTGCAGGGCCACGCACCCCAATCGGAGCCGCTCCGCGACGGCCACGTCTATCGCGACGACCCCGGCGGCGACGGCGTGGTCCTTTTCGAGAACGGCGTCACCCTCTACCTGCTCTGCACCAACCGCTACGAGTACCAGGCCAACTGTGAGCACGGCATGGTAGGCACCTTCAACGATTCCCTCGACTGGGTCCTGCGGAAGGGCGACGCCCGCAGCCTCCAACCGGCGGAATACCCCGCCTTCCCCCGCCAAAGCCCCACGGTCAACGCGATCATGGACCTGGTCCGCGCCCTCGACACCGGCGATCCCCCGCGCGGCGGCGTGGAGTCGGCGCGACACGGCGTCGAGATCATGGTGGCCATCCTGGAGTCCCACCTCCAAGGCGGCAAGCGCATTACCCTGCCCCTGCGCGAGAGCAACCTGCGGATGCACCGCACCGACCGTGACGCCTGGCAGAAAGGACTCAGGTGGCGAGAGCCGAAGCTCACCGTCTAGCACGTGTTTGCAACATACCAGTCGGCAGGGAGCAGCTTCCCTCCCCTGGAGCCTGCTCCGGGGGAGGGTGAGGGAGGGGGCAAAGTAGAGTAACTGGCGCGGCAAAGACGGGCCGGAACTGGAGGATATCGAGATGAAAGTCGTTGACATCAAGACGATGGTCGTCGAGAACATCCCGCCCCATCGAGGCGGCAGGTACCTACTCTTCCTCGAAGTCGTCACCGACGAGGGCATCGTCGGCCTCGGCGAGCGCGTGACCGGCAACGTCTTTGCCGACAACCTCGCCGGGCTGAAGGCTCACATCAGCCTCATCGAAGAGATTGGCCGCCTGTTCGTGATCGGCGAAAACCCCTTCCACATCGAGAAAATCTGGCAGCGCGCCTATGGCTCCCGGCACGACTTCCGCCATCCGAGCCTGCACGCCACACCGGCGCTCAGTGCGATTGAAATGGCGTGCTGGGACATCGTCGGCAAGGCGGCCAATCAGCCGATCTACAACTTGCTCGGCGGCCAATACCACGACAAGCTACGCGCCTACGCCTACATGCCCAGGGCCGGCTTTGACGAAGACCCGGCACGCGCCGGCGAGATCGCCATCGAGCTACTCGCGCAGGGCAACTCCGCCTGCAAGCTCGACCCGTTCAGGCCCCTGTATCCCCTGCCGCGCGACATCTCGCTGGCGGAGATCACCTACGCCGAGCGCATCTTCGAGAGCATCCGCAACGCCGTCGGCAACCAACTTGAGGTCGGCATCGGCACCCACGGACAGCTCACCACCTACAGCGCCATCCGCGCCGCCCAAGCCCTGGAGAAATACCAACCCTTCTGGTTCGAAGAGCCGGTCCCCCCGGAGAACGTTGACGAGATGGCGCGCGTCGCCGCCCACACCAGCATCCCCATCGCCAGCGGCGAGCGACTCGTCACGAAGTACGAGTTTGCCGAGTTGATCGAAAAGCAGGCCGCTCAGATCATCCAGCTCGACGTCGGGCAGTGCGGTGGCATCCTGGAATCAAAGAAGATCGCCAGCATCGCCGAAGCCCATTACGCGATGATCGCCCCGCACATGGCCTGCGGTCCGATTGCCGCCGCGGCTGCCATCCAGCTCGATACCTGCTCACCGAACTTCCTGATCCAGGAAGCGAACCAAGGCCCAATTCACCGCACGATATTCAAAGAGCCGCTCGTCTTCGAAAACGGCTACATCATTCCCCCAACCGGACCCGGCCTCGGCATCGAGCTTGACATGGACCTAGTGCAGCACCGCCTCGTCACCTAACTGCACCCACCACCGAGGAAACTTACTGCACACACTTCGCGACCCATACGGTCACCTGTGTCAACTCCCGCCACCAAGGCCCTACGCCTGCGTCAGCCGGCGGCGGCTCATCCGCGATTCGACGTAGGTGCGGACCGCCGGCCCCGGTCGGTTGGCGTTTGGCCCGCCAGGATGGGCAAGAGCGACCGCCTCGTTCAGCTCGATGCCAAGCCCGGGACGGTCGGGCACGATAAAGTGGCTGTCTTCCAGCGGGAATTCTTCGATAAGCTCGTATCGCCACGGCACGTCGTCGGCCATGTGCTCCAAGATCAGGAAATTGGGCAGCGTAGTCATCAGATGCACCGCTGCCGCCTCGGCAATCGGCCCCAGCGACCCGTCGTGAGGCGCAACCATGATGTGGTGCGCCTCGGCCTGCGCGGCCACCTTCTTCATCTGCAACAGCCCCCCGGCGCGCCCGGTGTCGGGCTGTACAATATCCACGATGTCCCGCTCGATCAGCTCGCGAAAGCCATAAAGCGTGCTGGACCGTTCGCCGCAGGCGAGAGGCACATCTATGGCCCGTGCCACTTTCGCCAGCGACTCGATATTTTCGGGCGGCACCGGGTCCTCGTAGAACAGCAGCCCATACTCTTCGAGCGCCTGCCCAACCCGGATAGCGTCGGGCACGCTGAACCACGGCGGCCCATGCACGTCAATGCACAGGTCAATGTCGTCCCCGACCGCCTCCCGCAGCGTCTTGACCGTCCTGACCGGGTGCTCCAAGCCACCGCACTTGAAGCAGGTGTAGCCGCGCTCGATCAGTTCGTGCGCGCGCTCCGGCGTGCTGGCATGGACATACACGCGCACCCGTTCCCGCAGGCGGCCGCCCAGCAAGTCGCACACCGGCACACCGAGCTTCTTGCCCAGGATGTCCCAGAGGGCGATCTCGATGCCGGTCATCGCCCCGCCGCCCACCACACCGGTCATCCCATGCCCCATCATGGCCAGCAGCATCTTCTGCCAGAGATACTCGATCCGCCCCGGGTCCTCGCCGACCACGACGGGGGTGAGGTCTTGGATCGCCGTCTCGACAACGCGCGGCCAGCCACTGGCCTCGCCAAGTCCGTGGATGCCGGCGTCGGTCTCCACCTTGACAAACAGCCAGTTGCGCCCCCCGCCACTCCAGCCATCCGGCGGCGACGCATCCACAAGAAACGTCTTGACATCGGTGATCTTCATTTGCAAGCTCCTTGGCGCCCAGCTCACGCAACCTTACCCTGGCCCCACCCGCATCCTCCCCGCTGCGACGGGGGAGGGAACTAACCGTCCCCCCGCCGCAGCGGGGGGGCCATAGGGGGGCCGGTCGAACCCATCAGATACTATCCCAGCATATCCGAAGCAGCCACGTCGAGCAGCCCAGGAGGTGGAGCAGCCATGACCGCACAGCCCGCTACCCGCCCGAACATCCTGATGATTATGACCGACCAGCAGCAGTACGCGACGGCCGGCCCGGCAGCCCCCGGCCGATCACCGGCGCTGGAGCGGCTGGCCGCGGAGGGCCTCTGGTTCCGCCGCGCCTATACCGCCACCACTCCCTGCTCACCGGCCCGGGCCTCCATCGTCACCGGCCTCTACCCCCACGCGCACGGCATGTTGAATAACTGCCACGTTCCCTACGCCATCGCCCGCGAAATCCGTCCCGAGTGCGCTACCTGGGGCAGCCACCTGTCCGCGGCGGGCTATCGGATGCGCTACGTCGGTAAGTGGCACGTCGGCTGGACACAGGGGCCCGCCGACCTCGGTTTTGACAGCGAAAATCGGCAATTTGATGCTGACGCCTACCGACGGCAGCTGGGACTGAGCACGAATGGCGGCGGCACCGCGGACGAGTGGGGCTTCACCGACGCCGGCGGCCTCTACTGGCGGCACTACGGACGAGAAGCCGGGCCGCCCGCGGCCACCGGCACGGCGGCGCAGGCCGCAGCGGGGCTGGAACAGCTGCGGGCGCTGACCGACGAGCCGGACGAACGCCCCTGGTTCCTCTGGACCAACTTCAGTGGCCCACACAACCCCTACCTAGTGCCGGAACCGTATGCCTCGCTATATGACTGGCGCGACGTGCCTCTACCGCCAAGCTACCACGATGCCGCAGATGGCAAGCCGGCCTACGTGCGCCGCGTCCGCGATTCGTGGTTCGGTGAGATCACGGAGGAGCACACTCGCAAGTCCATCGCTCACTATTGGGGCTACTGCACGCTGATTGACCACTACGTCGGCGAGCTGCTGGCGTTTCTCGACGAGAGCGGTCAAGCCGAGCACACCTTGGTCGTGTTCACGTCCGATCACGGCGACATGATGGGCGCGCATGGGCTGTGGTTCAAGGACGTGTATCCCTACGAGGAGACCCACCGCATGCCCCTGCTGATGCGCTGGCCGGGGACGATCGCGCCCGGTTCGGTGTGCGATGCCTATGCCCGCACCCTCGACCTCGGCCCGACCTACCTGGAGATCGCCGGTACCAGCCCGTTAGAACCATCCCACGGTCGGTCGCTCCTGCCGATCCTGACCGATGCACCGGATGCTGCTTCAGCCCTGGAGCGACGCGAGCTATTCATGGAAGACCACGGCAACATCTTCAACTTCACTCAGCGGCAGTTACTCAATGGCCGCTACAAGTTCGTTTTCAACGCCTTCGATTTCGATGAGCTGTACGATCTGGAAACCGATCCCCACGAGCTGCACAACCTGGCCCACGACCGGAGCCACCGCGACACCTACGAGCGGCTGGCAGACCGGCTGTGGGATTGGATGCTGATGCTCGAAGACCCGTACAGCGGGCGCCCCTACGCAGCCAACGTGCTGCTCACCCGCAGCTCCCCACCGCCCCTCCGCCCCGACCCACAACCACCCACAACGGCCCGGCGCGGAGTGCTCTGACCAGGGTGAGTTTTCCGATACGGGCCAAGCCGTAAGGGCCTTACAACCGCCGCTACACCCGTCCCCCCGCCGCAGCGGGGGAACCATAGGCTGACAAGGGTAGGTTTTTGTAGGGGCGTGATTCATCGCGCCCAAGCACCGGTCATTGCAACGAAAGCCGCCGTCTAGGGCCCTGCATCGGCCCCGGTCCGAGCGCTACACCCCCGCTCCACATGGTGGAGCG
>JAJDZR010000242.1 GCA_022824545.1 Chloroflexota bacterium
TATCAGCTGCCAGCCAGGCACAGAGTTCGGCCGCGTCGGCGGTGTCGTGCCGGGTGGTGAGCGCGGCCGGGCGGCCGAGTGCTGCGTAGAGCCGATGGAGGCGGCGTGTCAGCGGTAGGGCCGCGCTGTCGGCCTCGGTCCCGTGTAGCAGCAGTGGTGCCGGCGCCGCGAGCGCGACCGCAGTGGGTACATCGCCAAGGCGCCGTAGTCCGGGGATATAGAGCCGGTCCCGGTAGTCCTCATCCCGGTCCCAGCCAAAGCCGTTCATGTCCGCTGCCAGCTTACGGATACTCTCCCCGGCAACGGCGCGAGCGAGCAGGCACCAGAGGCCGGCAGCGCCGGCGCCCACGAGGTCAACGGCTGCCGCTCCGGCGAGCTGTCGGAGCACCGCGACGGCCGTGACCACGTCGTAGACGCGCCACTGCGCGTCGGTGCGATTGAAGGTCGCGAAATGCGCTTCCAGCACGGGACGTCCCATGTTACCGAGTGGGCTGAGATATTCCCCGGTGAGGAACACGTCGCAGGTGAGCACCGGACGGCCCGCACCGAGCAACGTGGCCGCCAACCGGCCCAACTGCACCGTCTCTCCCTCCTGCCGGAAGCTGGCCGCTTTTCCCGCTCCGTGGACCAAGAGCACCGGCGGTATAGCCTCGGACCCGCTGGCCGCCCGGCCCAGCGGTGTGAGGTAGAGGGCTGGGAAGGTGGTAGCAGGAGCATCGCCGTCGGCTTGGCGGCCGATGAGGAGCCGCTCCAGCCGGTAGCTTATTCCCGCGGTGCTCGTCAACTGTTCGCTCGTGCGCCGTTCGATGGCAAGCGCCTCCGGCTGCGGCGACCCGGCGGCCAGCACGTCGGCAAAGGCTGCGCCGAACTGCGCCCGGAATTGCTCCGCCTGGTGAGCGTCGCGGGGCCAACGGTCGCGGATCGCGGTCCGAGCTTGGCGCACGAGGGCCGTGGTGATGCCCGCAGCGTCAAGCGCGTCGGCCGGCAGCGGCTCACCATCCGGGAAGACCCGCAGGCCGGCGTCCTGCTCCACCGGATACGGTTCTTCCGGCACACGGGTTCCTGCCGGAGCACCGCCCAGCCAGCGCGCGAAGAAGGTATACACCGCCTCTCGGCTGGCGCGGTTGTAGTTGTGGCCGGCGTCAATCTGCACGCTCTCCACGCGGTCCTCCGCGCCGAATAGGCGGTAGATGGATTGGATCGCCGGAAACTCCACCGTGGGCGTATGCGCGGTCCAATCGCCGGTTGCGGAGACGAGGAGCAGGGGGCGCGGGGCGGTCAGCGCCGCGATCTCCACGTTGCAGGTGTCCAGCCGCAGGCCGGGCGCATTCTCGCAGACACAGCCGCCCTGCATG
Source organism: Chloroflexota bacterium (assembly GCA_022824545.1). GTDB lineage: Bacteria > Chloroflexota > UBA11872 > UBA12225 > JAJDUF01 > JAJDUF01. The sequence continues at coordinate 1,356 of JAJDZR010000242.1, forward strand.
TGCGCCGAGATCATGTTAACCGGCGCCGCCACCTGTACGCGGTCATCAACGGCGGTCAGCAAGAACGTCTGGGTGCCGCCGCCGGAGGCGCCCGTGCAGGCGATCCGTGCGGGGTCAACGTCCGGTAGCTCGGTCAGAAAGTCCAGCGACCGGATCGAGTTCCAGAGTTGCAGACCAAGTGAGTGGATGCCCCACAGCCATTCGCGCCAGCCGCCAAAGGCACGATGGTCCACCTGACGACTATCCAGGTAGCCCACCATGTCGTAGGAGAAGGCGACAAAGCCCTGGCGGGCGAACGTAATGCACCGTGCCGGGACGCTGCCGCGGGACTCCTCGGCCAGCCGGCCCTGCGGCCAATGGCCGTGCGGGTTGAGCACCGCCGGGTAGCGCCGGCCGGACGCTTGTGCCCGCGGCCGGTAGAGGTTGCCCGTCACGTAGCAGCCGGGAAAGCTCTGAAAGGCCACCTTCTCGACGGTGTAGCCGTCGCGCTCCAGCCGTCCCCACACCCTTGCCTGGAGCGGAGTACGCGGCGGCTCCGGCCACAAGCCCGCAGTCACCAAAATGCGCCGACGCAATTGAGCTGCCCGCGTGAGCCACGCCGCCCGGCTGGCGTAGGTCGGCAGCCTGTAGGTCCGGTTGGTGTGGCGTATCTCACGCAACCGCGGGTCGTGCAGGGTTGGGAAGCCGGGACCGAGCACCGCGATGTCCGCAGGCCCCGGGCCGGTACGTTCACCGGCAGTATTCGTATCGTTCATCGCTGCAAGCACTTTCCTCCCTTTGGTCTGTGTCGGAGTGACGTATGTACGCCTACCAAAATCGAGAGCGGCCAACACCAAACGAGCTACCCCTCGTTCAAGAAAAGAGAGGTACACCGCGTATGTCTACTGCCGATATTCTGCAAGGCGCGACGGTTTTGGTCGCTGCCGTCGCCTTTTTGATCGTCACCGTGAAGGGGACGACGAGTAAGCGTCGCCCGCGCCGTTCTTAGCGGCTTGGCTCATCCGGCCGACTGGGTTGTGGGCCACCCTGCTTGAGGCTGCTGCCGGCAGCGTGCGCCAGGACGGTCGACTCGAACGTCGTGATGGTGCGCTGCTTATCCCGGTGGCGCTCCAGCGCGAGTGCAATAAGGCGGTCAATTAGCTCCGGGTAGCTCAATCCACTCGCTTCCCACAAGTAGAAGCTCAACGAGCCGGGGATCGTATTGATCTCGTTGACGTAGAACGCTCCGCTGGCCTCCGCAGCCAGAGCCGCAAGCTTGGAGTTCTCAGCGGATGGTGCGGCTCTGGCTGGGTCATCCACCAGCAGGTCCACGCGAGCCACGCCGGCGCAGTCCGTCGCGCGAAAGGCGGTCACGGCCGCCGCCTGAATGCGCTGGGCGAGTTCGTCTGGGATGGGTGCCGGGATGCGCCGGTCAATACTCGCCATACCGGCTGCCTTGCCCCCACCGCGCAGGTACTTGTCTTCGTAGCTCAGGAATTCTGCCCACGGAACGGGCTGCTCGCAGACTGACGGTTGCGGGTCGTCGTTGCCCAGGACGGAGCAGTTGATCTCGATAGCACCCTCTAGCGCCTGCTCGACCAAGAGCCGCCGGTCGTATTGCGCTGCGATGGCCAGGGCCGCCTCAAGCTCATCGCGGTTCCGCGCCTGCGAGATGCCGATACTCGATCCCAGGTTGGCCGGCTTGACGAACAGTGGATAGGTCAGGTCGCGCTCGATCTCCGCGAGCACCGTTGCCGGCTCACGCTCCCACTGTGACCGCCGGAACCAGCAATATGGCAGGAGTGGCAGGCCGGCGGCGGCAAAGGCGGCCTTCATCATAATCTTGTCCATGCCTACCGCCGAGCCGACGACTCCGGTGCCGACATAGGGCACGTTGGCAAGCTCCAGCAAGCCCTGGAGCGTGCCGTCTTCGCCGTGCGTGCCATGCATACAGGGGAAGGCGACATCGAGCCGCAACTCCTGCACCTGACGCAGGAGACGCTGCCCCCAGCCACGGGGTTGTACCAGCACACCATCCTGTGGCTCCGGGCTGAGGTAGGCCCGGAGGGCCGACTTCAGGCCCTGGGGGTCACGGTAGGTGTCGAGGTGGGCCAGCGCCTCCCCGGTCAGCCACCGTCCTTCTTTGGTGACGTAGATCGGGATAACCTCGTACTTGGCGCGGCCCATGGCCGCCATCGCCTGCACCGCCGTCACGATAGAGACATCGTGCTCTACCGACCGGCTGCCAAAGAGCACGCCGACACGTAAGCGTTGAACTGCCATCGCACGTAGCTTGAGAGCGTGGGGTAGGGCCAAAACCGGCCGGGGCCGCTGGGTCCGGGGACCGCCGGGTAGTTATAGCAAACGGTGCGTCTCACCCTTGGCGTCCGGGGCGGCTGCTTGACATGCGATAGAATGAATTGTATATTAGATAGTGTCAAGCAGGTATCGGGGGTTCCGCTGCTCGTGCTAGACTTAGCGAGCGGCCGACGAGGTGGAGGCCATGGTAGCAACGGCACCGGTCGACGTCAGCGAGCACTACGCCACCAAGATCGAGCTTGGCGAGATCAAGGCGGCCTTGCCTCACTTGGCCACCAAAGCCGATCTGGCCGCACTCCAGGCGACCACGAAAGCCGACCTGGCCGCGTTCCAGGTGGCCACGCGGGAAGATATGGCTGCGCTCCGGTCAGACATGACCACGCTCGAGTCCAACATCCAGACCAGCATCAAGACCGGTATCGCGGATGCCAAGTCGGATATGGAGCGTGCCCTCCGGAATACTATCCTGATCCTCGCCGGAGTGATGATGGCGGGATACGCGGCTCTGCTGGCGGCCTTGATCGCGGCCATATTCGCTACCGCCGGGTAGCCGCCGGAATCTCCCTCACCCTCTCCTGTGCCGACACACATTATGCAGGCGAGGCTGCACCCCTCCCCTGCGGTGCGAGGGCCAGCGTCGCGTGCTCAGTTGCTCGCTAACAGCAGAGCACCCAGCGCGAGGACGATGCCCGCCAGCCAGAAACGGTGCGTGATTTGCGTCTCGGGCCAGCCGAGGGCCTCGAAGTGATGGTGCAGCGGCGCAATCCGGAACACGCGGCGCCCCAGCCGCAGGGCCACGATCTGGATGAGGCTCGTACTTAGCTCGACGGCAAATACACCGGCCAAGAGGACAAACGGAATCAGCACGTCGAGCAGCAGGGCGATGACCACGAGCGCTGCGCCGAGCGCCTGTGAGCCAACATCGCCCATAAAGATCCGCGCCGGATGGGCGTTGAAGAACAGAAAGGCCAGCGTGCTGCCGATCAGCGCGCCGCAGACCAGGGCGAGGTCGGTACGGCCGCGCAGCAGCGAGACTGTCAGGAGCGCGCCGAAGGCGATGGCCAGCAGGCCACCGGCCAGGCCGTCGAGTCCGTCCGTCACACCAACGGCGTTGACCGTGGTCACGATGGCGAACGCTGCCAGCACGACGTAGCCGAAGCCCAGATCGAGATTGCCGAGCCAGGGCACGTGGACGGCGTGTATGCCCAGCCCGCGCCAGAGGGCCACGGCTATCGCTCCGCCGATGAGCCACTGGACCGCGAAGCGCGGCAGCGCCGGCAGGTCGTCTCGCCAGATACCGGCGCGCGCCAGGCCTTTGGATACGTCGTCGGCCAGCCCAAGCGCGGCAAAGGCGAGCAGCGCAGCCAGCACTACCAGCTGTGACCAGCCATCGAGGGCAAGTGCTGCGGTCCCGGTCCCGGCAACGATCATCAGCAAACCGCCACCCACCGGCGTACCGCTCTTGTGCTCGTGGAGCCGGAAAAAGGCTCGGTTGTCGCTGTCTGTCTTCAGGCGGTGCAACGTGCGGAGACCGAGACTCTGTAGGCCGCGGATCAATCCTGGAGCCGCAACCAGCGCGGCCACACACACCAGCAAGGTTGTGGCTAACGCTTCGGTCATGGCCAACCTCGGAACCGTCTCACCGCTCCCCTCGTCTCGTCATCGCGGCGCAAGCCGCAATCCACACCGACCGGCGGTCCGCAAATGGCCCTGGATTCCCGCTTGCGGGGGAATGTACGGAGGGGAGGCGGGAATGACGGTTTTGCAAAGGTCTCATTGTGTACCGTCGTGTACCGTCACGAGGCTTCGTCATAGGTGTCCGGCAGATCGTTCTCGAACAGCACGACATCACCAGGACCGAGCAGGGTGGACAAGCGTGCCGTGGCTTCGGCTAAGCTCGCCACCACGATAACGTGTTCGGCCGGGAACGCCGCGGCCCGTAGCCCGGCGAGGATCGGCGCGGTGCGGGCCGGGCCGACCAGCACCACGGTGTCGCAGACGGCGGCGGCGCGCCGGCCGAGCGCCTCGTGCTCGACCGCGTGGCGCTCACCGAGTTCTACCATCCCCGGTGTCACCAGCATCTTACGTCGGCCGGGCACGGCTGCCAACACGTCGAGCGCCGCCGCGGCCCCGACCGGATTGGAGTTGTAGGCATCGTCAATGACCAGCACGCCGCCGGCGCCGTCAATCGGCTGCAAGCGATGCGGCACCGGCTCGATGTCGCGGGCCGCGCTGGCGATCTCGACCAGGGACAGCCCACAGAGCCGGGCCACCGCCGCCGCCGCCAGCACGTTGCTCACGTTCGTCAGCCCCAGCAGCGCGACGGTAACGGGCTGCGTGGCGTCGTCGTTGTCCTGAAGCGTAAAGCTGGCGCACCGCTGACTGTGCGTGACCTGCCCGGCCGCCAGGTGTACGTCCGGTCCTGGCGGCTCTTGCACACTGTAGCGGACGACCTGCCCCGCCGTCTGATCCGCCAAGGCCCGGCAACGTGGGTCGTCCGCGTTGAACACCGCCACGCCGTCCACGGGCAGCGACTCGATCAACTCGTACTTGGCGGCCGCAATGCGCTCGATAGAGCCGAATCGCTCCAGATGCTGCGGCCCGATGGCCGTCAGGACCCCGATGCGTGGTCTGACCAGTTGACACAGGCGGCGGATTTCGCCCGGTTTGTACGCGCCCAACTCGACCACTATGTAGTCGTGGTCGGAGCGTAGGTCGCGCAGCAGCACTCGCGCGATACCCAGCGCGGTATTGTAGCTCTCCGGTGTCTTCAACACACGATAGCGGGCGGCGAGCAGCGTGCTCACGAACTCCTTGGTGCTGGTCTTGCCGTAGCTGCCGGTGATCCCGATGACGCGAGCGTTGCTTGCCCGCAGCTTGCGCCGCGCGGCCCGCAAGAGCAGTGCCGCCCCCACCACCTGCCCCGGCCACACGATGAGCGTCGCCACCGTCAGCAGCGCCGGGAGCAGGGCCAGGCCGGCGGCAAGCCCCAGGCTCAGGCCCACTGCGCCACCTCCCGGGCCGCCCACCTGAAAGCCGACGACTGCGAGTGCCCCCGCCACCAGCAGGGTCTGGAGACAGACCAGCGTTGCCAGGGCCAGCGCCTTCTTCGTCCAACGCAGCGGGCGCTTGGCCGGGGGTG
>JAJDZR010000207.1 GCA_022824545.1 Chloroflexota bacterium
CCAGCACGAAGGAGAGCACCGGATGGCACGGACAGGCGGTGAGCTGATCGTTGATGCGCTCGTGCGTGCGGGGGTCCGCCACGCCTTCGGTATCGCGGGCGTCCACAACTTGCCGATCTACGATGCCATCCACGACCAAGACACCATCGTCAGCTTTGCCACCCGCCACGAGCAGGGCGCCGCCTACATGGCCGACGGCTATGCTCGTGCCTCCGGGCACCCCGGCGTCGCCCTCGTCACCACCGGCCCCGGCCTGACCAATACCGTCACGCCCCTCGCCGGAGCCTGGTCCGACTCCGTCCCGCTCCTGGTCATCGGCACCGCCGGCGAGCTGCCCTTGCTCGGCAAGTACAAGGGCTACCTCCACGAGTTCAAGGACCAATCCGCCGTGATGGCCGCCGCCGCCGGCACCCGCCTCGTCACGCGCGTTGCCGACCTAGAGCAGGCCACGCTGGAGGAGCTGGCACGGATGCAGACCGGGCGCCCACGCCCGACCGCGCTGGAAGTGCCCATTGACGTGTTGGAACAGACAGCCGACGTACCCGCCGCCCCGTTACCACCCATCCCAGCGCCCCAACCGCCATCCGAGGAGTCCGTCGCCCGCACGGCCGAGCTACTGCGTCAAGCCAAGTACCCGCTGCTGTTCGCCGGCGGCGGGGTGGCCCGCGCGGGCGCCAGCGACCTGCTGCTCCGGCTCGCCGAGCGCCTGCGCGCCCCCGTGCTCACGACCATCAGCGGCAAGGGCGCCATTCCCGATACCAGCCTCTGGTCGGCCGGCTGTACGTGGCGCACCTCGTCCGGTCCAACCGACGGCTACCCGGTCCTCTGGCGTCAAGCCGATGTCGGCTTGGTGGTCGGCAACCGCCTGACCGGCATGGCTACCCGCGCCTGGCGCTTGCCCTTGCCGCCCACCCTCGCCCACCTCGACCTCGACGCCAGTGAGATGGGCAAGAGCTATCCGGTCGCCGAACGCCTGGTTGGCGACGCCCGGCTCGGCCTGGAAATGCTGCTGGCTGCCTTGGAAGACACCGATAGCGCCAGTCGCTGGGACCCCCACGACATTCGCGCTGCCCGCGACGCCGATGACGACGCCGGCGAGCAGCGTTGCCCCGAGGCGCTCCAATTGGTGCGGGCGCTGCGGGCCGGGCTGCCCCCGGCGGGCATCCTGGCCTGCGACCAAGCCATCGCCTGCTACTGGTGCGTCCGCCACTTCCCCACGCTCGCCCCGCGCCGTTTCCTCTACCCGGCCGGCTCGGCCTCGCTCGGTTTCGGCCTGCCGGTCGGCATTGGTGCCCAGATTGCCCGGCCCAACACGCCGGTCGCCGTGCTCGCCGGCGATGGCGGCTTGCTCTTCACGCTGCAAGAGTTGGCGACCGCGGTGCAGTACGAGCTACCCATCGCCGTGATCGTCGTCAACGACAACGCCTACGGCATGATTAAGGCCGCCCAGCAGCGCCGCAACGGCAAGGTCCTCGACACCGACCTCCGCAACCCCGATTTCGTCGCCCTCGGCCGGGCGTTCGGCGCCCACGCCGAGCGGCTGTCCCATATTGACGAGCTACCCGGCGCCATGACCGCCGCCTTCCGGCGCTCCGGCCCATCGCTCCTGGAGCTACAACTGGCCCTAGCCCCACCATTCCACTAGGACACCTTTGCGTAACCTGTCATTCCCACGAAAGGAGACCTTTGTATAACTCGTCATTCCCGCGAAAGCGGGAATCCACCCCCTCTCCACTTGGTGGAGAGGGGGCCGGGGGTGAGGAAAGTAGGGAGCAGAGCAACCACCATGACCGCCAAGTACCCCAAGCGGCTCGACGACCTGCGCCGCCTGCTGGATGCGGTCGGCTGGGAAGAGCTGAAGGAAGAGTTCGAAGGCCGGTCGCCGCCCCGCCTCGCCATCGTCGGCCCGGTGAATTCCGGTAAATCCACCCTGTTCAATACGATTGCCGGCGCCGAGCACTCGGCGGTGTCGGCGGTGCCGGGGACGACCACCACGGCCATCGAGCAGCCGGTCGGCCCGCTGCGGCTGGTGGACACGCCAGGCGCCGGTGAGCCGGGCGACGATAAGCGCTGGACTACCGCGTGGCGACAAGTCCTCGCGGCCAATGCGGTGCTCCTGGTCCTCGATGCGGCGGCCGGTGTACGCCAAGCGGACGTGACCCTCTGGCAGCAGATCGCCGCTCGCGAATCGCCGGCCGTGATTGCCTTGAACAAAATTGATCTGCTGCGCGGTGACGATCTTGTCGCCGCCATCGCCGTCGCCGAGTTGCACCTCGGCACGAAAGTCATCCCGATCTCGGCCGAGCGCGGCACCAACGTCGCCGACCGGCTCATGCCGGCAATCCTCGATTTGGATCTACCCCTCACCATCGCCCTCGGTCGAGCCCTACCCGGCTTTCGCCGCACGGCCGCCGAGCGCATCGTGCGCGAAGCCGCCGGGCTGGCCGCCGCGGCCGGCGCCGAGCCGGTCCCCTTCGTGGACATCCCCCTCGTGCTCGCGGCGCAGATACGCATGGTGCTCCGTGTCGCCGCGATCTACGGCGAGACGCTCGACGCGGAGCGAGCCAAGGAGATCATCGGCGCGGTCATGGGCGGGATGCTGGTCCGCACGGCGGCCAGGCAGGTCGCCCGCCTGGTGCCGGTCGTCGGTTGGGCCGCGGCCGGTGGTGTCGCCGCTGCCGGCACCTACGCGCTCGGCCGCGCCACGATTGAATACTTTGCCAGCGGCAAGACGCTGGGCCAGCGCCAGCTGCGCGACTTGTACCGCCGGACCCTCCAGATGCCACCGCCGTCCGACCTCGTCCCCGACAAGGCGCAGGTCCGTCGCCAGTTGCGCGATCTGTACCGCTGGATGCGCCGCCAGCCGCCGTCCGACCTCGCCGCCGAGCCGGCGCCCGACGACCCACCACCCGACCACACTGACCAGCCGGCATCAGCCGACCCACCGCCCGACCCCGCTGACGCGCCGGTGCCGGAGGCTTCACCCCCTGAGCCG
>JAJDZR010000158.1 GCA_022824545.1 Chloroflexota bacterium
CGGAGACGATTGTGGTGGGACTGCCCTATACGCCGCAGGGCGAGATCGGTGAGCAAGCGCAGCGGGTGCAGGACTTTGCGCGCCGACTAGAGGAAATGCCCGGTCTCACGGTTGTGTATTGGGACGAGCGCTACTCGACGCTGGAGGCCAGCGACCGGCTCCGCGAGAGCGGCGGGCGCCGGCGGCGGCGCGGTCGGCCGGCACGCATCGCCGCGCGCGAGCGCTTGGATGCGGCCGCGGCCGCCGTGATCCTGCAAGACTATTTGGATGCCCTGACCGCTGCCGGGCCGGCGTGTCACCAGCATGAGTCCGCCCCCAGGCCCCACTAGTGACGTTCCATGCGTATCGTTGTCTTGTTCCTGGCGCTGCTCGTCAGCACCGTCGTGGGCGTCGTCCTGCTCTTCAGCATGACTGGAGGGCCAGCGGCGCCAGCGGTTGAACAGGTGCCGGCCAGCCAAGCGGGTGATGCGGCGGTGGTGCCCTTCCTGATCCACGAGGGCCAATCTACGGAGGAGATCGCGCAGGGACTTGAACGCGCCGGACTGATCAACAACACGCTGGTCTTTCGGGTGATGGCCCGGCTGCGGGGGGTGGACGGGAAGCTCCAGGCCGGCGAGTACCAGCTGCGGCGCAACATGAGCGTTGACGAGCTGTTGATCGTGCTGCAACACGCGCCGGTGAAGGAGGTGACAGTTACCTTCATCGAAGGGTGGCGGATGGAGGAGTTTGCCGCGGCGCTCCAGCGTCGGCAACTGCTCGACGGGGCGGCATTTCTGGCGCTGGTCCGGCGGGGAACCGCAGCCCACTCGTGGCTGCGCTCGCGCCCCGACGGAGCGTCGCTAGAGGGCTATCTCTTTCCGGCCACCTACCGGCTCACCGCGGAGACCACGCCACAGGAGCTTCTTGACAGACTGCTGCGGAAGTTTGGGGAGGTGCTCACGCCGGCGATGCGGGAGCAAATCCGTAACCAGGGACGCACGATCCACGAGGTCGTGACGCTCGCCTCTATCGTCGAGCGCGAGGCGGTGCTGTCCGGCGAGCGCCGGCGGATCGCCGGTGTCTACGTCAACCGCCTGCGCGATGGCATCGGCCTGTACGCCGATCCCACTGTCCAATATGCGCTCGGCTACCAGCCGAATACCGAAACGTGGTGGAAGCGTCCCCTGCTCTTCCAAGACCTAGAGATCGACTCACCGTACAATACCTATCGGTATGCCGGGCTGCCGCCGGGGCCGATTTGTAATCCTGGTCTCGCCTCGTTGCAGGCGGCCATAGACCCGGAGGCACACGACTATTACTACTTTGTGGCGAACGACGTGGCCGGCGACGGCTCGCACGTGTTCGCCCGCACCTTGAGCGAGCACGTACAGAACCAACAGCGTTATCAACGACTAGGTACGATAAACCGATGAGCGCCGAGGTAAGGAGAGTGCGTCGTGTCAACCGCTGACCGCGTGAGCCGACTGCGGGAGAAACTCCGCGCAGAAGGCTGCGACGCGGTACTGATTACGCAAGCCGACAACCGCCGGTACGTCACCGGCTTCACCGGTACGGCCGGGGCCGTCCTCATCACCGCCAGCGCGGCGCGGCTGCTGACCGACTTTCGCTACATCGAGCAGGCCACGCAGCAAGCGCCGGAGTTCGAGGTGGTCAAGGTCCAGCGAATGCACGAGGGGCTGGCGGAGCAAGTGGACGAGTTGGGGGTCGTAGCCCTGGCGTTCGAGTCCGAGGACATGACCGTCAAGCAGCACACGGAGCTATCCGAGGCTCTGGACGAGGCCGAGAGCCAGGTAGAATTGCGGCCGGTGACGGATTGGGTCGAGGCGTCACGAGCATCCAAAGACGACAACGAGATCGCCGCCCTGCGGCGCGTGGTACTGATCGGCGACCGGACCATGGAGGACGTGGCGCTCACGATGCGGCCGGGCATGACGGAGCGGGAGGTCGCTTGGCAACTTGAAGTGGGAATGCGCGAGCGGGGAGCGGATGGGCTGTCGTTCGATATCATCGTGGCGGCCGGACCGAACGGGGCGATGCCGCACCATCATCCCACCGACCGGCCGCTCCAAGCCGGCGAGCCGATCGTCATTGACATGGGGGCACGCCTGGATGGGTACTGCTCGGACCTGACGCGCACGTTCGTCTTGGGTGAGCCGGACGAGCGGTTCTGGGAGGTCTACACGACCGTCCTGCGGGCACAGCAGACGTGCGAGCAAGGCCTCAAAGCCGGGCTGAACGGCGTTGAGGCCGATGAGCTGGCCCGTGAGGTCATCGAGGCGGCGGGCTATGGCGATCAGTTCGGGCACGGCACCGGGCACGGTGTGGGGCTGGCGATCCATGAAGCGCCGCGCCTCTCGCCAATCGCCTCGGATGATCCGTTTCCGGAAGGCTGTGTCGTCACGGTGGAGCCGGGGATTTATCTACCCGATTGGGGAGGAGTGCGGATCGAGGATATGGTTGTAGTGGGTGCGGACGGTATCGAAATACTCACCAGCGCCCACAAGCAGCCGACCGTGCCGCTGCCCCCACCCTAACCCTCCCCCATTGCGACAGGGGAGGGAATCGCCGTCCTCCTGTGAGAGGCAGGCGGTCGGGGTGCAGCAGGCACGAGGCCGAGGAAGGAGCAGCAAGACGTGATCACTGCCGGCGAGTTACGGCGCGGCGTCGCCATCGAGCTTGATGGTCGCCCGTTGGCTATCCTGGAATACCAGCACATCAAGATGGGCCGCGGTGGCGCACTGGTGCGGCTCCGGCTGCGGGACCTCCGCGAAGGACACATCACCGACCGGACGTTCCCGGCGAGTGAGCGCTTTACGCGCATTCGTGTGGAGCTGCGGCCCGTGCAGTATCTCTACACGGACGGCGACCTGTTCCACTTCATGGACACGGACACCTACGACCAGATTGCGCTCTCGCCCGCGGCAGTGGGCGAGGCGACCATGTACCTCAAAGAGGGGATGACGCTCGACCTGAACGTCGCAGCCGACGAGCCTATCGGGATCGAGCTACCGCCCAATGTCGAGCTACGGGTGGCCGAATCGGAGCCGGGCCTGCGCGGCGACACGGCGAGCGGAGTGACGAAACCGGCGACGCTGGAGACGGGGGCGGTGGTGCAAGTGCCGCTCTTCATTGGGCCAGGCGAGCTGATCCGCGTAGATACGCGCACCGGCAACTACCTGGAGCGGGTGAGGGAGTAGCTTTGGCCAGCCGCAACAGAGCAGCCAACGGCGGCCGGCGGAGAGCACGCCGGCGACGCCGCTTGTCACGTGACGCGGGACAGCGTCTGGTCGCAGCACTGCACCGCGACCTACCGGCGGTCGTTGACCTGCTGGAAGGCACAGCGGTCGAGGAGTTGCGAATCGAGCAGGACGAGACAGTCTTTGCCATCAAGCGGCCGCTGGGCGTTGCCGCGCCGCCGGAGACAGTCATCGCCGGCTCCGACACAGAAATCCCCGAAGCGGCCACCTCCGACGCGACCACAGAGCAAGAACTGCCACCACCGGCAGCGGCGCCGACGGACGACGCACCACCGCCCGCCGAGAGCTGGACGATGACCGCGCCGTGCGTCGGCATTTTCCGCGCCGGCAGCCATGCGGACACGGCGCCCCGGATCGAGGTCGGCGCCACCGTAGAAGCAGGCGAGGTGCTCGGCTACGTCGAAGCGATGGGCGTGCTGAACGACGTGGAGGCAAGCTGCGCCGGCCTTGTCGGCGAGATCGTGGTCGAGGACGGTCAGCCAGTCGAGTACGGGCAACCGCTGTTTGTGCTCCGGGCCGAGGATCAGGTAGAACCGGACTCACCAGCCGAGTGAGTCCGGCTACGGGCATGATTGCGGCGCATACGGTGACAGGCCAAGGCCGCACGGATAGTGCCAGGTGTGGTGC
>JAJDZR010000297.1 GCA_022824545.1 Chloroflexota bacterium
TGTCCAACCACGCCGGAGGACGGTGCAAGCGGGTGCTGCAAGTAAGGACCCCTATGAACGACTTACGCTTCATCCGTCAGCACCCCGACTTCGTCCGCCAGGCGCTCAGGAACCGGCGCGATGATTCGCCGCTCGACGCGCTGCTGGAGGCGGATAGCGAGCGGCGCACGCTGCTCGGCGAGTCGGAGGCGCTCAAAGCACAGCGCAACGATGTCAGCCGGCAGATCGGCCGGATGCGGGACCGCAGCGCGGCGGTGCCGCTGATCGCCGAGATGCGCCAGGTAGGGCGCCGCATTGCCGAGTTGGACGGCACGACAGCGGAGCTACAAGCACGCATCACCGGGATCATGCTGGAGATGCCCAACCTGCCCCACGAATCCGTGCCTATAGGTACCGACGATGACGACAACGTGATTGTCCGCACGTGGGGCACGCCGCCATCGTTCGATTTCGCACCGCGCTCACACTGGGAGCTTGGCGAATACCTCGGTATCCTCGATCTGCCACGCGCGGCCAAGCTGTCCGGCGCCATGTTTACCCTGCTGCGCGGGGCCGGCGCACGCCTGAGCCGGGCACTCATCGCCTGGATGCTGGACCTACACGTCGAGCAGCACGGCTACACCGAGGTGGCGCCCGCGCATCTGGTGCGGCGCGATGTCATGGTCGGCACGGGGCAGCTGCCACGGTTGGAAGAGGATTCCTACCGCGTCGCCACTGACGATCTGTTCCTTATTCCCACTGCCGAGGTGCCGGTCACCAACATGCACCGCGACGAAATCCTCAGCGAGACGGACTTGCCGCTGCACTACACGGCTTATACCCCGTGCTACCGCCGTGAAGCCGGCGCTGCAGGCAAGGACACGCGCGGGATGCTGCGAATGCACCAGTTCGATAAGGTCGAGCTGGTGAAGATCGTTGCGCCGGAGCACTCCTACGCTGAGCTGGAGTCGCTGCTCGTCAATGCGGAGGCGGTGCTCCAGGCCCTCAACCTGCCCTACCGCGTGGCCACGCTCTGTACCGGCGCTCTGGGCGCCGCCGCGGCCAAAACCTACGATCTGGAAGTGTGGTCGCCCGGCGTGGAGCAGTGGCTCGAAGTCTCGTCGTGCAGCAACTGCGAAGCGTATCAGGCCCGGCGGATGAGCACGCGCCTGCGGCGCACCGACCGGAGCAAGCGCGGTCCGCTGGAGCACGTCCACACGCTGAACGGATCGGGACTGGCCCTACCACGAACGATCATCGCCATCTTGGAGAACAACCAGCAGCGGGACGGTAACGTCTTGATCCCGGAAGTGCTGCGCTCCTACATGGGCGGCACGGAGCGCATCGCAGCACCGTGAGAGAGTGACCTCCCTCCTCCCTAGCCGGGAAGAGGAACAACGTGGCGCTCGGCAGTCCCCGCCCCGCTTGCCACCAAGGTAGGGGCGCGATTGATCGCGCCCAGGGCGCCATGAATGGCACCCCTACCAGCGTAGCCAGCCCCTTATCGGCGGCGGGCAAATTTTTGGAGCCGCGTGCCTTCAAGTACCTCGCCGACGTACAGGTCGCCCCGCGAGTCCGTCCACGCCCCGTGCGGCGCCCAAAACTGCCCCGGCGCGTTGCTGCGCTCCCCGCCCAGGCGTGCCAGGACGTTCCCGTCGAGATCAATGATACTCACGCGCCCCTGTAGCTCCGGCACGTACATGATCCCGTGTTCATCCACGTACAGATCGCAGGGTTGCAGGAATCCGGTCCACTCATCGAGATACTCGGCGTCCGGCGTGAAAATCTGGATGCGGTGGTTCTCGCGGTCCGCGACGTACACGCGCTCGTCGGTGGCCCAGATGCTATGCGGCAGGTCGAACTGGCCCGGCCCGGTGCCCGGCTCGCCCCAGGAGCGGATGTGTGTGCCGTCCGCCGCAAAGCGATGGGCGCGATTCTGGCCGTAGCCATCGGAGACGTAGATGTCCCCGGACGGCGCGCGGACCGCGTCCGTCGGCTTGTTGAAGGGTTGCCCGTCCGGGCTGCCCCGATCGTAGTTGCCCAGGGCGAGTAGGACTTCGCCGTCGGCGGTGAGCTTGTAGACCATATGGTGCAGGTTGTCCGTGGCATACATCGTCCCATCCGGCTCGACGTACAGGCCATGCGCGTATTCGAGATACTCCGGCGCGCGCTCGAACGCGGTCACCAAGCTGCCGTCGCGCTCGAAGATAATCAGCGGATGCTCCCCGCGGTGAAAGACGTAGACTCGATCCTGAGCATCCACGGCGACGCCAGCGACCTCGTGGAGGCTCCATCCGGCGGGCAGTTGGGGCCAATCCGGGACGAACTCGTAGGTGTAGTCTCCGCTCCCAATCGTCATCGCGCGTTTCCTTTCGAGTGGATTTGATCGTGCCCCCACCCTCGCCCTCTCCCGTTGCGACGGGGGAGGGAACAGGTCCGTCCCCCTGCATAGGGGGGCCGGTCACGACCAGCTCCGTCCAGGTATCTCCGTTGTGGTCCGTCCCCCTGCATAGGGGGGCCGGTCAGGCCCGCCTCAGAGCTTGCCAATCGCCTCCAGCACGGGCCAGAAGTTCAACTGCTCGACCGCATGGTTCCGATAGACGCCGACGATGGCGGCCCCGTTGGCGCGCGCACACCGTGCGGCCTCCAGCAGCAGGCCCGGCTCCTGGAAGCTGCCGGGATGATAGCAGGACAGCTCCACTACCAATGGTATCCGTCCCTTGATGATGGCGGCAGCTTGCGCGGTCTGCCGCGCGAGGGCTGCCAAGTCGTTGTTGGTCCGGAACCAGAGGTGAAACTCGTCAATAAGCTCCTGCTCTACCCAGGCCGGCCAATCCTGTAGCACCTTCAGATATTCGTCCGGCTCCGCGGCAATGATCGTCGTCGTGAACCGGGCGGACGGAAACGTAGTGTTGACCTTGCTTCTCAACTCCCGCAAGAACCGGGTGACGTAGTCCGCCCGGAACTGAAGCCACTGCGGGTCGTCGTTGGGCAGCGCAAAGGCATCCTGCCCGTGCTGCGCGCGGAACTCCTCGACGACGCGGTCCTCGTAGCCGTAGGGCACGACGCCGTGCTCGTCCTCGTTGCCGATGACGAACTCCACTTGGATACCGTCGCCCCGCGACTCGGCCAAGGTCGTCAGGAACAGGTCCGCCTGATGGCTGCGGACCTCGGGAAACGCCAGACTCAGACAGAGCCGCTCGCCAGGCGCCAAGTCGTCATGCTTGTCCCGGGTGTGGCTCCGGTATTTCGGGTGCTCGCGCGCAAAGTCGCTGATCTCCGGCTCGGCCACGCGCGGATGGCTCCAGATCGGCCGGTGTTGATCCATGATTGCGCGGGCTTCCGGGTCCGTCACCAGCGGGCGCATGAACGGCAACGACCATTCGTAGCTGACGCGACGGTTGCCGTAGGTCGGAAATGCCGTGTAGCCAATATACGGATGAACGGCGATTCCTTTGGCGTGCGCGACTTCCACCACGTAGGCGGACGTGGCGCCGATCAGGCGCGTCACCCCGACGCTGGCACACTTTTCGACATAAGCTACGGCTTCATCGTCCTTCACGCTACCCCAAAGGAATAGTTGGCGTCCCATCGTGCCGTACCTTCTCCAATGCGGTCATCAGTCCGACTCGCCGGCTTGCGTCGGTGCCGCGTCACTGTCTCGCAAGTAGAAAGCCAGCGCCGCCTGACTCAGCCCGGTAAACGTTTGCGGCTGCTCCGCGAGCAGGCGGCGCAGTTTCGATACGGCAAGCCAGCGATGGCCGGAGGCCAGATCGCCGCGCTCCGTGAGCACGCCGGCGGCGCGACAGCGGAAGAAGAAGCCGATGGAGTCGATTGGACCGTGGAGTGTCTGGTAGACGAACGCCGGCCGTAGACACTCGTACTGGCTGTCCCTAGCGCCGTCTTGTCGCACCGCAGACCACACCAAGCGCCCGGTAGTGTCCAGAATCTCCGTTACGCGCAGGCCGGTTTCCTCGCGGACCTCGCGGGCCAGCCCGTCCAGGATCGGCTCGTACTCGTCGAGCGTCCCGCCGGGTAGCTCCAGGGCGCTCTCATCATCCGGCCTGTCCCGTACCTGCACGAGAACCTCGGTGCCCTGCGCGGTCTCCCGCTCGATGATGGCCCGGCTGTTGACGTACATCCCTATACATCCGGCGGCGCTCCGTGCCCTACTCAGCGGCTCCGAAGCGCGGCACACCTTCCTGCAACGCCGTTACCAGACCGCGCACCTCGTCCTCGTTGTTGAAGCCGGCAATCGAGACGCGCATCCCTAGCTTGCCGGGATCCATCGGTGCCGTCAGCCACTGGAACTTAACGATGGTACGGTGCTGCTCATAGATGTAGCCCACCAGGCCGCGCAAGGCGGTCGCGTCGTATCCGTCGAACGTAAGCGTCGTGATGCCGGCGGATTGCCCCGGTGCGGTCGGCGTGAGGAGGTGTACTCGCGCCAGCCCGGCGACCTGCTCGCGGAATAGCGTGGTGAGGCGCTGCGTGTGGGCCGCTATCGTGTCCAGCCCAATCGCCGCCAGGTTCTCTACGGCGTGCCCCAAGCCAATAATCAGCGCCGCGTTGTGCGTACCCCCCTCGGCCCGCCGCGCCACGCTCGGCGGCGGAGCGGCAGTGCCCGGCGGCGCCCAGGGGTCAGCATCCGAGAGGAGCGTCGGGAGGAACGTGGGCAGTTGGTGGGGCGCTACCCAGACAAACCCGACGCCCATCGGCCCCAGCAGCCACTTATGCCCCGACCCGACGAGGAAATCGCACCCCAGCGATGGTATATCCACCGGGAATTGCCCTAGCGACTGGGCGGCATCCACGACCACCGGTATCCCGCGCTCGTGCGCCAGCGCCGCTGCCGCAGCAACCGGCAGGAGCCGCCCGTCCGGCGAAGCCAGGTGACTAATGCAGAACAGCTTCGTGCGCTCCGTCAGCACGGCGGCGAGGCGTTCCAGCAGCACGCTATCGCCGCGGTCCGCCGGCACGACCTTGGTCCTGACGCCGCGCTGGTCCCGGAGTGCCCAGGCGTTCCGCACGACGCTGACGTGCTCCAGGTTGGTGATGACGAACTCATCGCCCTCGCGCCAGCGTAGGCTGTGCAGCACCCGCAGCATCGCCTGTGAGGTGCTGGGCGTGATGGCGAGTTCGTCCGGCTGGACGTGCAGCATCGTTGTCAGGGCGGCGCGTGCCCGCGCTTCCTGCTCGGCCCGCTCGGCTGCGACCGCCGGGACGCCGTGAAACTCCGCTTCCCTGGCCATCTCGTCATGGACGGTCCGGAGCACCGACTCCGGTGTGGGGCAGTGGCCGCCGGTTTGCAGATAGGCCACGTGCCGGGTGATGGGCAGTTGGTCCCGAAGGCCGGCGAGGGTCAGCGCAGCGCCGCTGGATAACATGGACGACTCCTTCGGCCACCCATTGTACCGCGATCACTGGGCAAGCTACCCCTCGGCGCTGCTCACTCTGTAGGGCGTCTCTTGTGGACACCCTGAATTCCGGCGTGCGCTGGCGCGCCGGGGGAGGGTACTGGCCCCCCTATGGTCCCCCCCGTTGCGACGGGGGGACGGGTGCATCATGCTGCACCTCTACGGTGGCTAATCGGGCCGCGGCGCTGCCACGTAGTCCACGAAGACCGGGCTGGTCCAGGCCATCTCCATATCGGTCTGCACAATGCGCGCCCAGTAGGGGTTGATCCCCGGCTTTGGCGCCGGATCGGTGAAGGTGAATTCGGCCGTCTCCGGGCCGCCCGGTGCCGGCGCCAACGAAACCACGATTTTGCGCCTCAACTGCCCGAGCTGCGGCCCCGGGTCCGTATCACCGCCGTCCGGGTGCTTTGGCAGCGGTGGCGTCGTCAGGTATAGCTCCTTCTGACCGGCCGCCAGCTCCCGCAGACCACAGTTGAAGGTCACGTTCTCGGCCGGCGCGTAGGACATGCGCCCGGGGTCATCGTCCCCATGCCCGCCAAAGTAGGGGCGGCTGATGAGCGAGGTGTTCACCACCAGTCGTAGCTCGGCGTCGTCCGCCGCGTCGGCAAGGTCGATGATGACCCCACTGCGGTAGCCGCAGGCCACCGAATACCAGCGCAGCGCGGTATCCGTGCAGTCGAGAACACACGAGCGCGGGCTATCGAACCGGAGCTGCTCGACGGACGCGATGGTGGCGCCGCTGACTTGCAGCCGGCCGTCCCAGATCACCCCGGAGTAGCTCGTCTTCCGGCTGGCGCCTTCCCAGAGCACCCGCACGCGGTTGCTGCTGGGGCTGGCACCTACGGGGTGGCTATAGATGCGCTCCAGGCCGCGAAACAGCTCGACGTGCTCCAACGGTGCCGTGCCGGCGACTGATAGGGAGATCGTCGGCCGGGTCGCGGTAGTGTGGTCCGCGCCCATCATGTGCCCGTCGGCGTCCAACTGGACCACCATCCGCGCCCCGGTCGTGGCGTAGCAGCGCCGCGCCCGCAATGCCGCGTGGACGGCTTCCAACGTCAACTCCGGCGCGTACAGCCCGGTCAGTCCTCCCTGAGCGTAGCGCCGCTCCTGCCAGCCTGGCGTGTCCGCACCGGGGCGTCCGTCGTGACTGTCGCTGCCGCCGACAAAACCCATCCGGTAGCCGTGACGCAGCGACTCCTCCAGAAACCACTCGAACGTGCCGTGATCGGAGGTAATCTCCAGGGCCGGCTCCAAGGTCGGCTCGTGATGGGTGAGGTCAGCATGGCTGCCACCGACGTGGGGCGTGATGACCACATCCTGCCCACGGTATGCCCGGTACACGTCGAGGATATGCGGCAGATCGGTGTCTACGTCAGACTGATCCTTCAGCCCTTTGTGGCTGTTCCGGCGAATTGGCTGGTTGTGGCGCCGAAAGTAGACATTGTGATGACCACCCTCGCTCGGCACGGCCGACCACTCGAACCCCGGCAACGGCACGAAACGCCCCGGCTGGTCGAAGTCGCGCTCGGCTTGCTGCTGTACCACCCAATCGTCATTCGACAGAATATGGTCGTTGCGCTGGTAGCCCACGAAGTCAATACCGGCCACGTCGCGGGCGTAGCGGAAGAAGTCCGGTATTTTCGCTGCGAGCGCGATCTGCCCGCCGTGCGGATCGCCCCAGTAGAGCGCATAGGCTTCAGCCTCTTCCGTGCAGACGATGGGATTGCTCTCGGTCCGCAGTCCCGCCGCGCTATCTACGGCCGCCAATCGGTACCGGCCCGGCGCGGACACAGTGCAGCCCGCAAACCACCGCACGCCGCCGTCCTCGGCGGTAAACGTGTACTTCTCTACCGGACACGCGCTGCCAGACGGCGCCAGTAGCTCTATGCTGCCCCGGTACGCCGCGGCTGGGTTGCCCCACTGGTCCTCGGCACGCACCAGCAGGGAGAACGGCATTCCGGCAGTGACCGTCGAAGGCGCCACGACCACCAGCTTGACCGCCGACCCACCGACGATGGAAAGCGAGGGCGGCTCTGCCAGCGTGACGAACGTGCCGTCGCCCTCCGCATCCACGGCCACCCAGAAATACCGCTTGGCCTCCAGGAATGTCTGCGCTCGCGTACCGGGACCGCCCCCGCTGCGGTCGCCGTAGGTCAGCACCAACCGCTCGCCGGGCTTGAGTGCGCGGCCGTGGACCACCAGCAGGACCGAGGTCACCTGCTCGACCATGATGGAGACGCGCGCCGCGCGTGGCGCTTGCACGGTCATGTAGTCCGCGGCCGTGGGGTCGTGGAATTGGGGATACGCCCAGTCCGTATCGCACTCCGTAAACACGCGGATACGGCCGCCGGAAGCGATCCCCCGCTCGCCGACGATGTACGTTAGCCGCTGGGTCGTGTAGCTGCCCGCCACCACGTCGCCGGCCGGGTCGAGGAGCACTTGCCCATATCCTTGCCGCCGTACATCCGCTGCACTCGCTTGCATCATCTCCGACTCCGCTTGCCCATGGCGTCTCCCGGCGGGCCTCCGCCGCCTAGACAACGGCTTCCACATGCAGTGATGATTGGCACGTCCCGATGCCCTGCGTTGTGCGCCTGAGCATAGCATGGGCCGTCTTGTTCACCGTCCGTCCCGGACTCATAGGCGTGTTCCTTGTGGGCGCCTTAGCGCCGGCCGCGACGCCGGGCGGCGTGGTACGCTACCCCCGGTACCACCGCCCCTACTCCGTGTGCTCTGTGGACTCTGTGGCAAGAAACCTGCTCCGCCAGGAGGTCATCGGCCGATGAAATTCCGCTTCGGAGTTACTCTCCCCGGGCTACCGACCGCCCAGGAGTGGGCCGGCTGGGCCCGGCAAGCAGAAGACCTCGGCTACGACATCGCCCTCATCCCCGACCACTTTGGCGAGCAGCTGGCGCCGCTCCCGGCCCTGATGGCAGCCGCCTGCGCGACCACTACCTTGCGCGTCGGCACGCTGGTGCTCGGCAACGACTATCGCCACCCCGTCATGGTCGCCAAGGAAGCGGCCACGCTCGACGTGCTCTCGAACGGGCGGTTCGAGCTGGGGCTGGGCGCTGGCTGGATGCTCTCGGACTACCGGCGCTCCGGCATGCCCTTCGACCGGCCGGGCATCAGAGTGAGCCGGCTGGAAGAGAGCATCACCGTGATTAAAGGCCTCTTCGGGCCTGGCCCCTTCTCGTTCGAGGGAACCTACTACCGCATCTCCGACCTCGACGGCTATCCCAAGCCGGTGCAGCAGCCGAAGCTGCCGCTCCTGATAGGCGGTGGGGGCCGGCGCATGCTTAGAATCGCCGCGCGCGAGGCGGACATCATCGCGCTGCATCCCAGTCTGCGCCGGTCCCGCAACGGCGCTCCGATGCTCCGGCAGGCGGCATGGGACTCGACCCCAGAGGCCTTTGACGAGAAGATACGCTGGCTGCGGGATTCCCTGGGAGATCGCCTGGATCACACCGAGCTGAACAGCGTGCTCTACCTCCCGTTCGTGACCCAGGACACGGATGCGGCCGCCCGCGCGGCTGCCGAGCAGCTCGGCGTCTCGCCCGCGGCGGCGCGTGAGTGTCCGCTCGTGGTGATCGGCACCGCTGTCGAGATCGCCGACCAGCTACAGCAGCGGCGCGAACGCTACGGCATCTCGTACTATCTGGTGAAGCAGCCCTGGATGGAGGAGTTTGCGCCGGTCGTCGCCCGGCTGGCGGGCACGTAGGATACCGGCCCCCCTATGGTCCCCCCGCTATGCAGGGGGACGGAGGCACGGGTGGGGGCCACCCGGAGGGGAGCAGAGCACGATGAAGTTCACGGTAGGCGTCAATGTCGGTGGCCCGCACTACGACCCGGCACGCATGGGCGCTATCGCCCGCCAGGCCGACGCACTGGGCTTCCACAGCGTGGGAGCGGCCGAACGGCTCATCATGCCGCGGGTCATCAAATCGCAGTATCCGCGCGGGAGCGGGGCGATTCCGGGCGTTGGCTCGGCCCAGAACACGCTCGAAGTCCTGTCCGTCATCAGTTTTCTGGCCGGTCAGACCTCCCGCATACGGCTGATGCCCTTTGTGGTCATGCCGTACCGCAATCCCTTGCTCGCCGCCAAGATGCTGGCCACGATTGACGTGCTCTCCAATGGCCGGCTGGACATCTTGCTCGGTGTGGGCTGGAACCGTGAGGAGGCGCGTGCGCTGATGGTGCCTACTCCGTTCGACAAGCGCGGTGCCGTCACCAACGAGTACCTGCACGCCTTCGTCACGCTCTGGAACGAAGAGTACCCGGATTTCCAGGGGAAGTACCTGCAATTCGCCGACGTTGAATTCGCGCCCAAGCCGGTACAGCGGCCCCATCCGCCGTTCTGGATCGGTGGCGAAAGCCCGGCGGCCATCCGCCGCGCCGCGATGCTCGGTGACGGGTGGTCGCCCGGCGCGGGCAACCCGCAGTTTCCGTTGGATACGACCGAGCAGTTCCAGCGGGCGGTGGACAGCCTGCACCGGCGGGCCACAGCCGCCGGCCGCGATCCCGGCGCCATCGCCATTCGGTTCGGTAGCGTCTCCTGGACGGGCGGCCAGCCGGTGACCGGTCCCGACGGGCAGCGCGTGCCATTTACCGGCAACGCCGAGCAGATCGCGGCGGATGTAGAGGCGCAGGCCCAGTTAGGCGTGACCCATATGAGCGTCAGCACGCCGGCCAAGAGCCTGGTGCAGGAGCAGGAGCTGCTGGCGAGCTTTGCCGAGCACGTGCTGCCGCTCGCCGGCGATTAGGTCCGGCGGGCGGACTGCCGTAGGGGCGTCATTGATGGCGCCCTGGGCGCGATGAATCGCGCCCCTACCCCCACGAGCGGGCCGGTCCGCAGGCCGGATGAGAGGAGACGACCATGGCGCTGATCGAGATTGGCTCACAGAAACAACTGTTCCTCGACGACTACCTGATCGAGAGCATGACCCAGGCCAAGCAAGGCGTCAATCCTGCCGTCAAGGTCGCCAACAATCCCATCATCCGTGCCGAGCGCCCGTGGGAAGGCAACCACGTCATGCTGTCCTCGGTAGTGTTCGACGACGAGGACGGCATCTTCAAGCTGTGGTACACCGCCCGCAACCTGCAGGCTGACCCCGAAATGCGCCCCGGTGGCGCCTCGGGAATCGTGGTTGGTGGGGAAGACGCCCCGCCCGTGACGTGCTTGGCCACCTCCGAGGACGGCATCCACTGGGAGCGGCCGGTGCTGGGACTGGTGGAGTTTGCCGGGTCCAAAGAGAACAATATTGTCCCGCCCGGAGTCGTCGAGGCGCCATTGTTTCTGGACCGGCACGAGCGCGACCCGGCGAAGCGGTACAAGGCCCTGAAGTGGACCATGGACACGACCAAGCCCATGAAGTCCAACCTCTACTACTCGCCCAACGGATTCGCGTGGACGCCCTACGCCGGCAATCCGGTCATAGACACCACGCCGGTCGTTGGCCGTTGGGGGCCGACCTCCTTCATGGGCTGGGACCCGATTCGCCAAACTTACGCGGCCTATGTGGAGAACAGCCACCATATGCGGACGCTCTTCGGCAAGCGGCTCATTGGCCGCGCCGAAAGTCCCGACCTGATCCACTGGACCGAGCCGGAGACTGTTCTAGTACCTGACGCGGACGACTTTCCCGACACGGAGTTCTATCGCCTGGTGGTCATCCCCCATGCCGGGCTATACGTCGGCCTGCTCTGGATATTCCGTACCACCAACCTGACACATCACCCGGAGCTTATCGTCAGCCGCGACGGATACCACTGGGAGCGGCGCTACCGGGAGCCGTTCATCGTCCGCGGCGGCCGGCGCGAAGACTTCGATTCGAACAGCATTTACGTGTGGCACGCCCTCGTACATGACGACCGCGCGTTCCTCTACTACAGCGGCACGAACCACCGCGCCGCTCAGCAGATGCTCGAACTAGGCGACGCTGCCACCTCGGCTG
Source organism: Chloroflexota bacterium (assembly GCA_022824545.1). GTDB lineage: Bacteria > Chloroflexota > UBA11872 > UBA12225 > JAJDUF01 > JAJDUF01. Next base: position 11,351 of record JAJDZR010000297.1, read on the forward strand.
TCGGCCTGGCGATCTGCCCGCTGGACGAGTTCGTGTCGGTGGACAGCGGGAAGGGCTGGGCGCCACCCGCCGGTGAGCGGCCGGACTTGAGCGGGCTACATCAGGAAGCGCTATTGCGCGCCTCCCACGATCCCGCGGCGTTCGGCCAGCTGGTTACGCGCTCTTTCGGCTTCAGCGGGTCGCGGCTGCATCTCAGTTGTGCGACTACGCCGGTGGCCGCTGGTCCTGGGCCAGCCGAGGTACGGGTGGAGGTGCTCACGTCCAACCACCGCAAGATTGAGGGCTTCTCGTTCGACGACGCCGATCCGATCACGCAGTCAGGGCAAGACCGGGTCGTTTCCTGGAACGGCGACGCCGACGTGAGCCGCCTGATGGGCCGGCCAATCAAGCTGCGGTTCTACTTCAAGAACGCGAAGCTCTACTCTTTCCAGTTCAAGGCAATGCACTAGGGCAGGCGTCCCTCTCCGACTCTGAAGGTGGACGGCGTGTTCTCTCCCCCGTCGCAACGAGGGAAGTTGAGCGTGGGGGCCAGGCCGATGCATGCACGCGAGGTGGTAGTGGCATGTTCCATGTACCTTTACACCATGTTGTGCAGTTCGGTCGCGGCGGCACATGGGTCGCGTTGCTCGGCTTGGCTGTGCTGGCGCTGCTCACTCCGGCGGCCTGCCGTAATCCTGCCATTGATCGAGACGCGCTGATCGCGTTCTACAACGCGACCGGCGGCGCGAGTTGGCAGGACAACACGAACTGGTTGAGCGACAAGCCACTCCGTGAATGGCACGGTGTCACGACCGACTCCAACGGGCGTGTCACGGAGCTTATTCTCATCCGCAACAACCTGTCCGGGCCGCTGCCACCAGAGCTAGGCGACCTGACGCGCCTCACGCGGCTGAACCTCGCCCACAACGACCTGACGGGGCCCCTGCCCCCGGAGTTGGGCCGGCTGACCAACCTCGCCTGGCTGAACCTCTACCGCAGCAGCCTGTCCGGGCCTCTTCCGATGGAGTTGACCCGGTTGACCAACCTCCGGGGGTTGATCCTCAGCTACAACGACCTTGCGGGGCCACTCCTGCCAGAGTTGGGCCACCTGACCAAGCTGGAGATGCTCTGGCTCAGCAGCCTCGACTTGACCGGACCGGTGCCAGTGGAATTGGGCCAACTCACCAACCTCAAGGAGCTACGGCTCGACAACAATAATCTGGCTGGTCTGCTCCCGGCGGAGTTGGGCAGCTTGACTAACCTTCAGGAACTATGGGTCTTCAATAACGATCTATCGGGACCCCTGCCGCACAGTCTGACGCGGCTGATGGTCCTGGAGAACTTTCGCTTCCGCGGTACGGAGCTTTGCGGCCCGGCTACTAGCATCTTCCAGTCCTGGCTCCTACGTATAACCGTCCTCGATGGAAAACGGAACTGTTCACTGCCGTAGCTGCGGACATCGCCTACCGTATGCGCGGCCTGGACCACCTGCGACAATGATGAGCGGAGTCTCTTCTCGGAGGTCCGGCGCTCACGTTGCTCCTCTATCGAATCCTCCGACCGTTGGCCAGCACCAGCGACGTGACCGTGTGGCGGCTGACGACTTCACCCCAGAACCTGAGCTCGTACCTGACCGGAATACCGGTAGCGGCATCGAAACGCATCTCCGTCTGCTCCCCGGCGCGGGTGATGGTCACCACTCGGTACGCGCGGCCGTCGTCCGATTTGTCCGGCCCGAGCTTTTCACTTGTCACTATGGCGTGGGACAGGAGCTGGCCGCGGCCAATATACCCCTGCTCGTCAACAAGCCACCACGGTCCAGGGACGTGGTACCCGGAAGGCGAAGAAGAAGGCCCGTAGATGCGCTCGGTGTTGGTGGTGGTACGGGTACCGGTGCCATCGTCAGTGGTGCTGCTCACCCAAGCCTGATTCCAGTTTCTGTCGTTCTCGTAGACGAGATGGTACACAACAGTGTGCCGGGTGTCAGCGGTGAAGGACGTGTCCTCGTAGGTCATCTCGAAGGCCGGGAAGCGAGCCGAGGTCACGGGATAGCTGATGGCGAAGATGGTGACGCCGGCCAATACTGCCACGAGGGCCGTGGTAGTGATGATCGCGAGACGGCGCACCGGGCTGCTCCAGACACTGGACCAGTACGCCGCCCCCGCCCGCCCAGCCCATGAGCTCGTTTTGCCACTCATGCGCTCCGTCTCACTCCCTCATGGCGCTCTCAGTTGCCGAGCACACGGCTTACGGTCGTTCCTACCGCTCCACCGCATGACGAAACAGCGGCTTGACCGCCGCCGGCAGCGTGTCGTAGACCTGTGGACTCAGCGGTGGCTGGAGGTTCTCGCGCTTGCCCGTCTCGTCCACCAGCCGGGCGCGCTCGACCGTGCCGGGTCGCAGCACGTCCAGGTTGAGCCACCACGGCGCATAGCGTACCGCGATGGTGGTCCGCGGCCGCTGCGTGCGGTTGGGCGCGATGGCGTGCCACAGGCGACTATCGAACACCAGCACACTCCCGGCCGGGCCGGTCACCTGCATCTCTGTGGGGAAGGGTTGGATAGGGTCAATCCCGTTGTCGCCCGACGGATTGTTGTTGGCGCGATGGCTGCCGGGGACGATAAAGGTCCCGCCGTTCTCCTCGTTGAACGGTGAGAGCAGCCAGAGCGTCGTGACGTGCATCACCACGTCGGGATAGGGTGCCGGCACGTGACCGGCCGTCTCCTGGTTGAAGGGCCAGTCCGCGTGCCAGCCCCCGCGATCATTGCCTGGGAAGTTGATCTGCGCGGTAGTAAAGGAGACGCGGACGTGCTCACCGAGCAAGGCTTCCACCAGCCCCAGCAGACGTGGGTGCGCCAGGTACGGCGCGAACGATTGCTCGAAGCGGATCAGCCCCGGCACGTGGCCGATACCGTCGGGAGCCGTCGCGCTCTGGTGCGCGGAAACGGCCGCCTCCACGCTATTCCGCACCGCGTCCACCTTGTCGGCGGGGATAATCCCTTCGAGGAGACACCAGCCGTTGATCTTCATGTAGCGCCGGGCAGTCTGTAAATCCATCGTCAACGTCCTCTCCACTGCGGGGCGGCGCGTGCTACCGCAACCCTCTTTATCATATTCCGGTGCCCACAGCCACGCAGGGTGGTGGCTGGCCCCCCGATGGTCCCCCCGCGCAGCAGGGGGACGATCTATTCCCTCCCCTAGAGCTTGCTCCGGGGGAGGGCTAGGGAGGGGCCGGAAGAGGATTCCGCATGGAGAGGGGCACGTCAGGGAGGTGAGGCCCAGCGGAAGAAAACGGGCGCTCCCCTCGCCCCCACTGAAGGACAAGGGAAGCGCCATGCAGGCTAATGTGACGGGCCAGGTTGGCTAGCTGTCTCGAGCGCGGAAGTCGTCGAGCAGCACTTGCATCTGCCGCGTCGCCTCGTCGAAGAGCGTCTTTGGCGCGGCGTTCGGATTCTTCCAGGTCTCCTGCATCGCTGCGTTGTAGGGCCGAGCCGCCTGGTTGAGCGTCGGATGGAACGGCCGGAAGCCGAACTCCTGCTGGTCCAAGAAGGTCTGGTATTGCGGGGCGATCTTCATGACCGCGAGCCACTTCGGATGCGTCAGGATGGACTTGCGCGCCGGCATGAACATGGTCCCCGCGGAGTAGTGGGCCAGCCCATCCGTCGAAGTCAGCCAGCGCAGGAAGTTCCAGCCGGCCTCCTCACGCCCCGGCTCCGTCTTGAACTGCGTGAACTGGCGGCCGAACGCAATCGTAAAGGCCTGCTTCTGGGTCGGCGGTGGACTGACGTACATCTTATCCAGGCCCCCGATGTCCTGCGCCCACGTAATCACCCGCTTGGCGCTCGTCTCGTAGAACAGCGTGATCTGGCCCTTGCGGAAGCTCGGCCGGGGTAGCCCCTTGGCCTCGAACCACTCGGGGTGCGGCGTGTGGATTTTGTGCGTATGGACCAGGCCCATCATCCACTGGATCGTCTCGATCCCCTCGGGACTGTTGAGCGTGACTCTCGTGTAGTCCTCGTTATAGACGTCCCCGCCGTTCTGCTTGAGCAGGTTCCAGAGATTTACCCAGTTGTAGGCATGACCGAAGGCCCACTTGTTGGTTTCCTCGCCCGGGCCATGGTAGGTCTGGAGCGTCTGGCAGTATTCCACCAAATCGTCCCAGGTGTAGCCCTGCTTCAGCGGCTGCAACCCCGCTTGCTGCACGTGGTCCAGGTTGGTGTACGGGAGGTCGGCATCCGAGGTCTGGGGCAGGCTCCACAACTGGCCCTTCCAGTAGCTCGTCTCCAGCAAGTACGGGAAGAAGTCATCGAGCGTATCAGCGTACTCCTTGTCCTGCTTGACCATGGGTTCCAGGTCCACCGCGATGCCAATGTCGCCAAACTCGTGGGACTGGTGCAGGTTGGGGTCTACGAAGTCGGGCTGCTGGCCGGCCGCGGTGGCGGCGATGACCTTCGCTTCCCAGATTCCGCCCTGGCTCCCGGCCTGCTTCATGGCCTCGGTCGTGGCCGGGGTTGGCTCCAGGATCACGGGGGTGTTGGTGCCCTGCTCGTTCCACATGTCCACCAGCTCTTTGAGCGGCACGGCGCGCTCACCGTAGGCCCCCGGGCCATTCCAGCCCCACCACACGGTCCAAGCTCTGAGAATCTGCGTTGGCTTGGCCTGCGCCGGCACCTCCACGACCTTCTCGACGGTGACTACCTTTTCCTGCACCACGACTTGTGTCTGTCCGGCAGCCCCGGCCGCCCCCTTGGCGCCGGCGGCCCCGGCAGCACCGCGCTCACCGGCTGGCCCGGCTGGCCCGGCTGGCCCTTGGACATAGCGAACCTCGACCTCGCCACAGGCGGCCAGTACCGCGCCGGCGGCCCCGGCCAGTGTGAGCATGGAAGTGCGCCGCGTGAGTCGCTTCCCTGTCCCGAATTGCATTGCTTTTCTCCTGCTACCTCCCTCCGGCGCTGGGACCTGCCCAGAGCGGAAGGCTGGCTCGCTTCTTACGGAACCCCTCACCCCTCCCTTCGTTCCAGTGAGGATGTTGCCACAATACACAATTGATGAGTGATAGTCAAAAATGCTTGAAATGAAAAAGGGTAGTATGTACACGTGCTAGAGCAAACTATCCTCTGGCTGGTGAGGTGCCCGCCTGACCTTCCGCGGTGTAGGCTACTAGCGGACCCAGTGCCTCAGCAGCGGCTTGACCGGCGCGGGAAGTGCCTCGTAGATGTCGGGGGTCAGCGTCGCCTCGCCGCCGCTGATCTCCTCCACGGGCCGGCCAATTTCCTCCGCCAAGCGCTGCTTTTCGGGCGAATCGGGCGGCATCAGGTAGTCGAGGTTGAACCACCAGGGCGCATAGCGCACCGCGATGGCCAGTCGTGGTTGGTCGGTGGTGTTGGCCCCGGCTGCGTGCCACGTGCGGCTGTCGAACAACAGCACGTCCCCGGCCTTCCCGATAGCCTGTTTCTCCGTCGGGTAGGGCCTCATGGCATCAATCCCGTTCCCCCCGGTGGGGTTGTTGCTGGCCCGGTGGCTACCCGGGACGACCAATGTGCCGCCGTTCTCCTCCGTGAAGTCCGAGAACATCCACACCGAGCTGAGGTGGATCACCGCATCGCCGTAGGGTGCGAACACCCGCAGCGTGCCCTTCTGGTTGAACGGCTGATCCGCGTGCCAGCCGCCCCGCTGGAAACCCGGGGTGGTCAACTCGCCCTTGATCCAGGTTATCCGTACATACGGTCCCCAGAACGCTTTCAACGTCCCCACGATCCGCTCGTCCGCCAGGTAGGGCGCAAACGACTGGTTGAGGCCGAGTAGGCCATAGGTAGGCCCATAGCCATAGGTGTGCGGGTCTCCGGCAATCGGGTGGGGCGGCGGTTGCTCCGCGATCTTCACGTCCAGCCCGTGCAAGCGACCCTGTTCGAGCGCCGTCGCCTCAAGACTGTCGCCGATTGTTCCTACTTTGTCGTATGGAATCACCTCCGGGATGACGCAGTAGCCATCCAGTGTTAGGTGCTCGATGATACGCTCGACTGTCATCTCATCCTTCACCGTCATAGCCACCTCCTGCGCGTGCCCGCAATCATCGCGTCGCCCCACGATATAGAACGGCTGGGTACTCGCGCCAGAGCGAGATGCGGTAAGCTCACTGCGGATTGTATGTTCACGCTGCCCGGCTACACCATCGGCGATGCCTGGTTTGTTGTCAACGATGGCGTAGCCCACTGTTTCTTCTGCACCTCGCCGCCGCCCGACGCCGATTGGCATTGGGACATCGGCCACGCCGTCAGTCGGGACCTGGTGCATTGGGAGTACGTCGGCCTCGCCTTGGAGCGCGGCGCCGGCGAGTCCTGGGACAGCCAAACCCTCTCCACCGGCTCCGTCCTCGCCTGGAACGGACGTTTCTGGATGGCCTACAGCGCCCTCCGCCGAAACGAAAACCCGCCCACGCGCAAGGTTCATCGTGTGGGGCTGGCCGTCTCCGACGACCTGTATGCCTGGACCAAGTACCAGCACAATCCGGTCAACGAGCGCGACCCACGGCTCTATGAACGGCTCGGTCCCGTCCACAAGGCGTACAGCCAATGGCGCGACCCGTTCCTGTTCCTCGCCGGGGACCGCCTGTATCAGTACGTGTGCGCCTGCAGCAAGTCCCCGGACCGCCACCGCCGGGGCACGGTCGGGCTGACGACGAGCCGGGACATGCGGACGTGGCGCGTAGAGCCGCCGCTGCACGTGGACCCCATCGCCACCGAGCTTGAGGTCCCGCAGGTCTACCGGATCGGCGGGCGCTACTATCTGCTCTTCTGCACCTCGACCGACCGCCTGCTGCCGGCGTTCAAGCGCCGATTCCCCGGCCACCGTTTTCGCAACGCCAACTTCTCGATGGTCGGGACCTCGCCGCTAGGACCGTTCCGCCTGCACGGCACCGGCGAGGTCCTGCCCCCGGACGCGCCGGTCCAGCCCTATGCGAGCCGGCTCGTCCGGTGGCAAGGGCAGTGGATGCTGCTCGGCACGGCCAATATCGGCGGCACCCGCTTCATCTGTGACCCTATCCCGGTCGTCGCTACCGCTACGGGTATCCTGACCGCCAGGTCTGCACCACCTTAGCGCTCATCGGATTGTGCAGACCTGGTGCGTCACCGGGATCAAGACCGATCCGACGCCTAAGCGCAAGAAGGAGCAGGGCAATGCCTACTACGTTCACCGGCCGCGAGGCCGTGCATTTCGAGGCTACCGATCCCGGTACCGAGTGGTCCAAAGACTCCCGGATCGCCATTGACCTGGACACGCCGCTGGATTCCGAGCGGATACTCACCCCCAACGTCATTCGGCTGCCCGGTGGCGGCTTTCGCCTCTACTACACCGGACTTGGCCCCGGCCGCGCGGTGCCGGACTGCATCGGGTATATCCTCAGCGCCTCGTCGAGGGACGCCGTGACCTGGGTGAAGGACCCCGGCGTGCGCGTGGACGTGTTCCCACCCCATGCCGCGCTGTGGACCCTGTGTCCTGATGTCATTCCCTTACCGGACGGACGCTATCGGATGTATTTCGAGGCCCGGTCGCCCGACCAACCAACGGTCATCATCAGCGCGGTGTCGGACGACGGGCTGGCGTTTGCGGTCGAGCCGGGCATCCGCGTCGGCGACGGCCGCTGGTCCTACGGCACGCCCCGCTGCCTGTATATCGAGCCAGCGGTCCCGGGCGAGTCGGCCCCGCGGTACCGGCTCTACCACCACAAGTACACGTTCCCGCTGGTAAGTGGACTGGACGCGGGCAACGAGATCATCAGCGCCGTCTCCGCCGACGGGCTGCACTTCGAGCGGGAGCCGGGCGTTCGCATCGCCCAAGAGACGGCCCGCGAGACGCTGTCGGTCTACTCGCCGGAGGTGATCCTTCTCGGCGACGGCACCTACCGGATGTACTACGCCGGCTGGACCGACGAGATCGCCGGTGGCGTGTTCAGCGCCACGTCGCACGACGGGCTGGACTGGGTGAAGGACGACGGTCCCTGTGTGGAGCTGGGCGCCAGGGGCGCGTGGGATAGCAAGATGGTTTCGGAGCCGTGCGTGATCGGCCTCGGCGACGGCCGCGCCCGCCTCTTCTACGAGGCCCGCGACGACCACGGCCGCTGCCGCATCCTGAGCGCGACGAGCTATTAGCTGTCAGCCAGTAGCTGTTAGCCTTTAGCCGGCAGTCGGCGCCCGGCGCCGCTTCAAGTTGAACGCTGATTTGGAGGACACCATCATGGCCAGCACGCCCCTACGCTGGGGCATCATCAGCACCGGCAAGATTGCCCGCACGCTCGCCGACGCCATCCATAAATCGCGTACCGGCGAGCTACTCGCCGTCGGCAGCCGCCGGCCGGAGACGGCCGCGGCGTTCGGCGCCGAGTTCGATGTGCCGCGGCGCTACGGGAGGTACGATGCGCTGCTCGCCGACCCCGACGTGGACGTGGTCTACAACGCCCTGCCCAACCATCTCCACGCCGAGTGGAGCATCAAGGCGGCCCAGGCCGGCAAGCACATCCTCTGCGAGAAGCCGTTGGCCACCAACGTGGGTCAGGCGATGGCGCTCGTCGAGGCCGCGCGCTACCACGACGTGTTCCTGCTCGAGGCCTTCATGTACCGCTGCCATCCGCAGACGGCCAAGCTGGTCGAGCTTATCAAGGCCGGTGCGGTGGGCGAGGTGCGCCTGATCCAAGCCAGCTTCACCGGCAACATCGGCCTCAAACTGGACAATATCCGCCTGCAGAACGGCGCCGCCGCCGGCAGCCTGATGGACCTCGGCTGCTACACCATGTCCATGGCTCGCCTCATCGCCGGCGCGGCGCTCGGACAGGAGGTTGCCGAGCCGCTGGATGTCAAGGGCTGTGCCTGGATTGGCGCCGAGAGCCGGGTGGACCAGGTCGCTACGGCCGCCCTGCGCTTCCCCGGCGACATCGTCGCCAGCCTCACCTGCGGCAACCAGTGTGCCGCAGACCGCGGTGTCCGCGTGTGGGGTAGTGAAGGGATGCTCGAAGTGCCCAACCCGTGGTTCCCGCAGGAGCGCGACAACGAGATCATCGTCACCAGGAGCGGTGAGCAGCCCAAAAGGGTGATTGTCCATGGCGAGCAGCCCCTTTACGTCATCGAGGTGGATACGGTTGCGGCGCATCTCGCCGCCCGGCAGGCGCCCAGCCCGTGCATGACCTGGGACGATAGTCTGGGCCAGCAGGCCGCGCTGGACCGCTGGCGCGAGTCCATCGGCCTCGTGTTCGACGAGGAGCGGGACGAGGCGGCCCTCCGACAGACGGTTTCCAAGCAACCGCTGCGGCGTCGCCCCAGCGTGCCACCGACGATGCGCTATGGCCGCGTCGCCGGCATCGAGCAGGACGTTTCGCGTCTGGTCCTGGGCACGATGATCTACCACCCGGACCGCCAGTCGTTCACCAACGCCATGCTCGACTACTTCTTCGAGCTTGGCGGCAACTGCTTCGATACCGCGTTTAGCTATCGCGGCGGATTTTCCGAGCCGGCGCTCGGCAACTGGATTCGCCAGCGCAACCTCCGCGAGCAGGTGGTGGTGGTCACAAAAGGCGGCCACCATGCCAGCGTGACACCGGAGATGATTGACCGGGAGCTACCGATCAGCCTGGAGCGGTTGCAGACCGACTACGTAGACCTCTACTTCTTGCACCGCGATAACCCGGCAGTGCCGGTTGGGGAGTTCGTTGACATGTTCAACCGCCACCGGGCCGCCGGCCGTGTCCGCGCGTTTGGTGGCTCGAACTGGACGCCGGCCCGCCTGGCGGAGGCCAATGCCTACGCCGCACGCCATGGCCTGGCCGGGTTCAGCGCCAGCAGCCCGAACTTCACGCTGGCCGTGTGGAACGAGGTGCCCTACTTCAACTGTGTCACCGCCACCGACCCGGCCTCGAAAGCGTGGTACACCGAGCATCGGCTCCCGCTCTTCGCGTGGTCGAGCCAGGCCATGGGCTTCTTCACCGGGCGCTACCACCCGGATGATCGGTCGAATGACATCGTGGCGCGCACCTGGTACAGCGACGACAACTGGCAGCGCTATGAGCGGGCGCAGGAGCTAGGGCGGCGCAAAGGAGTGGACGGTACCCAGATCGCCGTGGCCTACGTCCTCGCCCAGCCCTTCCCCACGTTTGCCCTCGTCGGGCCACACACCATCGAGGAGACTCGCACGACGGCGCTCGGACTGTCCGTATCGCTCACTCCCGAGGAGGTCGCTTGGCTCAACCTGGAGGTGTAGCGCCGGGGGAAGATACTCCTCACCCCCGGCCCCCTCTCCATCGCCGAGCGATAGAGAAGGGGAATCTCGATGGGCTATGCTGTGACTATAATGTGATTGCTTGCTGCCGCCTAGCCACCATCAGCGACACATCACCTACGACTGAAGAGGAGATGCACCATGAGCCTCCAGAAGCTCACTGACCAGCAGATGCAGGACTTTATCCGCACCGGCTACGTGCTCGTCAAGCCGCGCCTGCCCGACGAGTTCCACCAAGCGATCTACCGGCAGACCGAAACCGTGTTCGAGACGGAGTTCAACCCGGGCAACAACCTGCTGCCCCGCATTCCGGCGCTCCGCCAGGTCTTCGATGATCCCGTGGTCAACGGCGCGCTGACCAGCGTGCTAGGACCAAACTACTTCATGTGGCCGCACCGCCACTGCCACTACAACGCGCCGGGCACTCCGGCCCAAAACCTGCACAAAGACGCCGGGATGCACAAGAGCCACCGCACGCGCCGCATCTTTGCCCTCTACTACCCCCAGGACACCACCCTGGAGATGGGACCGACGGCCGTGCTGCCCGGCAGCTACATCTACAACACGCGCCCCACCGACGATCCTGCCGCGGAGGTGGCCTTGGTCGTCGAAGCGGGCACGGTCGCTATCGCCGAATACGACATCTGGCACGGCGCCACGGAAAACCGCAGCGACAAGAAACGGTACATGATGAAGTTCCTGTTCGACCGTATCGAGGAGCCGACCGGTCCCAGCTGGGACGGCAGCGGCGCGGAATGGGCGCTGCCGGGTGACGAGCCGCATCGCGAATTACGCGCCAGCCAGTGGGCGTGGCACTCCGGCCAGGTCAATGGGATGCAGAACGGCCACGGTCCGCAGTCTAGTGCAGCCATCGCCGACCTCGTAGCGGCCCTCAGCGACGAGTCGGAAATGGTGGCGATTGACGCTGCCTACGCGCTTGGGGAGGTCGGCGCGCCGGCAGCGCCCGCGCTGGTCGCGGCCTTGCCGGGGCAGGATGAGGCAACCCTCACGCACGGACAGACCGCCAAGCTGGGCAACGTGACCCGGCCGGAGCTGGTCCGCCGGAACGCGAGCTATGCGTTGAGCGCCATGGGCGCGGCGGCCGTGCCGGCGCTTGTCGAAGCCACCACGCATCCGCAGTGGTGGGTGCGGGAGACCGCGGTGGAGGCGTTGGGTGACATTGGGCTGGCGGCCGCAGACGCGATCCCGGCGTTGATCGCGGTGCTCGGCAACGATAGCTCCGACCGGGTGCGGCCGGCGGCGGCCGTGGCCCTCGGCACTACCAGCCAATCAGGATCGAGTGCAGTGCCCGCATTGATCCACGCGCTGGAGCAAGACGATGCCCCGGTGCGCCAAGCAGCCTCGCTCGCGCTGGCGCGGATCGGCCGGCACGCCCAGGCCGCCGTCCCGGCGCTGCAAGGCGTGTTCGAGGACGAAAACCGCTACACGCGCGGACACGCCGTCCACGCGCTCTACCGGATCGGCACGCCGGCGGCCCGCGCGGCGCTGCTGGACTATCTGATCGCCATGCGCTGGTGCAACATCACGACCAAGGAAAGCCTCTACTAGGCTGTCGCCACACCTCCACCGCTGCGGCCCGGCGGCTCGTTGTGGCGCCGGGCCGGATGTCTTGCTATCATTGGTGGTTACGCGCGGCCACAGTTGCCGCCAATCTACAGAAAGGAGCGTCCGCAAGTGAATCGGCACCGGAACGGATCTGTGCCCGCGTTGCTGTGGGCGCTCGTCCCACGCGACGCCATCCCCAGGTCTGGTCGAATACATATGTAGCTATCAGACACCACCGACCAGTGACCAGCCGTGGGGATGTGACCGCCCCCACGGTTTTTTCATCCCTGTCACCCATCTATCCCACCACCGTGGGGCCTCCTCCGGGACTGCTTGCTGCGTCTCATGTTCAGGAGGCGTGCGTATGTCGTAAGCCATCGCTCTGTCGCGCTCACCAACCGCCCCACCTCATAGCGGAGATGGGGCACCGCGGGCAATGCCCGCGAGGAGGATTACTCATCATGCCGTTCCCTGACCCCTTGCATAGTGTGGCCACCCGACAGTGGGAGCACGTCAAAGAGCCGGAAGAGGAAGTGCTGCTCACCGCCGCGGCCGACGTGCGCGCCAACGGCTCCTTCGGCGAGCGGTGGCTTGTCGTCACCGATCAGCGCGTGGTGGTCCTGCCGGGTACCGGAGCGGGTGAAGACGGCTATCTGGCTATCCCCCTCGCCGACATCACGGAAGCCACCACGGAGACTCTGGTCGGCGGCGGTCGCCTGGAAGTCCAGCAGCAGGGGCTGCCGCGCAGTGTGCTCGAATACACCAGCTCGCAGGCGCCGAAGTTTGCCGAGGTCGCTCGCGGCATCCAGCAGCTCGCCAAAGGCCAACCCCTCGCCATCACCGATGAGCTGCCCAAGCTACGCTGCGACAAGTGCGGGCGCCTGTTGCCGGAGAAGAACGGGCTATGTCCGAAATGCGTCCACAAGGGCGCCATGGCGCTGCGACTGGCGGGCTACCTGCGCCCGCACTGGCAGCAGACGGTGCTCTTGGCCACGCTGGCCCTGACCAAGACGGGCGTGCAACTGCTGCCGCCGGTGATCCAGAAGACGATCATTGACGGCGTGCTGACGCCGCCGGTGGAGGGTGCCAATACCGGCGGGCACTACGGCGACTTCGGCTTCCTGGTTCTAATGGTCCTCGCTTTGGTTGGCGCCGGCCTTGCCACCAGCGGCGCCGATGTCGCGGCTGGCTGGTTCGCCGCCTCCTTGAGCACACGCATTACCGCCGCCGTGCGGAGTGAGTTGTACCGCAGCCTGGAACGACTGTCACTGCTCTTCCACAGCAAGCGCGAAAAGGGCGTGCTCATGTCCGTGGTGACACGCGACACCGATAACCTGAACTACTTCCTGATGGACGGGGTACCGTACCTCCTCTCGAACGGGCTGATGCTCATCGGCATCACGCTCATCATGCTGCTCTACAGCTGGCAGCTGACGCTGATTATCTTGATCCCGGCGCCGTTCGTAATCATTGGCGGTGCCACCCTCTGGGGGCGACTGCGCCCCTTGTGGGCCAAGGTGTCACAGAGCTGGGCGCTCTTTTCCGCCCATCTCAGCGAGTCGCTCGCCGGTATCCGGGTGGCGAAAGCCTTCTCTCAGGAGAACGCCGAGATTCGGCGCTTCAGCCGCAAGAACGCCGACCTGGCCGACATCACTATTCGTGAGGGGCGCCTCTGGTTCACCGCTTTCGCCGGCCTCAACTTCATCACCAGCTCCGGTGCGTTCCTGGCCTGGCTGGCCGGCGGTCGCGCCGTCATGGTCGGCGACCTCACGCTCGGGACGCTGGTAGCCTTTATCGGCTACCTCTGGCTGCTCTACGGGCCGCTCCAGTGGTTCAACCAGATTTACAACTGGATGTCGCGGGCATTGGCCGGGGCCGAGCGCGTCTTCGAGATCGTGGACCAGGAGCCGGAGCCGTATCGCGAGCCGAACGCCATCGCCCTCCCGCGGATCGAGGGCGCGGTCGAGTTCCGGGACGTGACCTTCGGGTACGATCCCAGCAAGCCGGTGCTCAAGGACATCGCCGTCAGCATACAACCGGGTGAGATGATCGGCTTGGTGGGCAAGTCGGGTGCCGGGAAATCCACCTTTGCCAACCTCATCTGCCGGTTCTACGAAGCCGACCACGGCGAGATTCTGATTGACGGCCATGACGTTCGCGCCCTCCAGCTGGAGTCGCTGCGGAGTCAGATCGGCATGGTGCTTCAGGACCAGTTCCTGTTCAACGGCACCATCGCCGACAACATCGGCTATGCCAAGCCGGAGGCCAGTCGTGCCGAGCTGATCGCGGCGGCTCGCGCTGCCAACGCCCACGAGTTCATCGTGGCCAAGCCCGACGGTTACGATACGCGGGTGGGTGAGAACGGCGGCAACCTCTCCGGTGGTGAGAAACAGCGCATTGCGATTGCGCGCGCCATCCTGCGCGATCCGCGCATTCTCATTCTGGACGAGGCCACCTCCAGCGTAGACACCGAAACCGAGCACCAAATCCAGCAGGCGCTGGCCCGGCTGGTACAGGGGCGCACGACCTTTGCCATCGCGCACCGCCTCTCCACGCTGCGGAATGCCAACCGCCTCATCGTTCTCGACGACGGGAAGCTCGCCGAGGTCGGTACCCACGACGAGCTCCTCGCGAGCGGCGGCATCTACGCCCGCCTGGTGAAGATGCAGCAGGAGGTATCGAACATTCAGGCCGTCGCGGGTTAGAGCGAGACCATAGGGGGCGTCATGGCCCCCACCCTAACCCTCCCCCGGAGCAAGCTCCAGGGGAGGGAATGGCCGTCCTCCGGCGGGCTGGCCGCTACAATCTCGTCCCCCTGCCGCAGCGGGGGGACCATAGGGGGGCCGACGTCGAGGAGCAACAAGGAAACAAGCACCATGAGCAACACCACAGTTCCAGAGCAAGACCATATGGACGCAGCCGCCCCGGAGCCGTCGGCGTCGGGCACGTTGGCGGAGGCTGGGGCCGCGAGCGTCGTTGACCCCACACGGGTACAGCTGTTCCGGGGGCCACACGGCATCCTGCGGGCCACGATTGACGGCGACCGCTCGGTGCTGCGAGCAAAGGTTGTCTGCGCTTTCCCCTTGAGCGACCAACACCGGTACCTGTCCATCCTCGACGGGAAGGGCAAGGAAGCCTGCCTGATCGAGTCCGTGGACCGGCTGGACGCCGCGTCGCAGCGGCTGGTCGCCGAGGAGCTGGCGCGGTACTACCGAGTCAGCGCTATCAGCCACATTCACCGCGTGCGCCAGGAGTACCGCACGTTTTACTGGGACGTGCGGACGGAGCGCGGGGGACGCGACTTCGTCGTCAAGTGGGGTCCCGATACGGTGCTCTGGCTCACGCCCAAGACGGTCCAGCTCGAGGACGTGGACGGGAACCGCTTCATCATCCCCGACATTGACGAACTGGACCCGCGCAGCCGCAAGTTCGTCGCGCTGATCGAGTAGGGTGCTGCCTGCCTCACCCCCCGGCCCCCTCTCCATCGCCGAACGATAGAGAGGGGGAGTCGGCCACCCGTCGTTCCTGGCGTCTCGCCCGTCACTGCTCTGAAAATGGCCCTCCATCCGTCATTGCGGCGGAAGCCGCAATCCAGCCCTCGTCCGTCCCAACTCGTCATTCCCGCGAACGCGGGAATCCACCGGCAGGGCAGCATCCTATGGCGCCCGGCTTGTTACCATTTACTGGCCGCCTGCGGCGAGGAGCGCCGATCATGTCCGACATCCGGGAAATCATCCAAGAGCAACAAGATGCTATAAAAGCACATGGTCTCTGCGATTGGTTCGAGAAATATCCTTGGCTAACCGGCTCTATCGGCGATATACATGCTCCGGTATGGTTTCTTGCGGAAAATCCGAGCCTATCCCAACTCGATAAGCAGGCTATGAAGCCCGATCTCAATGAAAACCTGCAATGGAATGCAAGCGAAGGGGACCATTTGCTGAGGGAGGCGATTACGGAGGCAGGGCTAAAAGCGGGAGACCCAAAGAAGGACGAAGGATGGACATGTTACATATCCAATGTAGATAAGGGGCCAGACATTGCAGGTAAACGAAGAAGGGACACGATATTCCTGAAATGTAGAGCGGCAATGTGGATTCCAGTCTTGCAAAAGCAAGTTGATTTGGGATCACCTAAGATCCTCGTCACTCTCGGCAATAATGCCGATGAAATCCTCCGGCATATGAGAAGACTAGGACTGCGTGCTCCCGGATCAGAAAAGATTCATCACTACTCATATATTATGATGAGGCCGGAGAGTGGTGGAAAGAGGCGTCCCCGAGGACATCCTGAGAGGATAAAAGAATTCAAGGATAGCATTGCAGACATCGCCAAAAGGTGCGTTTGAAGAGTCACTTAGTGGCTCTGGCCTACGCTTAACCCTCTTGGATTCCCGCTTTCGCGGGAATGACGACTCCTCAGTTGCCCTGGACCGTCGCCGCATAGACCCCCTTCCCTCCAGGGAAGGGGCCGGGGGTTAGGTCCAATCACGCCCCCTCCAGCTCCGCTTTAAGCCACTCCAGCGTCGGCACCGGCGTGGGATCAACGCCATTGAGCAGCGCCAGGTAGTACGAGGTCCAGTCGCCGATATGGACGGCGGTGAGCACCTCGGCGAGCCGATTGGGTCCGGTGACGGTGACGACCTCACATGGGACCGACCGCTCGGCGAGGATGCGGCGCGTGATGGCCGCGCGGCGGCGGATGGCCGGCGGATAGCGGTCGGATTCCAGGGAGACCACCGTGAGCGGCGCGGTGTCGGCGGCCGGCAACTGGTAGCCCTCGACCGCGTTGTGGTTAAGTTCGGGCAACTCCTCGTGGAACGCCCACTGCTTGGCGTTCTCGTTGCACTGGGCCTTCCAGCGGCGGGCCACCTCCGCGAGCCACCCCGCTCCGTACACAATCGGGACGCGCTGCCGCAGCCGCCGCGCCAACTGTTTGGCGCGGTTCGTCGCTGCCGGCCGCTGCGGCGCGTACTCGGCACCGACCGCACGAACGGAGTCGAGAGCGGCTGGCAAGTCCTTCTCGGCCTCGGGCACCCAGCCGATGGTGTGCAGGACCGCCAGCACCGCCGTAAACGAGTAGCCCAGTGCCGCCCGTGGCTGCGCCGGCCGCGTCGGGTCCGCACCACCTTGACCGTCGGCCGGCAAGGGGCAGGTGTACTCGATGAGCGGGATACCCGCCCGTTGCGCCCGGTCGGCCAGCTGCCCCCCGGTGGTAATCGCGATCAGCTTGGCCCCGCGCCGCTCGGCCGCGGCAAAGGCTGACAGGCTCTCGGCCGTGTTGCCGGAGTGCGAGCAGGCGATGACCAGCGTCTGCGGACCGACGTAAGCGGGCGGCTCATAGCCACGCACGACCTGGAGCGGCGCCGGAAGCCGGTCGAGATAGAGGCCGCGCACCAAGTCGGCGCCAATCGCCGAGCCGCCCATGCCCAACACGACGACCTGGACCGGCTGCCGATAGGCTGCGGGTAAGTGCAGCGCCGCCCGTGCCGTGTCCCAGGCGGCGGCACAATGGTCCGGCAGCGCCGCAATGAGGCGGCCCATCTGCTGGGGGTCAATGGTCGCGTAGGTCCCCGGATCGTCGAGATTCACCCGTGCTCGCTCCTTGTTCCGACAAGGGTAATTTTTGTGTGGATCATACCTACCCCCAACCCCCTCCCTAAAGGGGAGGGGCTAAAGGCCATCGCGCCGACCGCTTGCCCCGCAGGGAAGGCGCTGCTGCGCTGACTCCCCTTCCCTGGAGGGAAGGGGCCGGGGGTTAGGTCCCTCTCCCGAAATCCCTTCGGGGGCGCTCGATACTATCACGCTTCGTTATAATCGGGCGATTGATGAGTGAAGACATCGCGCGGCTCGCTTGCGCCCTCACCGTGCCCCAACTGGACCGCGACCTCTTGCAGGTGGCTCTGACCCATCGTTCGAGCCTGAACGAGGACCCGACCGTCACCGCAACGAACGAGCGACTGGAGTTCCTGGGTGATGCGGTCATCGAGTTGGCAGTGAGCGACCACTTGTACCGCACGTACCCGGAGCGCGCCGAGGGCCAGATGACGACGCTGCGCGCGGCCGTGGTGCGCGCGACCGCGTTGGCCGGCTTAGCCCACAGTCTGCACCTTGGAGACTATCTTCGGATCAGCAAAGGGGAAGCTGCCGCCGGAGGGCGCTCTCGGCCGAGTTTGTTGGCCGCCGCGCTGGAGGCGATTATCGGCGCCGTATACCTGGACCTCGGCTGGGATACTGCGCGGTCACTCGTAGATCGCCTGCTCGTCCCGGAGTTGAAGCGGGTACTGGCCGCCGATACCGAGGCGCCCGGCAAAGACTCGAAATCGCGCTTGCAGGAGCTGGCCCAAGCGGCGCGCGGGCTGCTACCAACCTATCAGGTGGTAAATGCCCTTGGGCCGGACCACGCCAAGGAGTTCGAGGTCGAGGTCCGCATCGGCGCCGAGGTAGCGATGCGGGGCACGGGGCCAAGCAAGCAGCGCGCCGAGCAAGCGGCGGCCCGGCACACCCTCGAAAAATGGCAGCCGCTGGCGGACCAGACCCACCGCGATGAATAGCGTGCGACTACAATCCCTCACCATTCAGGGCTTCAAGAGCTTTGCCACGCGCACGCTCTTGGAGTTTGCGCCCGGTGTGACAGCCATTGTAGGCCCCAACGGGTCCGGCAAGAGCAACGTGGCCGACGCCATTCGCTGGGTGCTGGGCAGCCAAAGCCCGCGCGCCCTGCGTATCGCCAGCGCCGAGGACGTGGTGTTCGCCAGCGGCAACGGCCGCGCTCCCGCTGGACTGGCCGATGTGCAGCTCACGCTCAACAACGAGGATACCTGGCTGCCGGTCGCCTTCCGCGAGGTCGTCGTCGGCCGCCGCGCCTTCCGCTCCGGCGAGAGCGAATACATCCTGAACAAAAGCCGCGTGCGGCTCCGCGACCTCCTTGAGCTACTGGCGCATGGCGGCCTCGGCCCGGATGGCCACGCCTTGGTGGCGCAAGGCTTGGCCGATCAAGCACTTAGTCTGAAGCCGGCGCAGCGCCGCGAGTTGTTCGAGGGCGCCTCGGGCGTGCGCCAATACCGCCTGCAACGTGCCGAAGCCGAGCACAAGATTGCCGAGGCCCGGCGCAACGCGGCTCGCGTCGCCGACCTCGTCGCCGAGCTAAAGCCACGGGTCGCGGCGCTGCGCCGCCAAGCGCGGCGGACCGAGCAGGAAGCACGCCTGCGCGAGCAGTGGCAAGCGACGCTCGGCGAGTGGCTCACCCACGAGCTGTGGGAGGTCGAACGGCTGCTTACCGACCTCACGGCCGCCGTCACCGCCGCGCAGGAGGCGCAGGCGGCCGCAGATGAGACGGTAGCGCAAGCAACGCAGCGCATGGCCGCCGCGCGCGATACGGCGCTGGCGCTACGGGATGCCGGGCAGCGGGCTGCCCACGCCGACCGGGCACGGCACGCGCAGCAGGCGGTCATCCGGCACGAGCGCGACGTCGTCGCCGCCGAAGCGCGGCAAGAAGCGGCGCAACGCGAGGCGGCTACCCGGCAGCAAGCCGCCGCGGCGGCCGCCAGCCGCGCGGCGAGTGCCGAGCAGTCGCTCCCCGGGCTGCGGACGGCAGCAGCAGCAGCGCAGGAGCAAGCCGAGCGGCAGCAGGCGCAATTAGCCACGCTCACTACCCAAACCGCGGCGGCCGAAACGGCCGAACGGGACGCCGCGTTGGCAGTAGAGCGCGCGCAGGCCGCCGAAGCGGCGGCGCGCCAGCGGCGGGCGCAAGCGGCAGAAGGACTCCGCGGCGTTGCCCGCCGCCGCGCCGGGATTGCCAAGGACGAGCACGACGCTCAGACCGAGCTGGCGCGCATTGCCGAGGCGCTGACCGCGCACGGTCGGTGCCGGCAGGAGGCGCAACAGGACCGCGACAAGGCGGCAACGGCACTGCACGCCTGTCGCGGTCGCCTCGCCGAGACAACCGGCCAGCGGCGGGCGGCACAGGAGGCCGTGACACAGGCAGAGCGCGAGCTACAGCACGCCGACCGCGCGCTGGCGACCGCACGCACGCGCCTCAACGTCCTGACCACCGTCGCTGCCGAGGGGGCTGCTGTGCCTGCCGAGAGTGGCGGTGGCTCGGACGCGCCAGCGCTCGTCGAGCGGCTGCACGTTCCGGCGGCCCTGGAGGTTGCCGTCGCAGCAACGCTGGGCGCCGCCCTGCGCTGGCGGCTGGTGGAGGACCTGGCGACCGCCGGCCGACTGGCAACGGACCTCGCCACGCGCGGCGGACCGCGGACCACGTTCGTAGCCAAGCGCCGGCCGGCCCAGGAGCAATGGGCCGCCGCCGAGCGCCCGTCACTGACCGGGGGGCGCTGGCTCGACGGGCTGATTCGGTGCGAGCCGGAAGCAGCACCGGCCCTCGCTGGCGTGCTCGGTCGGACCTACCTGGTGCAGAGCCTGGACCGAGCGCTCGACTTGGTGCGGCAAGCTCCCCCGGAGGCCGGCATTCGGTTCGTCACCGAGCGCGGTGAGCTTGTGGAGACGCCGGGGACTATTACAGCCGGCAGTGCAGCGCCCGCCGAAGTGGCCGTGCTCACCCGCGAGCGGCAGGTCCGCGAATGTGACGCTGCGGTAGCGCGCCTGACAGACGAGCACCAAGCACGGCTGGCGGTCGTGGAGGAACGCCGCGCCGCACTCACGGCCATCGCGCAGACGGAGCGGACTCAGCGGCTCGACCTGCGCCAGGCACAACGACAACAAGACCGGGCCGACGCGCAGCTGCGGAAGGCCGAGCAGGCTCAGGAGCGCCTCAAGCGCGACCGACAGTGGTGGGGGAGCCTGGCAGAGCGAACCGCACGCAGCCGGGCGGAATGCGAGACGGACGAGGCCGAGTACACGGCGGCCAAGCGAGAGGCCGGGCACGCCCTCGCCGCCGCGCAGGAGCGGACGGCCGCCCGGGCCAGGCGAGACCGGCAGGCAAAGGAGGCGCTGCGCCAGCTACAGGCCGGCAAAGCGACCGTGCAGACGGAGGCTGCCGTGGCCCGGCAGGCCGCGCAGACGGCGGCAGCGCAAGTGGCGGCCGCCACCCGCAGCGCGTCCCGCGCCGCGCAAGACGCTACCGCCGAACGCGAGCGCGCCGCCCGCGCCGCAGCCGCCGCGCAAGCGCAAACGGTTGACCGGCACCGCGCGGCGCTCGCCGCGGCCGAGACGGAGCTGGTAGCCGCCGAGCAGGCCTTGCGCGAGCACCAGCACGCCGCCAGCGCAGCCGAGCGAACGCTCCAAGAGGCGGCGGATGCGCTCTCGGCGGCCCGCGCCCGCGCCACCACGCTCGCCAGCCGCGGTGAGGCGGCGGAGACGCGCTTGCAGGCACTAGCGGAGCGGCAGGCGGTGCTCCGGGAGCAAGCTGCGCGCGATCTGGGCGCCGTGCCGACGGAGCTGGCGCCGGCCCGCTCATCGCCAACGCAGCTACGCGAGCAAGCCGACCGGCTGCGGCGGCGCTTGCACAACCTCGGCCCGATCAATCAGCTGGCGGTCGAGGAGCATGCGGCGCTGGCCGCCCGCTTGGAGCATCTGACGACCCAGCTGACCGACATTGAGGCGACGGCCCGGCGGCTCGAACAGTTGCATGCCGAAGTGGACCAGCGACTGGCGAGCGAGTTCAACCGCAACATCGCAGTCGTCGGCGAGCACTTCCGCGACTACTGCGGGCGTCTGTTGGGCGGCGAGGGCCGCCTGGTCGTGGACGATACCTCCCCGGACGGGGGTATCGAGCTTGACGTGCGGCTCCCCGGCCGGCGTCGCCAGCCACTCGCGGCCCTCTCCGGGGGCGAGCGCGCCCTAGCCTCGGCCGCCTTGCTCTTTGCCTTGCTGCGCGCCCGCCCGACGCTCTTCTGCGTCCTGGACGAGGTTGACGCTGCCCTCGACGAAACCAATGTCGTGCGGTTCTGCGAGGCGTTAGAAGAATTGGCCCAAAAGACGCAGTTTCTGGTCATCACTCACAATCGCGTGACCATGGAGCGTGCCGACGCGCTCTATGGCGTGTCGGCCACCGACGACGGAGTGTCACAGGTCATCTCGCTGCGCTCGATACGAGGTACGCGGTCAGCCGACGCGGTGGCGGCCGCCACCGGCTGATGGCCGCTCAGGTGAGGTGCTGGAGCGGGCGTCGGCCGTTAACCTAGAAGGCGTATTGGCATGGATGACTCGGATACGCGCATGGCGCGGCTGCTGGCCGACCGCTACGAGCTAGGGGAACGGATCGGCGCCGGGAGTATCACGGCGGTCTTCCGGGCGACCGACCGCACCGAGCAGCGCACCGTCGCGGTCAAGCTGCTTCATCGCCAGCTTGCCGCCTCCGAGACGGCACGTACACGCTTCCGGCAGCAAGCCGAACGCGCCTCGCGCCTCGCACACGACCATCTCATCCCGATCTACGACCTCGGTGAAGAGCAGGGCTGCCCCTACCTCGTCGAGGAGTACATGCCTGGCGGGAGCCTCGGCGAATACATCGCGCGCGCGGCGCCCCTGCCGCTCGACGAGGCGCTGGACCTGACCCACGACATCGCCACCGGCGTAGGCCGCGCTCACAGCCGCGGCTTGATCCACGGCGATCTGAGGCCGAGCGACATCCTGTTCACAACGGATCACCGGCCCAAGGTGGGCGACTTCGGTCTCGCCATCGTTGCCGCCGGGGAGCAGAGCCGGCCCGATGCAGCCGGCGCCCGCCCCTCGGCATATCTGGCCCCGGAGCAACTGGCCGGCCAGCCGGCCACCGCAGAGTCCGATGTCTATGCACTCGGCGCCATCCTGTACGCGCTGATCACCGGCCGCGCGCCGCCCCGAACCGATCCGGTGTGGGAGTTTCCCACCGAGTTCCCGCCCGATATCCGGCACTTGGTGCTCAGCGCCGTCGCAGCGGACCCAAACATCCGCTATGTAGACGGGATAGACTTGGCCAAGGCCATCACCGAGGAACGCGAGCGGCTACGCTCTGAGCCGCAATACGATGACCCGTTGATACCACAACCGGTGCCGGAGGATGACTACAGGCCGCCGGAGCAAGCTCCACAACCGGCGGTACTGACGGATCGCGGCAGTTCCGGCGGGAGTGGGGCGCCGGGCATCGTGGTCCTCGCGTTGGTCTTCATCGCGTTCATCATCATCTTGGCCGGCGTAGGGTTGTCGTTCTTCCGCTCGCTCAACCTGATGCCTATCACCTCGACTCCTTTCGACCGGCCCACGCCCGCTGTGCCGACGGTTGCGGCGCCGACGGCCACCCCGCCCGCCCAGTCCTCACCCGTTCCCTCGCCAACGCCGACCCTCACCGGCAACGAAGCACTCGTGCCGCAACTGGTCGGGCTGAATCTGGAGCAGGCCGAGCCGTGGCTGAAAGAGCGCAACCTGCCGTACAAGATCGAGGAAGAGCACTCCGATCAATACGAAGCCGGTGAGATCATTAGCCAGTTTCCGCTCGCCTTGCAGCCGTTACGCTCCGGTGAGCAGGTCGAGCTGACCGTCAGCCTGGGGCCGAGCGAGCGCGAAGTGCCCGCGGTCGTCGGCCTGCCGGTCGAAGAGGCCACTAAAACGTTAGCTGCTATGAGCCTCAGAGTAGTGACCGAGCAAGCGTTCAGCGAGACCGTGCCGCCCGGCGTGGTGCTCACCCAGTTCCCGGAAGCGGGCACCAAGGTGCCAGCGGGAGCAACCGTGCGGCTCTTCGTGAATCCTGAGTCGCAGCCGGCCACAATCCCCAACCTCGTCGGTCAGAACTTCCAAGAGGCCGGTGCGGTGTTGGCTCGCCTGGGCTTAGGCGTCCAATTCGTAAACCAGCCGGACAACAGCCGTCCGCCCGGCACCGTCATCTCGCAGTTCCCACCCGGCGGCTCACCGCTGCAGCCAGGCACGATAGTCACGCTGGCTGTCGCCGCCCCATCCGGCCAGTAGGCCGCGCTGCGCCTCACGCCCTTATCTATTGACGGGAATGGGCACAGTAACGGAGGGCGTTGAGCTGGTCGTGGTGGGTGTTGGTGTGGCAGCGGACGAGCGGAGCAACTGCTGCGCCCGTACCATGGGCGGGTCCAACCTTTCGGTCCGGTCGTCGGCCGTCTGTGTCACCACCTCGTCCGGTGTGAGCCCCACGCCTTGGATGACGTGCCCACCCGGCGTGAGCCACCGCGCCATGGTGATTCGCACCGCCGATCCATCCGTCAGATCGTGCTCAACCTGCACGGTGCCTTTGCCAAACGTCGTCTCGCCAATCAAGATTGCCCGGTCATGGTCGGCGAGCGCTCCGGCAACGATCTCCGCACCGCTGGCGCTGCCATTGTTCACGAGGACGACCAGCGGCATATCCAGCAAGCGTCCGTCACGCCGCGTCTTGTGCAACTCCCGCTCACCGTCACCAAGCTGCTCGATCAGAACGACCGTATCGGCCGGCAGGAACTGGCTGGCCACCGCTACCGACGAGCCGAGATAGCCCCCGGGATTGTCGCGGAGATCGAGGACGATCCCCTTGACGCCTTCCTCTTGGACCCGACGTAGCGCGGCGACGAACTGGCGCGGTGTGGTCGCGGCGAACGTGCGGATCTTGATGATCGCCAGGTCGTCATCGGCGTACCGTGTGGTCACCGACTCTACGGTGAGCCGCCGGCGGATAATGGTAAACTCTAGGGTCTCCGCCTCAAGTAAGTCGTTGGGCCGCGAGATCGTAAGCCGGACACTCGTGTCGGCCGGCCCGCGGACGAGCGTGGCCACCTCGGCCATGCTCAGCCCGGTGACTTCACGTCCATCTACGCTCAACAGAACATCCCCCGTTTGCAGGCCGGCCCCCGCGGCGGGCGATCCGTCAAAAACGGTGATGATCGTGATGCGCCCATCCTTCAGGTCTATGGCGGTGCCGATTCCCCCGTAGGTGCCTTCGAGCGAGGCTTGCTGCAGTTTGTGCGTTGCCGGATCGAAGAAGACGGAGTATGGATCGTCGAGGCTCTCGAGCATGCCCCGGATGGCGCCATACAGAAGCTGGGTCTGATCCATCGGCCCAGCGACGTATTCGCGCTGGATCAGGTTCCAGACCTGCCAGAACACGCCGAACTGCTCGGTAATACCGTCGGGTGGCTGGGTGAGGGCATCGCGCGGATCGGGAGTTGGTGTGACCGTGCTCGACGGCCCTACCTGTGCTTGTGCCGCCTCCTGGCTTCCGACAAAGTAGCCGGCGCCAAAGGACAGGGCTACCACCAGCCCGGCGGCGAACGTGCTCAACAACCCGCGACGTAGGCCCATGATTGGGACCATAACACGGACCGGAGAGTGTGAGGCCTAGTCGGAGGCACGGCCTCCCCATGGCCACCCCACTCCACAGGGGCAGGTTTTCCTGTGGAGCAGCGGACGCAGCGGACCTACCCTTGTGAGGGACCTTGTGAGGGACTAGGGAGGGAGTCGAGGGTAAAGCTGAAGCTGCTGCTAGGCTCCCGCGGCCGCGGCCGTGCCACTCGGCACCGGAACGCCGGCATCCAGTCGGAGGTTCTCGGCCTTGTCGGTCTCTTCCCAGGGCGCATCGAGGTCGTCGCGCCCGAAGTGGCCATAGGCGGCCGTCGGCTCGTAGATCGGCCGCCGCAGGCGCAGATCGCGGATGATCGCGCCCGGTCGCAGGTCGAAGTGCCGCCGGATGAGGTCAACGATCTTCTCATCCGCGACGGCGCCCGTGCCGAAAGTCTCGACCATGATAGAGAGCGGGTCCGCTACACCGATGGCGTAGGCCAGTTGCAGCTCGAACCGGTCGGCCAGCCCGGCGGCGACGATATTCTTCGCCACGTACCGCGCGGCATAGGCCGCCGAGCGATCCACTTTCGTCGGATCCTTGCCGGAGAACGCGCCGCCGCCGTGGCGCGCCATGCCCCCATACGTGTCCACGATGATCTTGCGTCCCGTGAGGCCGCAGTCGCCACGCGGCCCGCCGATCACAAAGCTGCCGGTAGGATTGACGTGAACGGTCGGCTCCGGTGTCTGCCACCAGGCGCCCAGCACGGGCCTGATGACCTGCTCGATGACCCCCTCGCGGATCGTCGCTTGACTCGCGTCCTCATCGTGCTGCGTGGACACGACGACCGTGACCACCCGCGCGGGCCGGCCGCGCCGATACTCCACCGTCACCTGCGATTTCCCGTCGGGGCCCAGAAACGGCAACTCGCCGCTTTTGCGTACTGCGGCGAGCTGGCGGCAGAGCCGATGGGACAGGGCTATCGGCACCGGCATCATCTCCGGCGTCTCGGTGCAGGCGAAGCCGATCATCATGCCCTGGTCCCCGGCGCCGACCTCGGTCTCGTCGGTGCCACGGGTCTCCAGCGCGTCGTCCACGCCCTGCGCGATGTCCGCCGACTGTCCTGTCATACGCACGGCGATGGTGGCCGCGTCGCTCGTTCCGTATTTGCGGTCGGTATAGCCAATGCGCCGCAAGGTATTGCGAACGAGGTCATGCACCACCTCGTCGGATGGCAACGGTGTCGCCTCGCCGCAGACGGCGATCCAGTCGTGCTCGTCATCGGACTTGGCCACGGCCTCGCAGGCGACCCGCGCGTGCGAGTTCTGCCCGATGGACCAATCGAGTACGGCATCCGATATCTGATCGCAGAGCTTATCGGGATGCCCCTCCGTCACCGACTCCGACGTGAATAGCAGCCGCTCCGCCTGCATGAAGGTCGTGCTCACCGACCATCTCCTCTCTGCAATTGATGAAGGTCTGCCCGGACCTAACCCCCGGCCCCTTCCCTGGAGGGAAGGGGAGTCATTGAGACGACCTTCAGCCCCTTCCCTTTAGGGAGGGGTTGGGGGTAGGTATGCCGCTATGTGCCCTCTTCCCACGAGGCCAAGTACCGCTCCTGCTCCGGCGTCAGGACATCAATCTCGACACCCATGGCCTGGAGCTTCAAGCGGGCTACGGTGCGGTCAATCCCCTCCGGCACAGTGTACACGCGCTGCTCCAACGACGCAGCGTGCATGACCATGTATTCCGCGCACAACGCCTGATTGGCAAAGCTCATGTCCATCACGGCGGCGGGGTGACCCTCGGCGGCCGCCAGGTTGATGAGCCGGCCCTCGCCCAGCAAGTGTAGGCGGCGCCCGTCGGCGGTCAGGTACTCCTGCACGAACGGTCGCACTTCGCGCGTGCTGACGGCGATGTTCTCTAAGGCCGGAATGTTGATCTCCACGTTGAAGTGGCCGGAGTTGGCGACGATGGCGCCGTCCTTCATCGCCGCGAAATGGTCGGCGCCAATGACGCTACGGTTGCCGGTGACGGTGACGAATACGTCACCGATCCGGGCCGCCTCGACCAGGGGCATCACACGGTAGCCCTCCATCAGCGCCTCCAGCGCGTGGGTCGGGTCTATCTCGGTGACGATCACGCTGGCGCCCATGCCGCGCGCCCGACTGGCGACGCCGCGGCCACACCAGCCGTAGCCACAGACCACGACGTTCTTGCCGGCGAGCAGCACATTCGTCGCGCGGATGATGCCGTCGAGCGTACTCTGGCCCGTACCGTAGCGATTGTCGAAGAAGTGCTTTGTATCGGCCTCGTTGACGGCCACGATGGGATATTGAAGCGCGCCGTCGGCCTCCATGCTCCGCAGCCGAATCACCCCTGTCGTCGTCTCCTCGGTGCCACCGAT